>JAUIML010000003.1 GCA_030432715.1 Acidimicrobiia bacterium | reverse complement strand
GAGATCGAGAGTGACGGGACCACGGTGCACGTGCCCAACACGCATCTGGCACGGGGCGCGCTGCGGGTCCACCGCTCCGACGTGTCCTGAACTGGGTCGTTCGGCCCAGTCGCGAAGAAATCCGAGAAATCGCGCGACTCGGGCCCATCTCGTGCGTAGTACCGGTGACGCCGCTCAGCGGCAACGGATCACCTGTCGGATTGGACTCCCGAGAGTGCATCTGGAAACGGACCGCCGACCGGGCGGTCCGTTTCCCGTTTTGACCCGCTCTACCCTGCAAGGATGCGCCGCCCCGTCCTGCCGCCCCTGTCGGCGACCCTTGCCGTGGCGGCCTTGCTCGCCGCGGTGCTGCTCGTGGCCGGGTGTTCGGTGGAGGACGGCCCCACCGGTCAACGGGCGCCCACCACCACCCGGGCCCCGACCACAACTGTGACGACGACGACGACCACGGTGCCGCTGTCGTCGGCAGTGATCGAGATCGGGCCCGCCGTGTACGAGCTCGACGCCGTCTGCGCGGCCGGGGGCGCGAGCGAGGTCGAGGTCGCGGTGAACGGGCTGGATGTCAACGGCAAACCCGTGGTGGGTCGTGTCCGCGCCTTCGAGGCCGAGCCCTACGTGGGCCTCCAGGGGGGGGAGTGCGACGATGCGGTGCTGTTCGAACCCCGCCTCGAAGGGGTGCTGCCGTTCGAGTTCGACGGTGAACGGCTCGAGTTCGTCGACGTCGAGTTCGTGACGGATCTCGACCTCGCCACCGGCGAGTTCGTGCCGGGTGGTGTCGGGTCGGTCGTCGTGGAGTGCCTGGGGTTCGTGCGCTCGCTCCCGACCGACCCGTTCTCCTAGGCGCAGGCCTCGGTCTCGAGCACGAGGGGCACCCGCCCGGACCGCAGCGACTCGACCGCACCGTCGAGGGTGGTGAAGGCCACGCGGAACTCCTGGTCGTTGTCGTCGGCGGGGACGAACACGACGTCGGTGCGTCCGCCGCCGAGGTCGACGCGGTCGAGCTGGTCGCCGAACAACTCGTCGAGCTCTTCGTCGGTCGTGCCGATCCCGGCCCCGGAGAGCGTGGTGATCGGGCTGTCGCCGACGATGTCGACCCGCTCGATGGTGCCGTTGTCGACCACGAAGCTGATGCCGGTCGGGGCGCCGTCGGGCGTGACCCGGTAGCAGTCGGTGACCGGTTCGCAGTTGCTCATCCGATGGCCGGAGGCCCGCTCGGCCTGGTTGACGGTCAGCCCGAAGGTGACGGTGTCGAGGCCCACGGTGCTGAGCGAGGAGTTGCGCCCGAGCGTGGGCTCGAGGGCGACGTCGTCGGTGCCGTCGTCGGTCTCGTCATCGTCGGCTCCGTCGGGGTTGAACGTGGTGGTCACGTCGCCCGTGGTGGTCGTGGTGGTCTCGGTATCGGGGGTGTCGGGATCGGAGACGCAGTCGACGGGGATCGAGGTGGTCACCGGCGCCAGCGTGGTGGTGGTGGAGCTGGTGGTGCTGGTCGATTCGTCGTCGGGCGCCAGCGTGGTTTCGGTGGGATCGGCCGTGTCGCCGTCGTCGTCGCCCCAGCTCAGCACGACCAGGGCGGCGAGCAGGATCACGATCATCGCGAGCAGGACGGTGAAGATCTGTCGGAACGGCACGGACCCGATGGTAGATGCCCGAGCCGCTGCCGTGAACGCGGCCCTGTGACCAACGACACACGCCGTGTGGAACCCACGTCACGGAACGGATCCGGGGCAGCGGGTTGGATGACAACTGTGTCCGCATCGGGCACGAGCCGGAAGCGCCGGCCGAGTCACCGCAAGGGGAGCACGATGACCGCAACCACGACCACACCCGCAACCGCCACCCAGGTCCGGACCACGGCGGGCAACGAGTACTGGTGGGAGAGCGTCTGTGGCGAAGTGGGGCGTCGTGCCCGCCGCCGAGTGCGTGATCTCGGCACCGAATACGTCTATCTGCCCGGCGCCGAGATCGTGTCCGAGGGTTCCCGGGCCGAGCGCTTCTCGCTCATCATCGAGGGTGAGGTCGAGGTCGTCGTCAACGGCGAGGTCGTCAACACCCTGGCCGCCGGCGAGTTCTTCGGCGAAGTGGCGCTGCTCTACACCCGCCCCGGTGGACCCGGCGCCGCACCGGTGGCGCTGCCCCGCACCGCCACGGTCCGCACCACCGGCATCACCCGGGTGCGAGAGCTGGACCGGGCCGAGCTGATGACGCTCATGGACGTCGCCCCCGTGGCGGCCAGCCGCATCAGTCGGCGGGCGATCGGCCGCCTCGCCGTCATGCGCGGCTGACCCGCCGAAGCGTCGGCACGAGAGAGTCGTCAACCCAGGTTGACGAGGGTCGAGGCCGCCGCTGGCGGCCTTCGCCGAGAGGCATCCTTCTGGACAGTGGAACGCCGAGGTGAGCGGTGCCGTACTCTGGCGCGGTGTCAGAAGACCACCGGCCCACCACGGCCACCGTCCTGTTCTCCGACGTCGTCGGCTCGACGGCGGCGCGCAGCGCACTGGGCGAGCGGTTGTAGTAGCGATGAAGGAGAGCGTGGCGAATCAGTGTCAGTGGCCATGGAGACGGAGGATGGCGTCACGTATCTCGTTGGTTCAAGCCCGAGTGCAGCGCGAGCCCGTCTCACCGGCACTACGGAGATCCGGGGCAACTGTCTCCTCGTCGACGGCCATGCTGTCGTATGGCCTGCCTCGGCAAAGCAGGAGGTCGAGGCAGCGATCCAGGCCACGCTAGATGGGGGGGTCGTTTCGGTTGCGGTCGGCGGCAATCGTGCGAAGCAGGGTTCCCTCGAAGACCTGATCGGTCCGTGCGCTCGTTTCCCGGTTTGGCGCGCCGGTGAAGTCGTCGAGATCGACTTGGGTTAGCCGGCGGGATTGTCGGTAAGAGTCCTTCGCTTTGGGGCTGATATGCTCGCTACGCGGCCAGGGTGGGAGCGTGAGTGGAGTATCGTGTCGCCTCTGCACCCGTCCCTTGCACCTCGCTGCGTGCCGGAGAGAGTGCCTCATGAACCGTAGGCCACGACTGGTTGTGATTGCAGCCGTACTGTCGGTTGGCGTCAGCGGCCTGCTCCTGTTCGGAACAAGAGAACCGCTTGAGTTGGAGGCCTGGCTTCCGGCAGTGCCCGAGTCATGGGAGGAAGACCGGACCGTCGTGCGATTCGGTGTCGTGATCCTCGGAGCCATAGGGGTAGCGCCAGCAGCATTCGGGGGCAGGCGAGCAATCCTTGTCAGCGCTTCCATCTACTGGCTCTTTGCGCTTGCACACCCGCCGTCAGGGACGTGAATGGCGAATCGCGCCGTTCGTGAGCTGTGCGGAGGCGTTGAGGGGTCGCCGCCAGCCGAGCGTTTCGGTTGGTGGGCCGCCCGGGACTCGAACCCGGCACCTTGGGATTAAAAGTCCCCTGCTCTAACCCGATGAGCTAGCGGCCCACCGGCGAGGTTACCGGTCCCGCACCTCAGGGGGTCGAGAGATCGGCCGCGTACAGCTAGGCGCGGGGCGTGGTCTGGCCCTGCACCGGTTCGTGAGCCCGGTCGTCGCGGAGGTCGACGATGTCCTGCTCGCGTCCGACGGTGCGGGCATAGATCTCGATGAAGTCGTCGGCGACCGTTTCGAGCGACGCCGCGTTGTGATGGCGCTCGGCGCGAGCGAGGCGCTCCTCGGGGCCACCGTCGGGCAGAGGCGACGCGATCGCAGCCCGGACGACCTCGTCGGGCGTGGTCAGGACGCGGCCATCGGCGGGCGAGATGATCTCGGTGCCACCGATCGAGGTGGAGAAGACGGGGAGGCCGCAGGCCAAGGCCTCGAGGATCACGAGTGAGAAGCCCTCGCCGAGCGACGGGACGACGAGGGAGTCGGCCGCGCCCATCAGGCGGGCGATGTCGCTGCGCCAGCCGACCAACTGGATGCGGTCGCTGCACAGCTCCTCGAGTTCGCCCCGCAACGCGCCGTCGCCGACGAACACGAGGCGGTCGCGGGGACCTGCGTGCTTGGTCCACGCGACGGCGAGTGCCATCTGGTTCTTGCGGTGGCTGAGCTCGCCCACACAGATGTGGATCCGTTCGTCGCGTCCCCACCCCAGCTCGAGGCGGGTCTCGATGCGGTCGATGTCGGGGAGCGACTCGAACCCGGTGAGGTCCACCACCGGGCGCACGCGCTGGGTCTCGCGGGCGATCGGGGCGTCGGCGTCCTCGTGCTCGCTGAGCGTGAGGAGCACATCGGTGTGCCGGTCGAGTCGCTTCTCCACGGCGCGCACTGCGTGGGCGACCGAACGACGCCGGATCGACAGGTGGCCCCATCCGTGCGGCTGGTAGATCACGGGTGCGCCGAGACGGCGAACCCGGGTGGCGAGACCGGCGAAGGTGGCGTGGGCGTGGACGAGGTCGATCTGTTCGTCGATGACGAGCTGACGGATCGTCTTCGACACGGCGAGCGTGTCGCGCAGGTTGCGCTTCCAGGGCAGGTGGATCACCCGGGTCGGCCACTCGTCGAAGGCCCACTCCTGTCGATCGGTGGTCACCACGATCTGGTCGATCCCGCGGCCGTGGAGCTCGCGCCCGAGCTTCTCCACGTAGGCGGGCACGCCGGCCATGGCCGGCTCGAGGACATGCAGGACCCGCAAGGGCTTGTCCGACGGCGCCCGCAGGTGAGGCGGCGCGGCGAGCTCCGAAGGCAGCGCCGGATGACCGAGCCCGATGAACAATCCGATCGTCCGCAGCGCGATCTCCATGTCGCGGCGGAACGTCAGGTCGCCCACGTACTCCGCGTCGACGTGGACGTTCATGTGGACGTAGCCGTTGCGGTACTCCGACACCTGCCATGGCCCGGTCATCCCGGCCCGCACCTCGTGACGAGGGTGTCCGGCGAGATCGAAGGCCTTCACCACGGCCGGCAGCTCGGGGCGCGGGCCGATGAGGCTCATGTCGCCGCGCAACACGTTCCAGAGCTGAGGAAGCTCGTCGAGCGAGATTCGGCGGATGAACTTGCCGAAGCGGGTGTGGCGAGGGTCGTCCTTCGGTGCGTGGTACTGCCCGTCGGCCATCGGCTTGTCCTCGGGCCGCATCGAACGGAACTTGAACATCGTGAAGTCTTCCGCACCCTTGGTGACGCGGGTCTGACGGAAGATCACCGGGCGACCCAGCGTGACCGCCACGGCGAGCGCCACCAACGCGGTCAGTGGGGCGGTCAACACGATGAGGATGGCGGCCCCGACGACGTCGATCGGTCGCTTGAGATGCCGCTCGTAGAAGCGCCGCTGACGGGGTCCGTCGACGCGGGGCTCGTCGACGACATGGATTGTCCGTGAGGTTGCGTCGGTGGTGTTGCTCAACGTCCGGCTCTTGGGTGCGAAAGGCGGGCTTCTCGGTGACTTTTGCCACTAGTTGCCCACAGTGTGGCCACCAAGAGTGGTTTCGCGCAAGACCCAGAGCGAGGAACTGACGTCATTGATCCGTTCGGCCCAGCGCGACGGCGAGGAGTAGTGGCCACTGCCGCCGCATCGGCCACGCTCTCACGCCGTGTGATGACCACAGTCTGGACAGTGCAACCACACCGGGCGCAGAGGGGTCGAGCGCCCCGATCGCGCGTGCGGCAGCGTCGTGGCCGGCGTCGACGGCATGGCCGGCGCTCGACAACCGGCGGCCGGCGTCGATGGACCAGCGCAGGTACTCGCGGCGCCGCGCCGATCGGCCGCGTATCCCGCTCGGGCGCCCACCGGTCACGGTTGCGTCGTGCCGTCGCCACCGCAGGGTCGACCGCCGATGGCACGCCAGCGTTCCCTGGTGCTCGGCCACCAGCGCCACCCACCAGTCGTGCATCAGGACGGGGCGGTCGTCGGCCAGTTCGACGGCCCGCCGCGCGAGGTCGGCCGTGCCGACCATCGTCGCGCCGATCGCCGCGTTGTTGACGAGGAGTTGGCCGAAGGGGAGTGCGCGATCTGGTGAGAGGCCGCGTTCGGCGAGGGCGGAGGGATGGAGCACCTCGCCCGTGGCGCTGACCAGCGTGGCATCGGTGTAGACCGCGGCGATGGGGTCGCCGGGCATGGCCGCGAGAGTCTGCTCGAGCTTGTCGGGAAGCCACTCGTCGTCCTGGTCACAGAACGCGAAGCAGCCCGACTCGACCAGTCCGAGCAGGATCATGAACGACGCCGCGGGACCGAGATTGCCGAGATCGTCGTCGTGTCGACGGACCCTGGGGTCGTCGTTCGCCGCGGCATCGATCAGCGAGCCGGTGCGATCGGTGGACCCGTCGTCGCGGACGAGGAGGGTCCACTCACCGTGCGTCTGTGCCCGAATCGAGTCGAGGAGTGCGGGGAGCCATCGTTCGCCGTTGAACGTCGAGAGTAGGATCGTCACGTGCGATTCAGGGGAACTGGGCACCGCGCCAGTGTGGCTCAGTTCGGCGAACGTTGGCGATGGCCCCGCCGACGCGGTCGGCTCCCGGGCCGAGGCCGCCTCCGGGAGCTCCGGGATCACCCGACCGCCCTGGTCCGGCGGAGCCGGCCGGGCCGGCTCCACAGCCTGGGGGGCGTGGGCGACGGCGACCGCCTGATCGGCATGATGATGATCCGCGACGAGGACGACGTCCTGGCCGAGACCCTGGCCGGCGCGGTGCGCTGGTTCGATCGGATCTATGTGCTCGACGGCACGACCGACCCAGATCGGGTGGCCCGCACCGATGCGATTCTCGCGGCGCGACCCGAGGTGTGCTGGCACGCCCGCGACGCCGACTGGTTCCCCGACGGCGTGACCGACGGTGCCCGGCAGGTGCTCCTCGACCGCATCCGCCGGGACCACGGGGTCGACAACTGGATCGGCGTGCTCCACGCCGACGAGTTCCTCGACCAGGACCCGCGGCCGATGTTGGCGGCCCGCCATCCGGCGCTGCATCCCTCGGTGCGAGTGCGGGTCGCGCACGCGTTCCTCCACCCCGACGACGAACAACGATGGAAGTCGGGGGTTCCCATGCGGCAGCGGGTTCTCCACACCATGTGGCCGGGGGTCCCCGAGTCGCGCTTCTTCTTCGACGACGGCAGCCGCGACTTCGATCCCGCCCTGCACTCCAAGGTGATCCCTCGATCACACCGGCCCGGGGAGCTCGTCGACGGCTACGTGATCGTGCAGTACAACGAGCGCGATCCCGAGCAGCTCGTGGCCCGGGCCCGCTCGAGGGCGGCATCGGGCTGGCAGGTCGGACACTACGCCCGGTTGCTCGCCGACGACCCCGAGGTCTTCGTGTCGACCCTCGACCGGCCGGAGGCGCCCTTCGCCCCCGAGTTCGCCGGCGACCCGGAGGGTCCGTTCGTCGCGAGGACCATCGACTCGGTACCGACCCTGTTCCGCCCCGACGACCGTGAGCCGCTGATCGTCTCCCGGTCCGACGATGCCGGGCCCGACGATGAGCAGTCCGACCTCGACGGTCGCGTCGACGTGGACCTCAGCCTGCTGTCGGGCGACGACGGCCTGCTCGCCGCGCTCGATGAACCGTCCCGATCGGCCGTTCGGCGATGGACGCAGCGGGTTCGCGCCGAGCACCGCAAGGAATGGCCGCCGGGTACCGACGCGCTGCTGCGCCACACGGCTGCCGTGCTGCGGAGCCCGCGGGTGACCCGGGCTCAGCGCGACGTGGTGGCCGGCGAGTTCGTACGCGCCTTCGCCGGGTGCATCGCCGGCGGGCCCTGGTTTGCGGTCGTCGCCGACAGCGACGTCGGCGCGGTGCGTAGGGTGCTCAGCGCCTCGGCTCCTGGCCCTTCCGCCGCCTGAGCGTCCGCCGCTTCCGCAGGTCCGCGCGCAGGTTCCGGACCACCCGGCGCCAGGCTGCCGTCACGTCGCGAACGGCGTCGCGGTCGCGGGCCAGGATCCGCAGGACCATGAATCCCATGTCCTGTCCGAGCGCGAAGAGGGTCGTGGCCGGCCACGGCGCGGGCGCGTGGCGGACGATGTTGCGGTGGCGGTTCGCCAACGTCGAGACACGGAAACGCCCCCGTCGATCGGCCACCCTCGGCGCCGAGCCGTACGACCGCACGTGGGTGGCGCGCGCTTCGGGTTCGTAGCGAAGCGTCCACCCGAGTGCGCCGAGGGTCAGTGCGAGATCGACGTCCTCGCCGTACATGTCGTAGGAGTCGTCGTAGGGTCCACCGAATTCGGCGCGTACGAGGTCGAGTGCCGTGCGGCGAAACAGCGGGCACGCACCGTTGAGCTTGTCGGCTGCGATCGGGTCCGAGACCGGCAGATTGCGGGTTCGCATGGTCGCCGTGACCGCGAGCGGTCCCGACTCTCCGACCCGCCCCGATGAGACGCGCCCGCCGGCGGCGGCCGCGTCGGGATGGGAGCGCAGGACCTCGACCAGCCGTTCGACATACGTGGGGTCGAGCTCGGCGTCGCAGTTGAGGGGAAGGACGAACGCGCCGCGGGCGACGGCGATTCCGCTGTTCATCCCGCGTGCGAATCCGAGGTTGGCCTCGTTCTGGACGAGCTCGACGTCGGGGTGGCGGTCGAGGATCAGTCGGAGCGAGTGATCGGTGCTGGCGTTGTCGACCACGATCACTTCGACGGCATGCCATGACTGGGCGAACGCCGAAGCCACGGCAGCGACGCCGAGGTCGCCGCTGTTCCAGTTCAGGACGACGATGGACACGAGATCGTCGGCGGAACCCCCAGGGGGGCCGGCACCGCGTGCGGCCCTGCGGTCTCCGGTGCCCATTCGTGTCCTACTTCCCTACGCCCGGCTGCCGATGATGGAGTGTAAGCCCGCAGGGCCGTCTGGTCGACCGACTGACCGTCACGCCTTCCGCAGTCGGATCCTTCGTCAGCGGTACTGTGAGCCTCGCTCTCCCGAGTTCTCCCTCATGCATCGCACGCCAACCCATCCACGACTCCCACGCCCGGCTGCGGCTCGCGGCGCACGGCGATGACGATGGACGATCCGCGCCCGACATCGCCGCTCGACGTGATCACCGTCCGCGAACGTCTCGTCGTCGACGGGGTCGGCGAACTCACGATCCAGTCGGTGAAGCAGCGAAACTGGTCTCGGGTGGGACGGGCCGAGTCGGCCGACGGCACCCGCTACTTCGTGAAGCAGTTCGCCGACCGGATCGGCGGCCGTCACGACAAGGGCTTTCGGGGAGAGACCGACTTCGTCGCGTCGCTGCCCGACACGCTCGTCGACGGTCTGCGGGTGGTTCCCGTCCTCGGTCGAGTCGACGAACGACTGCTGCTGGTGGCGCCGTTCATCGAGATGAGCACGATCGACTCCATCAGCCAGGCCTTGCCCCGACACGCCGCGCCGGCCGGCCAGGTCGGGCGGGCTCTGCGTTCGATCCTCGACGAACGGACGATCTCGCACGATCCGCCCGAGGTCGCCGTCTGGAAGGGGCTCGACCCCAAGAACATCGGCTGGACCAAGAGCGGGGAGCTGTGGGTCTTCGACTTCGGCCCCGCCACGGTGCTGCCGGTGTCGGCTGCTGCGGCTCGAGTGGTCGCCGCCGGCCTTCTGTCGCGATGGGTCGCCCGCCCGGGGTCGCACCTCGTGTGGCCCGAGCGCTCGATCCTCCGCGCCGTCTGCGAGCCGATCGCCGACCTGACCGACCTCGCGGCCGTCGAGGCGGAGCTCGGGAAGCAGGCGCGGCTGCGCCAGCAGGAACCCCAGCGAGTCGGACTCGCCGGGTTGGCGACCCAGGTCGGTCTCCGCACGGTCGGCCGGGTCCACTGGGCGGTCGTGGAGCGTGAAGCGCGGCGCCTGTTCGCCTCGCGATGAAGGGCGCGGCCGCGATCCGCAACGCGTCCGCGACGATCGGTGCGCAGGGTGTCTCCAGCCTCACCAACTTCCTGCCGCCCGCGCTCGTTCTGACCTCGTCCGATCTGGCGACCTTCGGTCGGTTCGCCTTGATCTTCCAGGCGTGCCAGCTCGTGGTGACAGTTGTCCAGGGATCGCTGGGCGAAGCGATCCTCGTGCACTTCCGCGGGAGCGACGACGGGGGCGGAAGCCACGCGAGGTTTCTCTCGGGAGCTTCGGCCATCGCCCTCGCGATCGGTCTCGTCTTCGGTCTCGTCTTCGCGTCGCTCGGGATGCTCCTGGGGGGCGACGTGCGGACGATGCTGCTCGTGGCTGCGTGTGGCGCTCCCGGTGTGGCTGTTCGTGGTGGTCGCTGCCGCAACCGGGGATGCGCTCGGGCTCTGGACCATGTCGGCCGTGGGCTACCTGGGGGCGTGGCTCTTCGGCGCGACGGTCAGCGCCGGCCCGACGCTGCTGAGGGGGGTGACGGCCCGGGGGGTCGACTGCTCGACCTTCACCGCGGTTGCCGGCCGGCAGAGCGTCCGGCTCGGCATCGAGGCGGCGCTCGCCCGCAGCGTCTACGTCGTCTTCCTGCTCCTGGCCGCCGTCATGCTGAGTGCCGAATCGAGCGGTGCGGTCGCCTCCGCGGTGCTCGTGTTCTCTCCGCTCTCCGTCGTCTACGTGGCCTTGTCCACGTTCCTGGTACCGACCCTGGTTCGCGCGAACGGGATCCATGTCGTCGCGCCGGGCGTGTTGGCCCGGATCGCCGTGGTCGCCGCAGCCCTGACGTCGGGATGGATGATCGTGCTCGCGCTGGCCAACATGGCCGAACTCGCGCCCGGTCCGTTCGATCTGGAGATCGCGGAGGTGTCGCACGCGCTCTTCTTCGCGACGGGGGCGCGGTTCGTGGGGCTTTCGGTCTGGCGCGCGCCGCTCATCGCGCTTCGCGTCGCCGACGCCACGAGGGAGAGTCTCGCCGCCCGCTGGGCGGCGACCCTGGCCCAGTGGACGCTGCCCGTGGTGGGTTTCTCGATCGGGGGGCTCGAGTGGGGTGCGGTCCTGTTCGCGGTCGCGACCTGGTTCGGTGCCTACCTCGCCTTCGCCCAATGGCTCGCACTGCGTCGGGCCGGCGGCGGTGCGCGCGGCCATGCGGAGTGCGGCTGACATCTCGCCGCCGGCTCGTCAACTCAACGGTGCTCCGGGCCGATGGGTACTCCTGCCGCGCCGCGGTGGCCCTGCCGGTTGCAGGTGCGGAACCCGAACAGGAGATCAGCGGTGGTCGAGCACCCCGAGGCCCCGAGGCCCCGTCGATCGGGTGTCGCCCGGTCCACCGCGGTCCTCGTGGTCGCGGTGGCCTGTGGGCTGGTGGCGGCCGTCCGTGGGGGGACGGTCGAGACGGAAGCCGTCCGTGAGCTTCCGGCGCCGGTCGTCCAGGAGCCCGAGGTCGTGGTGCCGGCCTCTGAGGCCGTCGAGCGAGTGGTCGCGGTCGCAGGGCCGGCGGTCGAGGAAGCCGAGGTCGTCGTGCCGGTCGCCGAGGCCGTCGAGCCAGTGGTCGAGGCCACGGCTCAACCCGATCGGTGGCTGTCCCACGGAGAGGGGACCCTCGGCCTGACCGTCAACGCTCGATCGAGCTACGACCGCTACACCTCCGGTGGACACTGGGACTGGCTCGGCGCCACCTTCGACCGGATGGTGGTGTTCGAGCCGTACTGGGACACGCGTCTCGACAGCTACCGCGACGTGTTGGTGTACCAGAACGCATACGGCATCTCGGTCAACACGACCAAGGACCGTCGCGCCATCGAGCATCCGGAGTGGATCCTGCGCGATGCGAACGGAGATGCCGTGTACATCCCCTTCGCCTGCGGTGGCGGCTGCCCGCGCTACGCCGCCGACATCGGCGACCCAGGCTTCCGCGCCGATTTCCTCGATTACGTCGCGGGGCTCGTGGACCGCGGGTACCCCGGCCTGATGCTGGACGACGTCAACTTCGAGTGGCGTTTCGGCACGGTCGACGGGGGTCCGTCGACGCCGATCGACCCGCGTACCGGCGCCCCGCTCGAACTCGAGGACTGGCGTCGGTACTTCACCGAGTTCCTCGAACTGATCCGGGCCGAGTTCCCCGACCTCGAGATCATGCACAACATCATCTGGTTCAGCGACTCGCCCGGACTCGCCGACCCCCTGATCGACCGCGCGATCCGGTCGGCCGACGTCATCGCCCTCGAGCGCGGCTACGGCGATGGCGGCCTCGAGGGCGGTGGAGGCCGGTGGGGGATCCGGTCGTTCATGGCGATGATCGACCGGATCCACGAGAACGGTGCGGCCGTGGTCCTGGTCGACAAGGCGGCGGACTCCGCAGCGGTGCTGGAGTACAACCTCGGCGGGGCCCTCCTCACCAGCAACGGCCACGACGCGATCACCTCGGATGTGGTCTCCCACGTTTCGCCGTCGTCCCTGTGGGGCGGGTTCGACACGGACCTGGGCGCGGCGGTCGGTGAACGGCGATTCGAGGACGGAGTCCATCGACGGGCCTTCAGCCGCGGCGCCGTCTTCCTGACCGAACCGGGGGCCGCCCGTACGACGATCGAGCTCGGACAGATCATGCGCACCCTCGACGGCCGGCTCGTCCAGTCGATCACGCTCGGTCCGCGTGAGGCCGCGGTGCTCTTCTCCGTGTGAACGGACCTCAGCGCTCGCTCGGGGTGCGATACACGGCGATCCAGAACACCGCGGCGCCCAACAGCGCGCCCAGGGCCATCCCCCAGACCGCGGCGCGAACCGCGGCGATGTAGTCACCCACGAGCAACCCCCCGATCAGCGCGATCGAGCCGAACACCCGCGCCTGCAACAACGAGCGGGACGCCCGTCGGAAGCGCAGCAGAAGCTGGGCCGGGACGATCGCGACGAGACCGAAGTTGAGGACCGCCACCGGCAGGACGAGGTTCTTCGCCCGCAGCCAGTCAGGACCCATCAGGTCGACCAACCAACTCTCCGGGAGGAGCAGGATGAACGCCGACCAGAGGACGGAGATGGCCAACAGGGCGAGCGCGACCAGTTGGGCGAAGCGGAGCACGTTCGCGCCGGGGCGCTGCGTTCGCATGTCGAACTCGTTCAGGAGAACGGACTGGACCGCCGTGACGACGGTCGTCGCCGGTCGCATCACGAGGCTGACGGCGCGAAACGATCCGAGCGCCGCGAACCCGAACAACACCCCGAGCAGCAGGGCGCCGAGCTGGCCGACGCCGCTCGAGAGCGAATAGTCGAGGGCGTATGCGGTCCGCAGCTTTCGGTGCGTGGTGAGCGCATCGAAGCGAACGTGACCGAACTCGATGCGCGGCACGAAGGGAATCGCGACGAGGAGTCCCACCGTGCCGGCTCCGGCCCAGAGCAGGAGCACCTCGCCGACGGTGAGCTCGTCGCCCACGGTCAGCAGCGCCACCAGTGCGATGGCCACCCATATCCCATCGGCGACGCACGGACCCGCCATCGCCGGCACCTTGAAGCCGATGTAGCGCACGGCATCGAGCACGAAGACGCCGGTGATCGTCGGAACCAGCAGCAGGGCGACGGTCACGCTCGACATGTCGAGGGCAAGGATCGACCCGGCCGCGACGAGCCCGAAGACGAAGCCGCCCAGACCGAAGATGAGGACGAGCTGCAGACGGTCGTGCGGCTCGTCATGCGCGTAGATCCCCGCCATGTACGGATCGACGACGGCGGCGCGGATCAGTCCGAGAACGAGGATGTAGGCGACGTAGACGGTCGAGAACGCGCCGAAGTCGTCGAGCCCGAGAGAGCGGATCGCGAGGAGGCCCATCAGCAGGTTCGACATGCTGCTGAGCATCTGGTCGAACGCCAGCGTCGACCCGCGGCTCAGCAAGGACTTCCTCAGTTGCACCGGCGGAGTTTAGGCCGGTGCCCGGTGAGGGTCGGCGCCGGTGGCCGCCGCCACGACGGGATCCGCGTCCGCTAGGTTGCACGCTCAAGTGGGCACGGGCGGTGCCGATACAAGCTGAGACGGGATGGCCCTGTGCCTTCTCGGGTTTGTGCCGAGTTCGTCCAGGGGTCCGCATGAAGCGACTGAGCAGACTCAGCCACACGATGATGACGTGTGCGCTGATCGCGGCGCTCCTGCTCCCCGCGGAGACGGCGGCGGCCACCGGCCCGACACCCTTCGACGACATCGGCAATTCGTTCGCCGAGCCCTCGATCGAGGCGCTCTATTCCCTCGGCGTCACCGCCGGCACCTCGCCGACCACGTTCAGCCCTCGGGCGACGGTCACCCGCGAGCAGATGGCGACCTTCCTCGGGCGGCTCTACGAGGTCCTGGTCCCACAGCCGTGCAGCCCGGCCGCCACACCGTTCGTCGACGTCGACGCCGCCTCGTACGCGGCCGGACCGATCGGATGCATGTATCGACTCGGGATCACCGCGGGGACGAGTCCGACCCGGTACTCCCCACGGGCACCGGTGAGCCGAGAACAGATGGCTGCGTTTCTGGCCCGCTTCTACGACGAGGTCAGCGACAACAGCTGCACGCCGGGCGCCACGCCGTTCACCGACGTCCCCGATTCCTCGTTCGCGGTCGAGGCCGTCGGCTGCATCTACGGACTCGGCATCACCACCGGCACCTCGCCGACGCAGTACTCGCCCGCGGCGGTGGTCACGCGTGAGCAGATGGCTGCGTTCCTGATCCGCCTCTACAACCAGCTCCGGTCCGAAGGCGCCGGCTCCGACGACTCGACCGGGGCCGTGTGCTGCTCGGAGGGCTCCGCCGGGTTCGTGGTGACCGCGAACTCGTCGTGGAACCAGTGGACCTCGGGGGGTCACTGGTCCTGGTTCGAGGAGCACGTCGACCGAGCCATCGTGTTCGTCCCCTACTGGGACTCGCGTCTCGAGTCGTTCTCCGACGTCTGGGCCTACCGCAACTCCTACGGCATCAGCACCGACACGGCATCCGATGCTCGATCGGTCGATCACCCCGAATGGGTCCTGCGCGATGCGGACGGCGACCCGGTCTACATCCCGTTCGGGTGCGGCGGCGGATGCGCCCACTTCGCCGGGGATGTCGGGAACCCCGCGTACCGTGCCGACTTCGTCGAGCAGGTGAGAGACCTGGTCGAGCGCGGCTACACCGGACTGAAGCTCGACGACGTCAACTTCATGTGGCGCTTCGGCGACCAGAACGGCAACGAGGCGACCCCGATCGATCCGCGCACCGGGGTCGCCCTGACGCTGGCCGATTGGCAGCGATACCTCGCGGAGTTCCTGGAGCAGTTGCGGGCCGAGTTCCCCCAACTCGAGATCGTCCACAACACGATCTGGTATGCCGATGCGCCGACGTTCTCGAACCAGTACGTCAACCGGGCGATCCGGGCAGCCGACTACATCTCGCTCGAGCGGGGGGTCAACGATGGCGGCCTCAAAGGCGGTGCGGGCAAGTTCTCGCTCCTCGCCTTCTTCGACAACATCGACCGAATCCATGCCCTCGGTACGAACGTGATCTTCGTCGATCGGTCGGCGACGAACGAAGCCGAGCAGCGCTACAACTTCGCCGCCCTGCTGCTCGTGAACAACGGCAACGATCTCGTGAGCACCGACAGCAAGTCGATGGGTTCGCCCGACGGTTGGTGGAGCGAGTTCGATGTCGATCTCGGGCACGCGATCGCCGATCGGACCTACCACGACGGACTCTTCGTCCGCGAGTTCACCGAGGGTGTCGTACTCCTCAACGAGCCCGGCAACGGGCCGGTGACCTACACACCGGACGAACCCATGCGCGACCCTGCGGGCAATCTGGTCACCTCGGTGACACTCGACGCCCAAGAGGGCATGATCCTGAGATCCGTCTGAACCGTTCCGTCTACACCGACCCTCGTTGGGAGGGCATGTCCGGCATCGGCCGGTACGCCCATCACGTGACCGAGGGTCTGGGCCTCCGCCGTCTCCCGCTCGAGGGGCGCGCCGGCACGCCGCTCGCTCCGGTGCAGATCTCCGGCGCCCTTCGGCGAACGGGTGACGCCGACTACTTCCTCAGCATGGGGTTCAGCAGCCCGCTTCTGCGTTCGGTCCCGTATTCGATCTTCATCTACGGGTTGATGCAGCGCGACCCGTCGCTCGGCTTTCCCCGCTACTACCGCGCGTACTACGACACCGTCGTTCGCCGTGGCGCGCGGCGCGCGGAGTTCATCTTCACGATCAGCGAGCAGAGCGCCGATGCGATCCGCGAATGGCTCGCCGACGAGGGACCGACCATCGTCAACGTGGGAGCCGGCGTCGAGCCGCATTTCTCGGTGCAGCCGGGTGCGTCGACCCCCGACCGTCCCTCGATCCTGTATGTCGGCTCGATGAACGCGAACAAGGGGTTCGAAGACCTCGCGGCGGCGTTCGCCGCGCTCGACGAACCCGATGCCCGACTCACCGTCGTGACCCGGGGGCGGGACCGCGCCCTCGAGGTGCTCACCTCGGAGGGGATCCCGCCCCAACGGGTGCACCTGGTCTCCGATGTCTCCGACGAAGCGCTGGTCGCGCTCTACAACGAGGCCACGGTCACGGTCGTGCCGTCGCACAGCGAAGGATTCGGACTCCCGGTGGCGGAGGCTCGCGCCTGTGGTTCCCCGGTGATCTGTCGCGACACCCCGATCTTCCGCGAAGTCGACCTCGGTGGGGTGCGGTTCTTCGCGAGCCACGATGAGCTCGTCGGTCTCCTCCGTGAGGGCCTGGCCCGGGCACCGCTCGACGTCGCCGATCGCGACATTGCCGCGCAGGTCTACCGACGGGTATACAACTGGGACGAGGTGGTATCCCGCGTGGGCCATTCACTCTCCCGATGAACGAGCGGCGGATGCTTCAGAAACTTCGGTCACTTGGGCCCGTCAGCCGGCTGATCCACCGGGTCCTCGTCAGGTTGCCGTCTCGTTTGGCCATCCTTCGGCGCCGGCGGGCAGGCGACGTCATCGTCGACCTGCTGGAGACGCACCTCGAACCCGGCGGGCGGTATCTCGACATCGGCGCGAATCGTGGCGACTACGCCGCCGTCGCGGCCGGCCGGGTCGGTCGAGACGGGATGGTCGTCGCGGTCGAACCCGGCGCGACCCACCGCGTGCGCCTCTCCAAGTGGGCGACGTCCGCCCCCGGCCGGGTCTTCCTCCCCGCCGCGGTGGACGCCGTCGCGGGCGTCATGCACCTCTCGGTTCCACTCGATCGCGACGGCAATCCCATGCACTGGCTGGCGACCGGGCGCGAGCGCCTCGCCAATGCCATGGTCGAGATCACGCCGGTTGCGACGGTCGACGACATCTGGCAGGCGTCGGGGCCCTTCGACGTCGTGAAGATCGATGTCGAGGGTCTCGAGGGGAACGTGCTGAAGGGCATGCGCGGCTGCCTGGGCGACGTGCCGACGCTCATCATCGAGATCGAAGCCCGGCACTGTGGTGTCGATGCGCTCGCGGCCACGATCGACGACCTCGCCACCGAGTTTCCCCATGGCTTCTTCATCCGCGACGGCGGGCTCGTGCCCATCGACGACTTCGATGTCACCCGCGACCAGGTCGACCAACTCTCTGCATCGAACTACAGCGGCGAGGGGTTCGAGTCGGGTGTCCTTCCGGCGACCTATGTGTCGGACTTCGTCTTCTTCCGAGACGCCCCCCGGTCAGCGGTGCCGGACCCGAGCTCGCGCCACCCGCACTAGTCGGCGGAACGATCCGGTCGTGAGTTCGCCGAGCGCGGACCGGGTCGACGTCAGGAGCCGTTGCGTCGACGTCCTGGCGTCTGGCGAACCCTCGAGTTCGTAGCCGAACGCGACCATCAGCTCGCGGCACTCGTATTCGATCATGCCGACCTCCTCGGGCGTGAGGATGGACCGCCAACCGTCGATACGGCTCGTGTCGACCGCGGCGAGCGCCTGGGTCTGCAGCTGCCGACTGGTCGGGTCGAGAATCGCGTCGCGCTCGGGTTCGAACGTGAAGTCGCGGCTCGGGGCCACGCCGGCCAAGGGTCCGGGCAGGTCGGTCGGATCGGCGAGGAAGCTCTCGTAGCGCACCCGAGCGACCCGATCGGGCTGGGAGGTCTCGAGGGCGAGTCCGCTGGCCACCCGTTGTTTCCAGAAGCGGGCGCACTCCTGCACGGTCGTGGGCCCGAAGTCGGCGGCCCGCAGCGACGCGGCGACGGCCCGTGGGTCGCGCACGACGTGGACCAGGGTCGCGTCGGCGAACTCGGAGAGGAGCGTCGATCCGATCTCGATGTTCTCCGGAGTGCTCTCGACGGTGCGCAGGGGCGTGCGCCGCCCGCGGCGTGACTCCTGGATGTCGGACATGCACTCGCGCAGGTACGGGGCCAGTCGCATGTCGCGGCGGTCGTCGTCGACCGAGAGCCCCCAGCTGCGGCGTCGCCAGTGGCGCAGCGCGACCAGGGCGGAAACATCGGCCCCGAACCGGCGGAACGCCACGGCGTGGAAGTACGCCTCGGGAAGCATGATCAGCCCCAGCTGTTCTGCGATCAGCCGACTGACGATCGTCGTGCCGCTTCGGTCGCAGCCGCCGACGAAGATCACCGCACTCGGATCGGGGGACTCGTCGCTCATGGGTGAGTCGCTCATGGGTGAGCGCCGGCTGCCACGTCGAGCGGGTCGGCCCCCCTCGGGCGGCCGATGGCTCGGGCGGCGGCGGGGGTTGCCGCCAAGCCGATGACGAGCCACCACTGACGTTGATACATGGCCTCGATTCCGCCACTCGCAACGACCATGACCGTGTGGCCCCCGATGATCGCCAGCGCGAGGTCGCGATCGAACGATCGAATCCTCAGGCCTTCCTGCAGCGGGATGATCGCGAGGGCGAGGAAGAACGCGAGTCCGACGACGGACATCTCGACGAGAAGGCCGAGCGCGGTGTTGTGGACGATGGTGTCGGTCTCGGCTCGGTACGTGCCCAGGCCGATACCGAGTCCGCCCGAGTCGACGAACCGATCGAGCCCCTTGTCGAGGATCTCGTCGCGGCTGTTGATGTTGTCGGGCCGACGTTCGAACTCGTCGATGGAGTCGCCGATCACGCCGATCGCGAACGTACCCACCACGATCAACCCGCCGATCAGTGCGTAGCGCAGCCACCGTCCGGTGCGGACGGTGTCGAAGAGCAGGACGACGGCGGCGCCGGCCGCGAGGCTGATGTAGCCACCGCGGGAGAACGTGTAGTACAGGGCGACCACGAAGACGGCGCCGACGAGGAACCGCACCCACCGGGTGGCGAAGACGCGATGACCGAACTTCCAGTGCATCACGAGGGCGACGGCGAATGCGGCGCCCGCGTTGTTGGGATCGAACTGGGTCCCCCCGAATCGGGTCGGCGTCTTCGGGTCGACGAATCCCAGGAAGTCGACGTAGCGCCAGTCCACGAAGGAGACCACCGCCCAGAAGGCCATGCCGACGAGGAAGACCCGGATGATCCGAGTGCCGTGACCGGCCCGTACGTGGGTGATGGTGACGAGACCCCAGATCGCGAGGACGGCGGCTCCGATGAACTTCACGGTGAAGGCGTGGTCGGTGGCACCCCCTGCATAGACCAACGCGATGAACAATCCCCAGGCGAGCATCACCATCATCGCGAGGGGCAGCAAGGTGATCCGCTGGCGTCGGAAGACAACCGTGTGCGGCGCGGCGAGCACGGAGAGTGCGAGGAGGGCATCGCCGGGAGGGAGACGGGTTCCCGTGGCGTCCTTGAAGCTCTCGATCTCGAGTTGCAGCGGCATCAGGAACACCGCGGCGAGGAAGAGCCAGAGCGCGACGGAGGTGGTCGGCGTCGAGTCGGCCGGGCCCGACGAGTGAGCGGACGCGGCGAGCAACCCGTGCCGCACCGCCGTCGCTCTCGCCTGGATTGTGGACATCGATGCGGCTGCTTCCGCCGAGTGGATTCGTCCAACGCTAGCGCCGACGACAGTACAGACGAATTGTCGCCCATGATGTGACCGGTGGCCATGGGCCTTACCACCCATGGTTCGGAGCGGGCATGGAGGCCCTGGCTCCGTCCCACCTCGGCCCATTGAGCCATACGGCCCTTGCGGGAGGTTTTCCACAGGGTGCTATCTTCGTTTCGTTGCTGGCCGTCGGAAGTGGGAGTCCACACTCGTGGAACAGAACTCGGAGGAACTGGGACTCGGCGATTACGTCGCCCTGTTCCGGAGGCGCTGGCCTTGGGTCGCGGGCACCATCGTCCTCGTCGTGGGACTCGTCGCGATCATCTCCTTCACACGAGAAGCGACCTACTCGTCACGCGCCGTGGTCGAGGTGCTGACGGAGGAGAACCAGGCGCTCTTCCAGCAGCGCGACGACGAGCTCTTCCGCGAGCCGATTGCCGAACTCGCCTACTTCAGGCGTGACCAGTATCTCGACGCCGTCGAGGAGGCTGCCGGCTTCCGTGCCGAGGTCGATGCCGAGCTCCTGGCCCAGGCCTCCGCCCAGAAGACCGAGGAGATCAACGTGATCGCCCTCACCGTCGAAGCACCGGAAGCCGAGCTCGCGCGAATCGGGGCCGAAGCGGCCGCGGAGACCTACCTGCAGGCACGGCTCGACGAGTTCCGCACTGCGTTCAGCGAGCAACTGGAAGCGGTCGAGACCACGCGGGCCAATGTCGCCGCCGATCGGCGGGTGATCAACGAGGAACTCGAGGAGGCCCGTCTCGCCGTCGACGCGGCGGTGAGCGAAATCGACCGGCTGGCTGCCGATTCCACGTATCAGCTCCTCGTGGCCGAACGACAGCCGACGCTCAACGGCCTGAGCTCGCAGATCGGCCGACTCGACGTCCGGATCGCGGAACTCCGCGGTCTGCTGGTCGATCTGGAGGATCCGGAGTCGATCGGTGTGCTCCTTCGCCGGCCGGAGGCCCCATCCTCGCCGATCTCGCCCGACATCCCCCGCAACATCGTGTTGGCCGTGGTGGTCAGTCTCATCGTCGGTGCGATCCTCGCCATCCTGCGGGATCTGCTCGACAGCCGTCCCTTCGACGGGGCCGAGCTGGCCCGTCTCGTGGAGACCCCGGTGATGGCCACGATCGGCGAGATCCGCAGCGAGCGCAGCGCGCCGGGCCGCATCAAGCGTTTCGCCGACCTGTCACCGAAGGAACTCCAGGGGTACCAGGTCCTGCTCAACAGCCTCTGGCTGAGCAACGTGTCCAACCCGCTCCAGAGCATCGTCTTCAGCTCGGATCGGGCCGGCGTCGGCAAGACCCAGACCGTCGTCAACGTCGCGCAGGCCGAGGCCTCGAGGGGCACCCGGGTGCTCGTCATCGACACCGACTTCGCCAACCCCTCGGTCGTCGATCGGCTCGAGCTCGAGCATCGGGGCATGGGGCTCACCGATCTCCTGGCCGGCCACGCGGCCATCGAAGACGTGTTGATCCCCACCCATCTCCCCACCCTCCACGTGATCGACTGTGCCCAGTCGGATTCGGCCAGCGACCTCCTGCGGTCGGATCGCTTCGGGCTCGCCCTCGAGCAGCTCTCGGATGCCTACGACCTCATCATCGTCGACGCGATGCCCACCCTCGGCACGTCCGACTCCCGTCTCGTCGCCCTGCAGGCCGATGCCGTGGTGGTCGTGTACGACCCCGCCGACTCCCGTCGTGAAGAGCTCCAGCTGACGATCGACCTTCTTCGCAACTCGGGCGCCAACCTGGTCGGCCTCGTGGCCAACCGCTCGCGGGCGAGCCACCCGATCTACCTCGCCGGCCAACGCGGTCGCGACAAGGAACGAGCCCTGCTGTGACCACACTCGACGAGAACGAAGCCCTCGAAGCGGGGGAGTGGGGCGTGATCATCACCCGCGTCGCCCAGGCGATTCGGCGCGAGTGCGGCGAGGCCACCGCCAACCGGGTGGTCACCTTGCTCCACGAGCAGAAGCGCGAGGCGATCGACGCGATGCGGGCCCAGATCGAGTCGGCCAACGCCACCCTCGAGACGACGCTGAGCGAAGTCGCCGACGCTCGTCGGGCTCACGAACGGCTCCAACTCGATCTCTCGCGGATGGAAGCCGCCGTCCGCGAGGCACGAACGGAAGCAGCGGCCATCCGGGCCAAGGCTTCGAGCGAGGCCGTCGAAGCCAAGGGGGCGATCGCCGCGACCGCCGAGGCCGAAGCCGAGCGCCTCGCGGAAGCGTGGGAACGCGTGCGTGAGCACGAGGGTCAGGTGGCCGCCCGCCGAGCCGAACTCATCGACCTGGAGGAGCAGGCCGACAGTCGCCTCGCAGCGGTCGGCGATGCCGAGCGCGAACTCGGCGAACTCCGTGCCGTGATCGAGGCCGAGCGGCTGGAGGCCCAGCGCCTGGTCGACGAGGCCATCACCACGATCGACGAGCGAGAGAGCGCCGCCGACGACGGGCCGGCTGATCCCGAGATCGATCTCCGCGACGACGAGATCGATCTTCGCGACGGTGAGTTCGACCTTCGCGAGCAGACGCTGCGCGACCGTGAAGCCGAGCTCGTCGAGTGGGAAGCCGAGCTGGTTCGTCGCTCGCAGGATCTCGAACAACGGCGCACCACTCCGACGTTGCCTCCTCCCGGCCCGAACATCGCCGGGTGGGGAAGCCGACGGACGAACTGACCGGCCTCGCCCCGTGCACGTCCTCATCACCGGAGGGGTCGGCTTCATCGGCCACCACGTCGGCCTGACGCTGCTCGAGCAAGGCGTACGCGTCACCGTCGTCGATCTTCCCCGGTTCGGCGCCGTGACCCTTCCCGGGTTGGCTGCCCGCGCGCTCGATCGTGAGCCCGAGATCGTGGTCGCCGACATCCTCGACCGCGATCAGTGGACGCACCACCTCCAGGGTGTCGATGCCGTCGTGCACTGCGCCGGCGTGCACCAGGTCGACGAGGTCGAGTCGCAGCCGTTGCGTCACATCGAGGTCAACGTCTCCGGCACCCTCGGACTGTTGGAGGCCATGGTCGAGTACGGGGTCCCCCGCCTCGTGAACCTGTCGAGCGCCAAGGTCTACGGCGAGAACCAGGGTCGACCGTCGCACGAGGACGACCTCGTGGTCCCCATCGATGCCTACGCGCTGGGCAAGGTCGTCGCCGAGCAGTACGGCGTCCGGTTCGCGGCCGACCACGGGCTCGAGGTGTGTTCCATCCGTCCGTTCTCCGTCTTCGGTCCGGGCCAGCCGACCAACACCGGCTATGTCGGTGCACTGCTCGACGCGGCGTGCCACGGTGGACGGGTGGTTCTCCCGGGAAGCCCCGAGACGGTGCGCGACTTCGTGTCGATCGACACCGTGGTCGACACCTGTGTCGCGGCCGCCCTCGCCGACCGCACGCCGCCGCCTTCGCTCAACTGCGGCTCTGGCGAGGCGACGACCCTCGACGACCTGACCCGCACGTTCTCGGCGGTCGCCGGCCGCGACCTCGAGGTCTCCTATCGCGAACCCCGCGACGGGACGCTCACGGTGACCCTCGCCGATGCCGAGCGCATGATTGCCTTCGCCGCCCCGCGAATGCCCTCCCTGGCCGATGCGCTCGCGCCCACGATCGACGCCGTTCTCGGGATGCCGTGAGTGGACCACGCCCGGTTGCGATCGTTCTCGCCGCCGGGACCGGAAGTCGATTCGGCGCGAATCGTCCCAAGCAACTCCTCCCCTTGCTGGGCCGCCCCGTCCTGATCCATTCCCTCGACCAACACACCCGGCTCGGGCATCACGTGGTCACGGTCGTCGGCGAGTCCGCCCGTGAGGAGATCGCCGGTCACATCCGCGACCACCTTCCGGGCCGTGAGATCGACATGGTGGTGGGCGGGGACACGCGCCGCGAGTCGGTGCTGGCGGGAATCGCCGCCATTCCCGACGACATGGATCCCGACGCCGCCGCGATCCTGCGCAACGCGGCCTCGCCCAACACCCCCGACGAGTTGATCGAGGCGATCGTCGACGGCATCGGCGAGCACGACGGCATGCAGGCGTTCGTGCGGTCCAACGAAACGACCTTCGTGCGGGCCAACGACAACCTCGACTGGGTCATCTCGCGAGACATCACCGGGTTCACCGTCGACCCCACCGCCTACCGCCTCAGCCTCCTGCGGCGCATCGCCGAGGAGATGCGCGGAGGCGAGTCGGGAGAGACCACGCTCGACATGGCGAGACGGCTCGGCGCGAACATCGGACTGGTCGAATCGCCCCGCTCGAACATCAAGTTGACGACCTCCGACGACCTCGGTCGGCTCCTCGTCTACATGGATCCCCGACCGTCGGAGTACTAGGTCTGCGGGGCGCCGAGTTCGGCCGCCTCGATGTCGAGCAGGCGGGCGAAGTTGGCCCGGAGTTCGTCGCGGCGACTCGGGTCGTTGGCCAGGTTGACGAGCTCGTGGGGGTCCTCGTCGAGGTCGTACCACTCGTGATCGTGATCCTCGAACGCGGCATCGACGTCGAAGAGTTTGGGTGACTCGGCCGGTCGGCCATCGCGTTCGATGCCGCCGCCGATGCCGTAGTAGCGGGCGTACTTGGTCGCGCCGTCGAAGAAGCCGCGCACGGCATAGCGGACGCTGCGGATGAGTGGTGACTGGGCGCTGTCCTGGCTGAAGAAGACGTGGTCACGGGGTGACGCGCCAGGGTCGGCGAGCGCGGGCCGCAGGTCGACGCCGGACAACGACGGCGTGTCGTCGACATCGACCCCGCCGAGCGCACACAGGGTCGCGGCGAGGTCGACATGGGTCGCGAGGGCATCGGTCTCGGTGCCAGGCTGGGTGATCCCCGGTGCCTTGATCGTCAGCGGCACCCCCATCACCTCTTCGTAGACGCAGGGCAACTTGGCCCGCAGCCCGTGGGAGCCGCACGCATCGCCGTGGTCGGACGTGTAGGCGATGACGGTGTCGTCGTAGATCCCGAGCTCGTCGAGGGTCCCGAGCAGCTCGGCGAGGTTCTTGTCGAGCTCTTCGTGGAGGTACGCGTAGTAGTCGAGTTGGCGGAGCCAGGATCGTTCGTCGGCGAGATCCATCGTGCCGACGAAGTGCTCGTGGTTGCGGACCTGCCGCCACGCCCGCTGGATCTCGGGCTTCGTGTGGAGGTCGTCGTGGAAGTTCTCGGGCAGGGTGTCGAAGCGCTCGGCGTAATCCTCCGACATGGGTTCGACCGGGACGCCCTCCATCCGGAGGTTGCGCATGAACTCGAAGACCTTGGCGTCCTCCGGGTTGGTCTTCTGATAGCTGGGATGGTCGATCGGGTACCACATGATGTCGTGGGGGTTCACCAGGGCGACGGTGAGGTGCCACGGCCGGTCGTCGTGGGCGTGGTCGCGTAGCCAGTTGATCGCGTCGGCGGTGATGATCGGGTCGAAGAACCTTCCGCTCCACGCGGCCCCGGTGTAGTGCATGTCGTTGCCGCGGAAGTCCTGGTAGCCGTGGCGCGTCATCTCGGGTATGTGTTCGTGGGAGAGGTGCCACTTCCCGAGATAGGCGGAGTAGTACCCCTGGTCCACCAGCAGGCTGCCGATGGTCGGGATGGCTGGATCGAGGGCCGTGTGGGCGGGGAACGACACATTGTCCGACACCCCGTGCTGGGCGAGATAGCTGCCCGTGTAGAGGCTGGCCCGCGAGGGCGAGCACGGCGACGAGTGGGTGTAGTAGCGGTTGAACGTGAGGCCGTCGGCCGCGAGTCGGTCATGGGCCGGCATGTCGGCCTTGCCCGCGAGCCAGCCGTTGCGGCGTTCCTCGTCCGACACGATCATGAGGATGTTGGGTTGGGTTCCCATGACGGGGTCTCCCCTTCGGGTCAGGCGCGGCGCAGTTCGGATTGCTGGGCCTCGGCCAGGTACCCGGCGATCATCGCACGGGTGTCGGCCATGATCTCCTCGTCGGACCGGCCCTCGACTTCGACCAGCCGGCCGGTGTGGACCTCGATGTGGGGCCGTCCGCGCCACGGAATGCGGGGCAACCTGCCCCGGCTGCGCCAGATGTGTTCGGTGTTCACGAGGGCGATCGGCAACACGTCGGCCTTGCCGGCGCGGGCGATCTCGATGAACCCGGGGCGGATCTCGCCGAGTCCGTCGGCCTCGCGTCGATCCGGGGGCACGATCTTGCCCTCGATCATCACCGCGACGGGTCGGTCGGCCTCGAGCGTCTCCTTGGCGACCTCGATCGACTGTCGCTTGCCGTCGCCGGCCGGGATGCAGCCGAGGGTGCGGAGGAATCGTCCCGCGCCGGGGGCCTCGAAGTACTTGGCGCGCACCAGGCATCGGGCCGGGAAGTCGTAGTGGGCGAGCGCCTCGATGGCGACGAAGACGTCGGACAGGCTCCGGTGGTTGGCCACCATCACCACCCGGCGGGGGATCTCGTCGCCGATCTCCGGCGGATGGTACGAGATCCGGCGGAGCAGGTGACCCAGGCGGCGGATCCGCCGAGCCCACTTGTGGAACCGACGGATGTCGGCGGCTTGTTGGTCGGGGTCGACGGGCACGCAGTGTGTTCTAGTGCCGTGGCGGTCACGTGTGCACGATCGTGGAAACGGGCGCCACGGCCTACGGTGCTGGTGGTGAGCGAGCGCGCCTACACACCTCGGGTCCTGGCGTTGTTCGCAGCCGGCATCGCCTATTTCACGGTGGCCGGGATCTCCTTCCCGGTGCTTCCCAGACTGGTCGAGGACGAGCTCGGCGGGTCGAAGACCGACATCGGGCTGGCGTTCGCGGTGTTCGCCCTCGGGATGCTGCTCGTGCGCCCGGTCGCCGGCGTCGCATCCGACCGAATCGGGCGACGCCCGCTGATGATCGGTGGGGCGCTCGGCATCGCGGTGTTCCAACTCCTCCACGTTCCCGCCGCCGACACCGGCGAGTTGTGGGTGCTCCTGCTCGTGCGGATCATGACCGGCGCGTGCAGTTCGCTGATGTACCTGGCCCAGGCGACCACCGCGACCGAGATGCCCTCGGCTCGACACCGCGCCAGGGTCTTCTCGACGTTCTCCGTGGCGGTGTTCGTCGGCTTCGCGATCGGGCCGATCCTCGGCGAATCGATGCTCCAGGCCCACGGCTTCGCCTGGACGTTCGCCGTCGCGGCGGGCGCCGCTGGGCTCTCGGCCCTGGTGGCACTCGTCCTGCCGGAGACGAAGCCCGACGAGGTCCGGCCGGCCGAGGGCCTCCGCGACGTCTTCCACCCGGTCGCGGCCCGGATCGGACTGGTCAACCTCCTGATCTTCATCACCTTCATGGGCTTCAACGGGTTCATCCAGGACTACAGCGAGGAGTTCGGCATCGAGGAGGCGCGTTGGTTGCTGCTCACCTACTCGGGCACCACCCTCGTCCTGCGGTTCGCCGGCGGCTGGGTGATCGACCGCTTCGACCGCCGCAACCTGGCCTCGGTGTCGCACACCGTCGTCGCGACCGGTGCCGTCATCCTCGCCACCGCCGACGGCGCCGGACAGCTCTACGTGGGTGCGTTCGTCATCGCCGCGGGGATGGCGTGGAACGTCCCGCTCCTGATGCTGATCGCCGTCGACTCGGCCGAGGACCACGAGCGTTCCAAGGTCGTCGCCACGGTGACCACGTTCGGCGACCTCGCCAACTCGGCCGGCGCGTTGCTGCTCGGGGTGATCGCCGACGCCGTCGACTACGAGGGCATGTACTTCATGGTGGCGGGAGCGGCCCTGCTCGCCGTCGCCCTCATGCGCAGCCCCTTCATGGCCCCGGTGGCCGGTCTGGGCCGACGCTCAGAGGCGGTAGCCGCCGTCGACGCCGATGGTCTGGCCCGTGATCGCACCGCCCGCCGGTGACGCGAGCAGCACCGCGAGCGGGCCGAGTTCCTCGGGCTCCAGGATGCGGCCCTGGGCCGACTCGGCTTCGGCCGCGGCCCTCGCCTCGCGCGGCGTGACGTCGCGGCTCCGGGCCAGTCGCTCGAAATCCACGAGCGAGGTGTTGGTCCATCCCGGGCAGAGGCAGTTGACGGTGATCCCGTCGGTCCCGGTGATCGCGGCGAGTTGTGACGTGAACCCGACCAACCCGTGTTTGGCGGTGGTGTAGGCCCACGAGGCGGCGGCCCGTCGCGACGCGCCCGAACCGATGGAGATCACGCGGCCGTAGCCCTGCGTCCGCATGTGGGGGAGCGCGGCGTGGGTGATCCAGAACGCCGACGTGAGGTTGAGGGTCAGCGTCGCCTCGATGGCGTCGAGGTCGTCGCCGTACGGATGCTGGTCGCCCGGTGCGGTTCCGCCGACGTTGTTGACGAGGATGTCGACGCGGCCGTAGGTGTCGAGTGCGGCCTGGACGGGCCGGACCGCGTCGCTCCGGTCGGTCGCATCGGCCACGGCGGCCGTCGCGCGGCCGCCCGACTGCGTGATCTCGTCGACGACGCGGTCGAGGTCGGTGGCCGTGCGGGCGCTGATCACCACGTCGGCCCCGGCCGATGCCATCGAGTGGGCCAGGGCGCGGCCGATGCCGCGGCCACCGCCGGTGACCACCGCCACGCGTCCGTCGAGCACGGTGGCGCTAGCCGCCGTGGGCGGTCGTGACGATGTCGATCGTGTCGCCGTGGAGGACCAGCGGCACGAAGAACGCGGCCGCGGCGATCACGATCGCGGCGGCCAGCACGTTGCGCGACGACCCGGGGCCGGACGCGATGGTCAGGGCCACGGAGGCGATCAGGCCGATCACCGCCAGCCAGGTCTTGACGGTGACGGTGTCGCGGTCGAGACGGTCGCCGTCGGTGTTCGCGGCGATCGTCGCCCGGTCGTCGGGCTGGCAGATGCCGCAGTTGGCCCCGACCCCGGTCGGGTAGCGATCGGGGTTCGCGGCGACGACCTGCTCGACGATGTCGTCGGCATCGCGAGCCTCGGTCCAGGTGACGACGCCGTCGACCGTCATCAGGGCGAGGACGAGGGAGATCAGGGCCAGGGCCAGGCTGCGTCGTGGGCCATCGAGCAGCGGCGTCGGGTTGACGGTCGAAGTCATGTCGCCCCCAGAGTACGACCCGCGACGTCGGGGACGGAGGCATTCCCGGACTACGGTCCTCGGGCCGATGGAGTCCCGCACCCCGCCACCCGTTCCCCCGGCTCCGACCGAGGTGTCGCGCGAGGCGTGGCTCGCCCTGGCGGTGGCGACGTCGGCGGCCTTCCTGGTGGTGATCGACGTGTCGGTGGTCAACGTCGCCCTGCCCTCGATCGCGACCGACTTCGAGGCCACGACCACCGAGCTGTCGTGGGTCGTGTCGGGCTACAACATCGCCCTGGCGTCGCTCCTGTTGCTGTCCGGTCGGCTCGCCGATCGCCGCGGCCGACGACGCATGTTCATGACCGGGGTCGTCGGCTTCCTCCTCGGCTCGGCGCTGTGTGGCCTCGCCCCCAACGCCAACGCCCTCATCGCCGCCCGGGTCGTCCAGGCTGTCGGCGGGGCACTGTTGACCCCGGCGTCGCTGGCGATGGTGCTGCCCCGATTCCCCCTGTCGAAGCGCGGCGTTGCGATCGGGGTGTGGGGCGCGATGGGAGCGCTGGGCGCCGCGTTCGGCCCGACCGTTGGGGCGCTGCTGATCGAAGCCTCCGGGTGGCGCCTGATCTTCCTGGTCAACATCCCGTTGGGGGCTGCGGTGCTCTGGGCCGCCCGCCGCCTCGTGCCCGAAAGCCGCGACGACGATGCAGCCGCCGGCTTCGACCTCATCGGTGTACCGATCGGCGTGGTCGGTGTCGGCCTGGTGATGTCGGGCATCGTCCGCTCGGAGTCCCACGGCTGGACCGACGGTTGGGTGCTCGCTCCGATCCTGGTCGGGTTGGCCCTCATGCCCGTCGTCGTGTGGCGCTCGGCCCGCCATGCCTCACCCCTGCTCGACCTCTCGCTGTTTCGCCACCGCTCGTTCTCGGTCGCCGCTGCGTCGATCTGGGTCTTCTCGCTCGCCTTCACCGCAGGCTTCCTGCTCAACAGCTTCATGCTCCAGAGCCTGTGGGACATGAGCGTGCTCCAAACCGGCTTTGCGATGTCGGCCGGCCCCGTGGTCGGCGCGGTCTCGTCCGCACCGTTCGGTGGCCTGGCCGACCGGATCGGGCATCGCTGGGTCATCTCGATCGGGGCGATGGCGGCGAGTGCCTCGTATCTGTCGTTGTTGGCGAGGATGTCGGAGGAACAGCAGGTCCTCACGGTCTTCATCCCGGCGATGCTCGTGCTCGGTCTCGGTGTCGGCGCCACCATCGCCGGACTCCAGAGCGCAGCGATGGCCGAGGTCGAACCGCGACAGTTCGCCAGCGCCAACGCCACGACGCGCACGCTCCAGCAGGTCGGCTACGCCATCGGCATCTCCGTGGTGCTGACGCTCGCCGCCGATCTCGACGTCGCCGGGTTCCGAGCCGGCTACGCGTGGATCGTCGTGTGCTACGCCATCTCGGCCGCGATCATGGCCACCTTCTACCCGGCTGGCTCCGCGCAGAGCCGCCAGCAGCCGGTGTCGTGACTACGTGAACACGTAGTCGTCGGGATTCGGGGCCTTGGTCCACTGCTGATAGTTGTGGATCGGCCACGGCGACAGGGTGAAGATCTGGCCGTTGGCGTTCTTGAAGTGGGTGTGCTGGATCGACGGGTGCGACCACACCATCTGGTGGATCTCCGCGTTCCGGCGGGCCTCGAACTCGTCGTGCACCTCCTGCTTGGGCTCCATCGTCGTGTGCCCGCCGCGTATGAGTTGCTCGATGCAGCCCATGATGTAGGTGATCTGGCACTCCGAGTGGAAGATCAGGCTGCCGCCGTGGGCGAGGTTGGTGCCCGGGCCGTACATGCAGAACAGATTCGGGAACTCGGGCACGGTGATACCGAGGTAGGCCGACGGTTCCTCACCCCAGTGCTCGACCAGGGTCTTGCCGCCTCGGCCGCGGATGTCCATGGGCCACAGGAAGCGGTTGTGATGGAAGCCGGTGGCGTAGCAGATGATGTCGGCCTCGTGGAGCACGCCGTCGACGGTGCGCACGCCGTCGGGCTCGATGCGCTCGATGCCGGTGCGAACCAGGTCGACGTCGTCGCGGGTGAGGCATCGCAGCCACGAGCCGTTGTCCTGCAACGTGCGCTTCCCGGTGGCCGGATAGTCGGGGATGACGTCGTCGAGCAGCTCCGGGGCGTCGGCGAGTTGTTCGCGGATCCAGCCCTCGAAGAAGCCGCGGGTCGCGGCGTTGCGCTCGCTCACCGCGAGCCCGTCGCTGTCGTCGTAGTCGGGATCGATGCGGGAACCCGAGAGGTCGCCGCCGGAGCCCGGCCAGAACTGGAGGAAGCGGAACCAACGCCCGAAGAACGGGAGATGACGGATGGCCCACTTCTGCCCTTCCGGGACCTTCTCGTGGTAGTTGGGGTTGGGGAACATCCACTGGGCGGTGCGTTGGAAGACCGTGAGGTGTTCGACGTCGTCGGCGATCGTGGGCGCGATCTGGAACCCGCTCGCCCCGGCTCCGACCAGGGCGAACTTCTTTCCCTCGTAGTCGACGGTGTGGTCCCATCGTGTCGAGTGGAACGAGGGTCCGGCGAAGTCGTCGATGCCCTCGATGTCGGGCATCTTGGCACGGTTTAGCGAGCCCACGGCGCTGATGAGGGCTCGCGCTTCGAGCGTGTCCTCGTTGCCGTCTGCGTCCCGGACCACGACGGACCACCGGCCGCTCTCCTCGTCGAGCGTGGCGGCGACCACCTCGGTGTGGAAGCGGCAGTTCGCGTCGATGCCATGGTCCTCCATCACGTTCTGGAAGTAGCGCTGGAGTTCGGGTTGCTGGGAGAAGTACTCGGTCCAGTGGTCGGAGGGTTCGAACGAGTAGCAGTAGAAGTGGCTGCCCACATCGACCCGAGCTCCGGGATAGCTGTTCTCCCACCACGTACCGCCCGGTCCGCCGTTCTTCTCGATGATGGTGAACGGGATGCCTGCTTCCTGTAGGCGGATCCCGGCCAGGAGCCCCGACTGGCCGCACCCGATCACGACCACGGGGAAGTCGGCTCGCGCCTCGGGTGCCACGTCGTCGGCCCAGTCGACGCGGTTCACGTCGACGTCGCCGAGTCCCATCTCGTCGAGCATCATCGGCACGACGTCGTCGGGGATCTCGTCGCAGCCGATGAAGTTCATCATCTCGTGGAGGAGTTCGGCATCGGGTTGGGACTCCGGCAGCACACAGCCGTTGTCGCGGAAGCGGATGATCTCGGGCAGGGCTCGACGCCGCGCCTCGGCCTTCGCCTCCTCGTCCATGAACCCCTGGTACTCGTTGAGGAACAGGCCGGCGGGGCGCAGGTCGCCGCGAACCCACGACGGATCGCCGGTGATGTGGACCATCGTGCACAGCAGGGTCGGGATGCTGACGTCTTCGAGGGCCGCGGCGATCGCGGCGTCGTCGTCGTCGAACGGGAGACCGGCATGGGGGTGACGCTCGGCGTCTGGAGAGGAAGCCATGGAGCCACTGTGCCCGAACTCGGGGTGTGCGCCCAATCGCGCGGCCGTTCGGGCGGGCGCACGGCCCGGCTAGCCTCGGCGAGATGCACGAGACGGACGTTCCCGAGTCAGCCGCACCGGTCGGTGAGCCCGCCGCGCCGCCGCCGTCGGAAGGCGATGCCGTGCTCGACGGATTCGAGACCGATCTCGACAACGTGTCCGCCGCACTCGATGCGCTCGACGCCGACGATCTCGACACCGCCGAAGCGCTGGTCGCCGGACTCGGCGACGCCGAGGCTGCGGCCGACCCTGCATCCGACGCTGCGCCGAGCTGACGTGAAGCGGGTCGTCGGCCTCCTCGGCCTGGCCGGCCTCGTCGCAGTCGTGGTGGCCGTGGTCGGTCGCGGTCGCGTCGGCGTCGCCCACTCGCCGATCGCGGCGTTGACCCGGGGGCAGCGGCGGGTCGAGATGGGGCGGCTCGTGGCCCGCCGGGCGGCCGATCGGGGTGTGACCAAGGCCCGGTCGAGGCTCGCGTCCGACGAGACCCGGCGACGGCTCCAGGCCGAACTCGAGCGCCGCGAGGCCGACGACGTCGTGGGTTCGCTCGGGGAGATGAAGGGCGCCCTCATGAAGCTCGGGCAGATGGCCAGCTATCTCGACGAAGGCATGCCCGAGCCCATGCGTCAGGCGCTCGCCAGCCTGCGGTCCGACGCGCCACCCATGCCGTCGGATCTCGCCCTCACCGAGATCGAGCGATCACTGGGCCGTCCCCTCCACGAGATGTTCCTCGAGATCGACGAGACGCCCGTCGCGGCCGCGTCGATCGGTCAGGTGCATCGGGCGGTCACGGTCGACGGCCGCGAGGTCGCGGTCAAGGTGCAGTACCCGGGGATCGCCGAGGCGATCGCCGCCGACCTCGACAACACCGAACGGCTCGCGATGTTGCTCGCCCTCGTGTATCCGGGACTCAACCCCGACGAGCTGGTCCGGGAGCTGCGCGACCGGATCAACGAGGAGCTCGACTATCTGAACGAGGCGAGGAACCAGAAGGTGTTCGCCGACTACTACGAAGGCCACCCTCACGTGTGGGTGCCCGCCGTCCACGACGACCTGACCACCGTCAACGTGCTCACCACCGAGTTCGTGCGGGGTCGGCCCTTCGAGGAGGTCTACGAGGCACCGGAGGAAGAGCGTCAGCGGGTCGCCGAGATCGTCTACCGCTTCGTGTTCCGCAGCCTCAACCGTCAGTACCTGTTCAACGGCGACCCCCATCCCGGCAACTATCTCCTGGCCGACGACGGCCGGGTCGCGTTTCTCGACTTCGGACTCGTGAAGCACTTCGCCGAGGACGAGGTCGACCAGTTCGCGGTGCTGATCCGGGCGATGATCGATCGAGACCCGGCCCGCTTCCGTTCGGCGGCCGAGGATCAGCTGGTCCTGCGACCCGGCGCCCCCTTCGAGGACCAGGAGATCTTCGACTGGTTCGCGGCCTACTACGAGCTCATCCTCGACGACGAGCCGGTCATGGTCACCACCGACTACACGGTCGACCTGCTCTACCGGACCTTCGACGCGAAGACGCACGACATCCTGAAGCACACCAACGTCCCGCCCACGTTCGCCCTCATCCAACGCATCAACCTCGGTCTCTTCTCGATCCTCGGTCAGCTCGGGGCGACCGCGAACTGGCGGGCGATCTCCGAGGAACTCTGGGTCTGGACCGATGCGCCACCGAGCACACCGCTGGGCCACGAGGAAGCGGCCTGGTTGGCGGCGAAGGCCGCTCAGCCGGCTGCGTCGAGACCGTCGAAGTGATCGACGATCTCCTCGGCTCCGGCGGACGGCGCGGGCTCGAGTCGGTCGAGGCGGTCGCTCACCGCCAGGAGATAGCCGGTGGCCCGCTCCGCGAGCGGGTTGCGGTTGACCAGCGCCTGGAAGGCGGGGGAGTGGTCGGCGACGCGGAGGTGGGCGAGCTCGTGCACGATCACGTGGTCGAGCACCCAGGGCGGCACGTCGACCAGGCGGTCGGAGACCCGGATGTGGCCGCTGTGGACCGAACACGACCCCCAGCGTTGACGTTGGGTCTTCGACCAGCGGATCGACTCGGGCTTCGGTAGATCGAACTCGTCGGCGAGGGCTGCCGCCCGCGCCTCGAGATCGATTGCGTGGGAACGGCGTTCCTGTTCGATCCGCTCGACGACGTCGGTGACGAACTTCCGCTCGTCGCTCTCCGACATCCAGGCCGGGATCCGGACCCGGATCACACCGTCGACGATGCGGGCCGAGACGGTCTTCACCCGCCGCTCGGAGCGGATCACCTCGACGGGATAGCGCGACGACATCATCGGCGGGGACCCATCAGAAGATGTCCTGGTTCTCGATGGTGACCTCGTCGGGGGAGAGCTGCACCCGTTCGCCCAGCCGCCAGCCGCGCTCGTCGTGGTGGAACCAGCGGGCCCCGAGATTGGCGATGCGTTCGTGGGGGACACCGTGGTGCCCTTCGAGGCTGTAGATCACGCCGCCGTGGGAGATGATCAGCACATCGCCCGACCCGATCTCGTCGCGGACCCGCTCCAGACCTTCGGTCACTCGGATGTGGACCTCGCGGTCGGGCTCCCAACCCGGCGGCCAGATCCCGGCATCGAGGTTGCCGGGGAAGCGAGCTTCGATCTCCTCGCGGGTGAGCCCCTGGTACTCGCCGGCGTGGCGTTCGCGGAAGGAGGGTTCGACGAGGACCGGGCCGATGCCGAGGTGCTCGGCGATGATCATCGCGGTGGTGAGGGCACGGTCGAGGTCGCTTGCGACGATGGCATCGAACGCGCCGAGCTGCATCGCCGCACCGGCCGCCTGGGCGCGGCCGAGGTCGGACAACGGCGGGTCGGCCTGGCCCTGCCAGCGCCCCACGGCGTTCCACTCCGACTGCCCGTGACGGGCGACAAGCACGTTCAACATGATCAGCGCCGACCGTACCGGCGCACACTGACAGTGGCGGGGATGGCGATGGGGCGCGCGAGGGCCTCCCGCTACGGTGGTCGTCCATGGCCCAGCTCCGCTTGTTCGCCTCGGCCCGCGAGGCCGCCGGCACGAAGCACGACACCGTTCCCGGTGCCACCGTGGGCGAGGTGCTCGACGCCGCGGTGGCTCGCTACGGATCCGATTTCGCGGGCATTCTCGAGACGGCCGCGGTGTGGTGCAACGGCGAGGCCGTCGGGCGCGACCACCCGGTCGGCGACCGCGACGAGGTCGCCGTGTTGCCTCCGGTCTCGGGCGGATCCGGCGCGGCGGTCCGCGGCAGGTAGGCTGCCGCGTCCGCCGGACACCACCGAGAAGCCGCGACGAGACGCGCGACGAGAAGCAAGGTCGACCCATCCCGATGATCCCAGATCTCCAACGAGTGCTGGAGGCCGGCTACCTGGCCGGGCTCGCCGAGTCCGCAACCGATGATCTCCGCAGGATGCGTTCGGAGTGCACCGACCTCGAGAACGGGGTCTCCTATGTGCGCCGGCTGGCGCAGGGACGCCTCGACGTGATCGTGGCCGAGACCAAGCGCCGCACCGAGGGCGGCGGCGGCGACCTGGCCGACCTGGTGGCCCGCCTGCCCGAGCTGTTGAGCGATGGGGTCCGGGCGCCGGGATCGGGGCGTGTCGACCAGGAGCTCGATCCGCCCGAAGCCGTGGTGGATCCGCTCACCGCGGTGCTCGACGACGTGGTCGGGCCGTCCATCATGACCGAGGTGGCCGATCTGGGTGACGACGAGCTGTCCGCGGCCGTCATCGCCCTGCGCGATTTCGAGGAGCGACTGTCGACGAGTCGCCGCTCGCTCCACGACACCATCGACTCGCTCAACGACGAGCTCGCCCGTCGGATCGCCGGCGGAGAAGCGTCCACCTCCCCCTCGTGATCGGCGACCCTGCGCTCGCCGGCCGGTCGCCCGCCCGCAGGGTCACGGAATGTCTGGTCGGCCCCGTGCGTTGGGACAGGTCGTGAGCCGCGTCGCCGTTCTGTCCTTGCACACGTCGCCCCTGGTCCAGCCCGGGCACGGCGACGCGGGAGGGATGAACGTCTACATCCGCGAGCTCGTGTCGTCGTTGGCTCAGGGCGGCACCGATGCGACCGTCTACGTGCGTCGTTGGGACGACGATCTCCCCGACGTGGTCGAGGTCGAGCCCGGGTTCCGGGTCGTCCACGTCGACGCCGGTCCCGTCGGGCTCGCCAAGGAGGCATTGCCCGACATCGTCGATGAGTTCACCGAGGCCGTCGGGCGTGATCTCGTCGAGCGTCCCGTCGACGTCATCCACGCCAACTACTGGCTCTCGGGTGTGGCGGGCCACCGGTTGAAGCACCAGCTCGATCTGCCGCTGGTCACAACGTTCCACACGCTGGCCCGGGTCAAGGCCGAGACGGGCGACGACGAGCCGCAGCGTCGCATCGATGCCGAGGCCGAGGTGATCCGCTGCGCCGACGTGATCACCGCCAACTCGGTCACCGAGCTCCACGAACTCGTCACCCACTACGGGGCCGATGCCGACCGGGTCGAGGTCGTGCCGCCCGGGGTCGACCACGCCTTCTTCTCGCCCGGCGCTCGCGACGGTGCCCGAGCGGCGTTGGGGCTCGATGCGTCGCCTCTCCTGCTCTTCGTCGGCCGCATCCAGCCGCTGAAGGGGGTCGACGTCGCGGTCGAGGCGCTCGCCGCGCTCGACATCGACGATGCGCGCCTCCTGATCGTCGGCGGGTCGAGCGGGATCGAGGGCGACGACGAGGTCCGCAAGATCGAGAAGCTCATCGCCGATCGCGGCCTCGTCGACCGCGTGTCGATGGTGCCGCCCCAGCCGCACCACGTGCTGTCCACCTACTACCGCGCCGCCGACGTGTGCCTCGTGCCCTCCCGGAGCGAGTCGTTCGGCCTCGTCGCCCTCGAAGCGGCGGCCTGCGGCACGCCGGTCGTCGCCTCCGACGTCGGCGGGCTCCGCACCCTGGTCGAAGAGGGGCGTACCGGATTCCGGATCAGCGGCCGTGACCCCCGCGACTTCGCGGCCGCCACCCGACGCATTCTCGACTCGCCGTTGCTGGCCGACGAACTCTCGCGACAGGCGGCCGAGGCCGCCGTCAGCTACACGTGGACCACCATGGCGGCCCGCCTCCGCCGGGTCTACGCCGACCTCGCCCTGCGCGAACCCGTCGACTGTCTCGCCTGACATCGTGCAGTCACCGCCGGCCACGCCCGCCGAACTCGCCGCCCTGGAGCGGCGGATCGACGAATGGCTCGCGGCCGAGATGGCCGACAATCCCGCCATCGATGCCGTCGAGCGGGCCGAAGGCGACGTGATCCGCTGGTACATCCGATTCCTCGGCGAGGAGAAGGACGTGTGGACCGCCTGGTGGACGCTGGGTCAACGCACTCTCGGCTTCGAGACCTTCCTGATGCCGGCGCCGGAGGAGAACCGGGCCGAGTTGTTCGAGCATCTCCTGCGCCGCAACCACAAGCTGACGGGGCTCCACCTCGAGCTGGGCGACGAGGACGCGGTCTTCCTGCGGGGATCGCTGCCGGTGGCGGCCGTCACCGATGCCGAGCTCGACCGCATCCTCGGGTCGATGTGGGCGGCCGTCGAACTGGTCTTCCGGCCGGCGATGCGCCTCGGCTTCGCCTCCCGCTTCAAGGATTGACTTTCATATCATCCCATGTATATTCGTCCTTGACCCGGTGGAGGTGCGAAGCGCTCGGGGAAGTGCGCGGGTCCTGCCTCCACCGGGTTTCGCATACGGTGTCCGGCCGTGACCAAGCTCCAGATGATCGGCGGCGGCAAGATGGCCGAGGCGCTCCTCGGCGGAATGATCGAGCAGGGTTGGGCGCAGCCCGATGACCTGCACGTCGTCGAACCGGTCGCCGCTCGCCGGCAGGAGTTGACCGAGCGGTACCCGGGGCTCTCCGCCGGCACCGAACCCGTCCCCGGCACCGATGCCCTCGTGGCCGTCAAACCCGACGTGGTGCCCCTGGTCCTCACGGGCCTCACGACCGCCGGTGTGCGCCGGGTGCTGTCGATCGCGGCCGGCGTCCGCACCGCCGCCATCGAAGCGGCGATGGGTGAGGGCACCGCCGTGGTGCGGTGCATGCCGAACACCCCGGCTCTGGTCGGTCAGGGCGCCGCCGGCATCGCGGCCGGCGCCCACGCCGACGCCGATGATCTCGAGTGGGCGGCCGGGATCCTGTCGGCCGTCGGGCTCGTGGTCACGGTCGACGAGGCCGACCTCGACGCCGTCACCGGACTCTCCGGGTCGGGCCCCGCGTATCTCTTCCGGATGGCCGAGGGTCTCATAGCGGCCGGCGTCGCCGAAGGCCTCGACCCGGCGACGGCCGATGCACTCGCCCGCCAGACCCTGCTCGGCGCGGCCACGCTGCTGTCGACGTCGGGCGAGGACCCGGCGGTGCTGCGCACCAACGTGACCTCGAAGGGTGGCACCACCGCCGCCGGTCTCGCCGTGTTCGACGATGCCGACTTCCTCGGTCTGGTGGCCGACGTCGTCCATGCCGCCGCCGAGCGCTCCCGCGAGCTGGGCGCCGAGTGACCACCGGCCCGACCGCACCGGTAGCGTCGCGAGCGTGAACCCGCGTTTCGACACCGTCTCGTTCCTGTCCGACTTCGGACACGGCGACGAATTCGTGGGGGTCGTGCACTCGGTGATCCGTTCGATCGCCCCCCATGCCGCCGTCATCGACGTCACCCACGGCATCGCCCCCCACGACACGCGGGCCGGTGGTCTCGCGCTGGCCCGCGCCGCGAACTATCTGTGCCCGGGAGTCGTCGTCGCGGTGGTCGACCCCGGCGTCGGCACGGCGCGTCGTCCGATCGCGATCGAGGTCGGCGACGGCGCCTCGTACCTGGTCGGTCCCGACAACGGGCTGCTCGCCCCGGCCGTCGGGTTGGTCGGTGGAGCGACCCGGGCGGTCGAGCTCACCTCAGCCGACCATCGCCTCGATGCAGCCGGCGGGTCGACGTTCGACGGCCGTGACGTGTTCGCCCCGGCGGCCGCCCATCTCTGCAACGGCGTGCCCCTGACCGACCTCGGCCCCGAGATCGACCCGGCCGGACTCATGCCCGGCATCCTCCCGGTCAGTCAGGTCGAGGGCGAGACCCTCGTGTGTGAAGTGCTCTGGGTCGACCGGTTCGGCAACTGCCAGCTCAACGTCGATCCGCTCGAACTCGCCGCCTTCGGCGAGCTGCTCGGCGTCACGATCGGGGGCGACGACCGGGTCGGCGTTCGTGCCGATGCCTACGACGACATCCCGACCGGGCGGGTCGGCCTCGTCGTCGACTCGAGTGGGTTGCTCTCGGTGGCCGCCGCTCGCACCTCGGCCGCCGCCGAGTTCGGCTTGGGCGAGGGTGACGAGGTGCGGATCTCGACCCTCGCCGAGGGCACCAATCAGGGGGTCGTCACCCCGGTCGAGCTGGGGCGGCGACCCTGATGCGGTCGGGCACCACGCTCGTGATCGCCCTCCTGTTGATGGCCATCCTGGCGGCGGGCGCGTTGCAGTTCTTCCTGCTCGCCCGCTGAGCGCGGGAGTCCTCAGCCGGTTCCGGCCACCCGGTCCCGGGTGAACCGTGCCGCGCCGCGCACCACGAGCGTGAGGGCGACCAACCAGATGACGCCGCCGATGGCGAGGGCCAGCGGGGCATCGACGAGCAGGAGGCCCGTCGACTGGCCGACCGCGAGGAAGACCAGCGGAAGGATCACCGCACCGCCGAGCTGGTTCGCTTCCTGGGTGGTGCTGCACCGGGCCGAGACCCGCACCATGATCCCGAGACCGAGCGTGGCGATGGCCGGGGCCACCCAGAAGATGACGATCAACCAGAGCGCGTTGGGCACCACGAGCCCGTCGACGATGCCGTAGGACACGGCGTTGGCGACCACGGTGAAGCAGGCGAAGCCGATCCAGGAGACGGCCACCGCAGGCAGGAAGCCGGTCAGGAACTTGGCGATGAACAGGTCGCGGTCGGCGATCGGGAGATGCAGGAGCGTCTCCATCGTTCGACGCTCCTTCTCCCCGGCGAACGCGTCGGCGGCCAACACCGCCGACACCATGAGCGGGACGATGAGGAAGAGGGGGGCAAGGAGAAAGCCGAGCACGAGGGTCAGCAGCTGCTCCTCGGGAGGGAGGCTCGAGATGGGATCGGCCAACTGCGAGGGCAGGGAGTCGAGGAACTCGATGCGGGCACCGGTTCGGCTCGCTCGCCGCGCCGCGTAGCCGACCACCAGCGGCAGCACGACCATCAGGATCACCGGCACGGTGAGCATCGGGATCACGACCGCCTTGCTGCGGCGTACGGCGCGGAGATCCCGGGCGACGATGGCTCGGATCGCGTGGACGTCGGGACCGAGGCGGGGAGTGGCCGAGGCGGGTGGGGTGGAGGCGGGTGGGGTGGTGGCGGGTGAGGTCGTGGTCATCGGGGCTCCGTGGCGAAGCTCGACTCCAGCGCGAAGTAGACGTCCTCCATCGAGGCCTGACGGATCGTCGCCCCGAAGACGTCGATCCGGCGACCGGCGAGGGTGGCGAGGACCCGGGCCATCGTGGCCCGGTCGCGGATGGCGATCGTGGCTCCCGTTGCCCGGGCCTCGGTGCGCAACACGCCGTCGACACTGTCGACGAGATCGAGCACGGCCTGGCTCACGGGGCCGCCGAAGTCGAGGTCGGCGGGCACACCGTCCCAGAGTTCGGCGGCGAGGTCGTCCGGTCGCCCGAGGGCCCGGAGTCGTCCGCGGTCGAGGACCGCCATTCGGTCGGCGACCCGGCCGGCCTCACCGAGGAAGTGGGTGGCGAGGAGCACCGTGCGGCCGTGCTCGCGGGCGAGGGTGCCGATCAGGTCGGTGACCTCGCGGGTCGCAGCCGGATCGAGACCCGACGTGGGTTCGTCGAGGAAGAGGATCTCGGGGTCGTGGAGCAGGGCGCGGGCGAGCGCCAGGCGCTTGCGCTGGCCGGTCGAGAACCCCGCCGTGCGGAGGTCGGCCATGTCGCGCATGGAGAAGCGATCGAGCTGGTCGGCGACGCGAGCGTGGGCGTCGGCGATCGAGTAGCCGCGCATCCGAGCGGTGTATTCGAGGTTCTCGCGTGCCGTCAGCCGGTCGTCGAGCCCGGCGTTCTCGGTGAGTACGCCGGTGCGTCGGCGCACCTCGTCACCGTTGACCGTAGGGTCGAGCCCGAGAACCCGCACCTCTCCGCGGTCGGGGGTGAGCACACCGTTGAGCATTCTCACGGTCGTGGTCTTGCCCGCCCCGTTCGGGCCCAGCAGGGCGAGGACCTCGCCGCGTCGGACTTCCAGATCGAGGCCGTCGACCGCGACGCGATCGTCGAACGAGCGGGAGAGGGCGCGGGTGATGATCGAGGGGGCGTCGGTGGATGTCATCGAGTTCAGGTTCCGACCTGGTCGAGCATCTCGAGCAGGGCGATCATCCGTTCCGGAGTGATCGCCGGAGCGGGGAGCGGTGCAACGGTCGTGGTGGTGACCGGCGGTGCGGTCGTGGTGGGCGGGGTGGTGGTGGTCGGGGGTGCGGTCGTGGTGGACCGCAGCCTGGGGTTGGAGGAAGCGGTGGGTGGTGTAGAGGGCGGAGTCCTTCCACACGACGCCCACCCCGATCTCGACGAACGACGGGTCGATGATGTTCGCGAAGTGGCCCGAACTGGCGACGAAGGCATCGACCAACACCTGAACGTTGGCGCCGACACCGACGTTCTCGCCGAGCTTCTTCCACGATCCGGTGAACCCGGCGCTGATCGGGCTGGCATGGAAGATCTCGCCGGCGTCGGCCATCACCTGCGCATGGGCGCGGGCCAGGTCGGAGAGCTCCCGGTTCACGACGAAGGGCGCCAGCCCGTGTTCCGCCCGCACCTGGTTGAGCGCAGCGACGAAGGCGGCCTCGTCGTCCGCCGAGGCCGAGACGGCCGCCGGCTCGTGCCAGAGCAGTGAACCGACCACCGCCAGGGTGGCGACGACCACGAACACCAGCCGGTTCCGGGTGCGGAGACGTCGGGTATCCGGGGCGCGGTTCATGACACCTTCCCTTCGGCCGACCGCCGGGATCCTTGAGCCTCCTTGTCGTCCGGCAGCAGGCGCGTGGCATCATGCGGCCGTGAACCTGGCGACACTCCTCGAAGACCACCCCGGCGACCGGACCGCGATCGTCGCCGGCGGCGACCGCATCAGCTACGGGCGACTCCGTGACGAGATCGATGCGGTGCGCGGCGTGCTCGGACGGCTGGGCCTCGACGAAGGCGATCGGGTCGCGATCATGTGTGGCACCAACCCCCGCTTCGTGCGGGCCTGGTACGCCGTCATCGGCGCCGGCTTCGTGGCCGTGCCGGTCAACCCGCAGGCGCCGGCGCCGGAGGTCGAACGCGAGTTCTCGGCCGTGGGCGTCCGCGCCGTCATCGCCGGTCCGGCGGGCATCGCGACGCTGCGGGATCTCGACCGTTCGGCGGTGCCCACCCTCGAGCACATCTTCGCACCGACCGGCGCCGACCTCGGCGGCACCGTGGATCTGGACGAGGCCATGCAGCTCGACAACGGTGCCCCGATCGTCGATCGGGCCGACGACGACCTCTGCGCCCTGCTCTTCACGAGCGGCACCGCCGGCAGCCCGAAGGCCGCCATGCTGACCCACGGCAACTTCGCGGCCAACCTCCGCCAGATGCTGAGTCGTCCCGACCAGGTGACCCGCCCCGACGACGTCTCGATCTGTGTCGTGCCCCTGTTCCACGTGCTCGGGCTGAACTCGATCCTCAATCTGGCGATGTGGGTGGGGAGCACGCTCGTCCTCGTCGAGCGGTTCGACCCGATGTCGATGATCGACACGATCGAACACGAACGGGTGACGGTGCTGGCCGGTCCGCCCACCATGTGGTCGGCGCTCACCCATGTCGACGACGCCCGGCCGGAGGCGTTCGCCTCGCTCCGCCTGGCCGTCTCGGGCGCCGCGTCGATTCCCGACCGCGTGGTCCACGACGCCCGCGACCGGCTGGGTTTTCGGATCCACGAGGGCTACGGCCTGACCGAGGCGAGTCCGTCCGTCACCGTCGCGTCGGGCGACGACCCGGTCGGCTCCATCGGTCGACCCATTCCGGGCGTCGAGGTCCGCTTGGTCGACGCCGAGGGCGACGACGTCTACATCGGCGACACGGGTGAAGTGCTCGTGCGGGGGCCCAACGTGTTTCCCGGGTACTTCGACGATCCCGAGGCGACCGCGAGGGTGCTCGACGCCGACGGCTGGTTGCACACGGGCGACATGGCCGTGGTCGACGACGACGGCATCCTCTATCTCGTCGACCGGGCGAAGGATCTGATCATCGTCAGCGGGTTCAACGTCTTCCCCGCCGAAGTCGAGCGGGTGCTCGAGACCCATCCGGCCGTGGCCGAGGCCGGTGTGGTCGGGGTTCCGCACCCCCACAGCGGCGAGGCCGTCAAGGCGTTCGTGGTCGCGAAGCCCGACCGCGCCGTCGAGGAGGACGAACTCATCGAATGGTGTGCGACCGAACTCGCCCGCTACAAGTGCCCCACGAAGGTCGACGTGGTCGACGAGATCCCCCGTGGTCTCGGTGGAAAGGTCCTGCGCCGCGAACTTCGCTGACTCGTGCGCTTGTGAAAGCGTTCACGAATTCCGTACCGTAAGCGTGTGGCTACAGGACACATCCCCGAGGCGACGGTCGCCCGGCTTCCGTTGTACCTGCGCAGCCTGACCGAACTGGCTGCGGCGGGAGAGCCCACGACGAGTTCCGACGTCCTGGCGGAACGGGCCGGGGTGAACGCGGCCAAGGTGCGCAAGGACCTCAGCTACCTCGGGACCCACGGCACCCGCGGGGTCGGCTACGACGTGCGTCACCTCACCTTCGAGGTGAGCCGGGCGCTGGGCGTGGCCAACACCTGGCCGGTCGTCGTGTGCGGGCTCGGCAACCTGGGCAGGGCCCTGGCCAAGCACACGGGGTTCACCGAGCGGGGGTTCCCGGTGGTGGCCGCGATCGACGTCGATCCCGAGATCGTCGGCACCACCATCGACGGGCTTCGGGTGCATTCTCCCGACGAGCTCGCGGCCCTCGTCCACGATCTCGAGGTCGCCATCGGGGTGATCGCGACACCGGCCGAGGCCGCGCAGGAGACGGCCGATCTGCTGGTGGCCGCGGGGGTGCGGTCGATTCTCGATTTCAGTCCGCGGGTGGTCAGCGTGCCCGACACGGTCGAGGTCCGGATGGTGGATCTGTCGACGGAGCTGCAGATCCTGGGATTCCATCTTCAGCGGGACCTGTGACGAAGGTCGCCGCGACGGCCCAGAGGTTGGCAAAGCACCGCCTTTTCCGTCACGCTGGAGTGTTGCCGACGCGTGCTCGTCGCCGGCCGCACGTTTCCCACCACATCCGCTGCCCGTAAGGCCCTCCGTGTCGATCGTCGCCATTGGCTGCAACCACCGGTCGACCCCGCTCGCCAAGCTCGAGCGGATGACGATCGCGCCCGGTGGCCTCCCCAAGGCGCTCTCCGGACTGGGTGAGGCCGAGAACCTCTCCGAAGTCGTCGTGGTGTCGACCTGCAACCGAATCGAGGTCTACGCCTTCGCCGAGCGGTTCCACGGTGGCTACCAGGACGTCCGCGAGTTCCTCGCCCGGCAGGCCGGGCTGGCCCCCGAAGACGTCGCCGACCACCTCTACGCCCATCACGACACCGAGGCCGTCCGCCACCTCTTCTCCGTCGCCGCCGGTCTCGATTCGGCCGTGGTCGGCGAACACGAGATCCTCGGGCAGGTCCGCGACGCCTGGGAGACGGCGCGCGTCGAGGGCACGGTCGGCTCCGCCCTGGGCGGGCTGTTCCGCCATGCGGTCGAGACCGGCAAGCGGGCCCGCACCGAGACCTCGATCGCCCGCGGGATCGCCTCGGTCTCGCAGGCCGCAGTGGCGCTCGCCGGTGACCGCATCGGCGGCATCCGCGGTCGCACCGTCCTGGTGATCGGCGCGGGTGAGATGGCCGAGGGAACGGTCAAGTCGTTGGCCAAGGCCGGCGCCGCAGAGGTCCTCGTCGCCAACCGCACCTGGGAGCGGGCCGTGGCGCTCGCCTCGGCCTGCGCCGGTGTCGCCGTGCCCCTCGACCAGTTGGCGACCGCCCTCGCTCGGGTCGACGTGTTGGTCACGACCACGGGTGCGCAGGACCTCATCCTCGAAGCCTCCGACGTCACCGGCCTCGCCGCCCAGCGCGACGGCCGCGATCTCGTGATCGTCGACGTCGCCGTCCCCCGCGACGTCGACCCCGCGGCCCGGGCGCTGCCCGGGGTGACCCTGCTCGACATGGACGACATCGGTGCGTTCATCGACACGGGTCTGGAAGGACGCAACAACGAGGTCGAGAGCGTGCGGGCGATCGTCGACGCCGAGGTCGACCGCTATCACGCGATGGTGTCGGCCCGTGAGGTCGCTCCGCTGATCGGCGACCTCCGCGCCACCGCCGAGTTCATCCGCACGACCGAGCTCGAGCGTCATGCCAAGAAGCTCGCCGGCCTGGAGCCGGCCGAACGCGAGGCGGTCGAGGCCCTCACGAAGGGCATCGTCAACAAGCTGCTCCACCAGCCGACCGTTCGGCTCAAGGACGCCGCCGGGCGAGCCCGCGGCGATCGCCTGGCCGAGTCGTTGCGCGACCTGTTCGATCTCTGAGCCGCCGACGATGACCTTGCGGGCGGCCACCCGGGGCAGCGCTCTCGCCCGTTGGCAGACGGCCCACGTGGGCGCCCTGCTCGACGCGTCGGGCGGCGGCGGGGTCGACGAGGTGATCGTGTCGACGCTCGGCGACCGCGACAAGTCCACCCCCCTGCACGCGATCGGCGGCAAGGGCGTCTTCGTCAAAGAGGTCCAGGCGGCGGTGCTCGACGGCCGCGCCGATCTCGCCGTGCACTCCGGCAAGGATCTCCCGGCGGAAACACCCGACGGCCTGGTGCTGATCGCCGTCCCCGAACGGGCCGACCCCCGCGATGCGCTCGTTGGCTGCCGCTGGGACGATCTCGCGCCGGGGGCCCACGTGGCCACGGGGTCGGTTCGGCGCCGGGCGCAGATGGCCTGGCTGCGACCCGACCTGCGGTTCTCCGAGCTGCGGGGCAATGTGCCCACGCGGATGGAGAAGGCCGCCGACTTCGACGCGATCGTGGTCGCGGCTGCGGCGATCGACCGGCTCGGGCTCTCGGCTCCCGTGATCGACCGTCTCGACCCGTCGGTGATGCTGCCCCAGGTCGCTCAGGGCGCACTGGCCATCGAGTGCCGGGTCGACGACGGCCCGACCATCGAGCGGTTGCGGGCGATCGACCATGCGCCGACCCGTCGAGCCGTCGACGCCGAACGGGCCTTCCTCTCCGAACTCGGCGGCGACTGCGACCTTCCGGCCGGGGCTCACGCCGTGCTCGAGGGCGACGAGATCGAACTGGTCGCCGTGTTGGCCTCGCTCGACGGCCGGGTCCTGATCCGCGACCGCCGGCGGGGACGCGAGCCCGAGGCGCTCGGGCGGGCCGCGGCCCGCCATCTGCTCGACGACGCGGGTGGCGCCGACCTGCTCGTGGACGCTCGGTGAGCGTCGCGCCGCTCCACGGTGTCCGGGTGGTCGTCACTCGACCGCGCGCACAGTCGGCCTCCCTCGTGTCGGCGCTCGAGGCCGAAGGGGCCACCGCGGTCCCCGTCCCGGTCATCGAGATCACCGATCCGGCTGACGACGGTGCGGCCCTCCGGGCGGCGTTGGCCTCGCTCGACGCCGGCGACTGGCTGGTGGTCAGCAGCCCCAACGGCGCAACGCGGGTGGCCGCCGCGCTCCGTGATCGACCACTGCCCGACGGCGTGTCGGTCGCGGCGATCGGTCCCGGCACGAGGGCCCGGGCCCTCGCCGCCGGGCTGCGCGTCGACCTCGTGCCGGGCAGCTCGATCGCGGAGGGGCTCCTCGATGCGCTTCCCGACCCCGGACCGGACGGCGGCACCATGGTGCTCGCCCGGGCCGAGACCGCTCGGGCCGTGCTTCCCGAAGGGCTGCGATCCCGCGGATGGACCGTGCACGACGTCGCGGCCTACCGCACGGTCGGCGTGCCGGTGCCGACCGCCGACCGCACGACCTGTCGCCATGCCGACGTCGCCGCCTTCACATCGGCCTCGACGGTCCGCCACCTCGTGGAGGGAGTGGGGCGTGAGAACCTGCCGCCCGTGCTGGCCTGCATCGGGCCGGCCACCGCCGAAGCGGCGCGGGCCCTCGACCTGTCGGTCGACGTCGAAGCCGATCCCCACACGATCCCCGGCCTCGTGGAGGCCATCGTGGCGGCGGTGCCGACGATGGTCCTCCTGCGGCCCGAGCCGGCCGACAGCGACGATGCCCGCTGGCTGATCGAGCAGTACTACGCCGAAATCGATCGACGGTTCGAGACCGGCCTCGACCGGGCGGCGATCTTCACGTCGGACCCGCACGAGATCAGTCCGCCCGACGGGTTGTTCGTGGCGGGCCGATTGGCCGGGCGGCCGGTCGCCTGTGGTGCTCTGAAGGCGGTCGATCCCGCAGTCATCGACATCAAGCGGATGTGGGTGAGCGACGAGGTCCGGGGGCGTGGTGTCGGTCGCCGACTGCTGCGCCGCCTGGTGGCCGAGGCCAGGGCCATGGGGCGTTCCGGCGTGCGGCTCGAGACCAACCGGGCGCTGACCGAAGCCATCTCGCTCTATCGCAGCGAGGGTTTCGTGGAGGTCGAGCCCTTCAACGAGGAACCCCACGCCGACCACTGGTTCGTACTCGACTTCACCGTCTGACCCCCGCGACGGCCTCCGGTGCGCCACTCTTGGGTGATGGCCCGCCGCAATGCCACCCCCGAACGAGACGATCTCCTCCGGGTGCTCGACGAACTCGGATCGCTCCTGCGGGCCTGGGACGAGGATCGTTGGGCCGACTGGATCGAGCGCGATCGACGACTCATCGCCGAAGGTCACCCCGACGCCCTGGGTCACCTGTTGGCTGCGTTCGGCGGTATGGGCAGCCTGCGGGACCTGACGATCCACCCGGCCAACGGCCACGCGATCGCCGACGATCGTGTGCGCCCGGTGAACGACCGCCTGCGCACCCTGCGGGGGGCCGCGTTCACGATGGCCACCAAGCTGCGCGACGACGAACATCTCGCCCTGTGAGCGAGAGGCCGGCGGCCATCGTCTTCGACTTCGACGGCACGATCGCCGACACCGAGTGGCCCATCTTCGAGCTCGTCAGGGATGCCTTCCGCGCCCACGGCCTCGACTACGCACTCGAGGAGTGGGTCAAGGGGATCGGACTCGCCGACAACAAGTCGCTGCCCGAACTGCTCGAAGAGGCGCTGGGCGAGCCGCCCGATCCGGAGATCATCCGGTCGGCCGCCCGCCGGCGGGCGACCTGGGCCGAGGAGATGGGGCTGTTCCCCGGCGTCGTCGAGGTCATCTCTGCGGCGGCCGACGCCGGAATCCCGCTCGCGGTCGCGTCGAGTTCCACGTCCGCGTGGGTCGAGCCGCACCTCCAACGGCTCGAGCTGATCCACCACTTCGTCACCATCCGGACCCGCGACCACGTCGACCGGGGCAAGCCGGCCCCGGACCTCTACCTCTCGGCGGCAGCCGAACTCGGTGTCGATCCGGGCGATGCGGTTGCGATCGAGGACTCACGGCACGGGTGCGCGGCGGCCAAGGCCGCCGGCATGACCTGCCTCGTCGTGCCCAACCGCATCACCGTGCTCGATCCACCGCACGACGCCGACCTGCTGCTCGACTCGCTCCTCGATTTCCCGTTCGGCCGCTTCGGCCTAGTCTGAGCAGATGTCCGTCCTGATCTTCGGCGTCCTCGTGGTCGGCTTCCTCGCGCTGTTGGCCGCGGTGTCGCCGTCGTCCCGGCGAGCGCAGGGCTGTCTCGCCCGGGTCCCCGTCGATGATTTCGTGGTGGGCGACCTGCCGATGGTCTGTGCCCGCACCGGGGCCCCGGCCGACGGGCTGGTGGGCGTCGAGAGCGACGAGTCGTCCTTCCAGGCCTGGTGGTTGCTGTTGCTGTTGCTCGGACCCCTCGGCATCGTCGCCATCGCCGTCATGTGGGTCTTCGGTCGGCGCCCGGGTCGGGTCGGCGGGTCGGTGCCCATGACCCGCGCCGCGCTCGAGGACCAGAACCGCATCATCGGCTGGGGCAACTGGGTCGCGGCCGTTCCGGTGCTCGCCTTCGTCACCGGTGTCGCCGTGCTCGCCGCGCCCTCGGCCTATGTCGACTGGCTGCCGGTTCGTCACGAGTCATTCGGCGTGGTCCTCCTCGTGGTGGCGATGCTCGGTGGCCTGGTGGCGTTGACGGTCAGTTCCACGCTCGCCAACCGTCGCCGCGTGTCGGTCGTGCTCGACGGCACGGGTCGTTGGGTCGAGCTCCGCAACGTCCATCCCGACTTCGCGCGCGCCGCCGACCGCCAGGTGCGGGCCCGCCACGAGGCGGGTCGGCACCGCACACCTCGGTAGCCTCACGGCGTGACCTTTCCCCAGCGTCGTCTGCGTCGCCTCCGCCGTACGCCCACGTTGCGGCGCATGGTGAGCGAGACCCGACTCCACCCCGACGACTTCATCGCCCCGCTCTTCGTGCGCGAAGGGATCGACGAACCCCAACCCATCGAGTCGCTTCCCGGCCAGTTCCAGCACTCCCGGGCGTCGTTGCGCCAGGAGGTACGCCAGCTAAAGGATCTCGGGGTGCCCGCGGTGGTGCTGTTCGGCGTGCCCGAACACAAGGACGCCGAGGGATCCGAGGCGTGGAACCCCGACGGCATCGTGCAGGTCGCACTGGGGGATCTCCGCGACGACCACGGCGACGACATGGTGCTGATCGCCGACCTGTGCGTCGACGAATACACCGACCACGGTCACTGTGGCGTGCTCGACCACAGCGGCCAGCCCGACAACGACGCGACACTCGAGCTCTACGAGCAGATCGCCGTCGCCCAGGCGACGGCCGGCGCCGACATCGTTGCGCCGTCGGGGATGATGGACGGGCAGGTGTTCGCGATCCGTGAAGCGCTCGACGACGCCGGCTTCGACGAGACCGCGATCCTCGCCTACGCGGCCAAGTACGCCACGGCCCTCTACGGGCCGTTCCGCGATGCGGTCGACGTGACCATCACCGGTGGCGGAGACCGCAAGGGCTACCAGCAGGACGTGGCCAACGCCCGCGAGGCGATGGAGGAGATCCGCGAAGACATCGCGGAGGGTGCCGACATGGTCATGGTCAAGCCCGCCCTGCCCTACCTCGACGTCATCGCCCGGGCCCGGGCCGAGGTCGACATCCCGATTGCGGCCTACCACGTCAGCGGCGAGTACGCGATGGTCCACGCAGCCGCCGAGCGGGGTTGGCTCGAGCTCGACGCCGTGGCCTTCGAACACACCCTCGCCATCAAGCGGGCGGGCGCCGACCTGATCCTCACCTACTTCGCCCGCCGACTGTCGGAGCTGATGCAGTGACCGAGCCGACGAACGCCGCGCTGTTCGAGCGCGCCCGCGCCGTGATCCCCGGCGGGGTCAACTCCCCGGTCAGGGCCTTCGGCTCGGTCGGTGGCACCCCCTACTTCGTCGCTCGGGCCGAGGGGCCGCACGTCTACGACGTCGAGGGCAACCGCTACATCGACTACGTGATGAGCTACGGCCCCGGCATCCTCGGCCACGCCCACCCCGCGGTCACCGCGGCGGTCGAGTCGGCGGCAGCCAAGGGCACCAGCTATGGCGCGCCGACCGAGGCGGAGGTGCTGTTGGCCGAGGAGATGTGTCGCCGCATCGACGGCATGGAGATGGTGCGCATGGTGTCGTCCGGCACCGAGGCGACGATGACGGCGATCCGTCTCGCCCGCGGCGCGACCGGTCGAGACCGCATCCTCAAGTTCGCCGGCAACTACCACGGCCACTCCGACTCGCTGCTCGTCGCCGGAGGGTCGGGAGTCGCCCAACAGGGACTCAAGGGATCCGAAGGGGTCACCGAAGGGGCGGTCGCCGACACGATCGTCGCGCCCTACAACGTCGTCCCCGAGATCGACGACACGGTCGCGGCGGTCATCGTCGAACCGGTCGCGGCCAACATGGGGCTCATCGAGCCCCAGCCCGGCTTCCTCGCCGGCCTGCGCGCCGCGTGCGACGACACGGGTGCTTTGTTGATGTTCGACGAAGTGATCACCGGGTTCCGCCTCTGCCGCGGCGGGGCGGCCGAGTGGTTCGAGGTCAAGCCCGACATCTGGTGCTTCGGCAAGGTGATCGGCGGCGGACTGCCCGTGGGCGCCTTCGGCGCCTCACGCGAGATCATGTCGCACCTGGCCCCGCTCGGGCCGGTGTACCAGGCGGGGACCCTGTCGGGGAACCCGCTCGCCATGGCGGCCGGTCTGGCCCAACTCGAGCAGCTCACGCCGGCCGCCTACGACCAGCTGACCGCCACCGCGGCGACGCTCCAGGCCGGGATGATCGAGGCCTTCGCCGACGCCGGCGTGGTCGCCTCCGTGCCGCGGGTCGGCCCTCTGCTCGGCCTCTTCTTCGGCCCGCAGGCGCCGGTCGACTTCGAGGGGGCCAAGGCCGTCTGTGAGAACGGCGTGTACGAACGCTTCTTCCACGGGATGCTCGAGGCCGGCGTGGCGCTCGCTCCCGGGGCCTACGAGGCCCTCTTCCCCAGCCTCGCCCACGGTAGCGACGAGGTCGATGCCACGATCGAGGCCGTTCGCCGGGTGGCGAAGAATCTCTGATTTCTCATCGAAATCGCGAACCGTTCGGCTTCGGTGCACGAACAGGCGACCAACGACCCTCTCAGGAGCAGGACAATGAACAAGAAGTATCTGATCGGTGGCGGACTGGTCGCGGTGATCGCAGTGGCGGTGGCCGTGTGGTTCCTCTTCCTCAAGGACGACGCCCCCGACGCGGTCGACGTGGGCAGCGCCAACGACCAGCTCGATGCCGACCTGGCCGCCGATGGTGATGGTGGCGACGCTGATCCCGACGACGGTGACGACGAGGGGACTGGCGACGACGCCCCGGTTGTCGCCGACGGGATCGATGGCGTCTGGGTCGTCGACGACGAAGTGGGCGAGTTCGACTTCGAGTCGGCCAGTGGCAGCTTCGCCGGGTTCCGGGTCGACGAGGAGCTGACGGTCGGGGCGGTGACCGCGGTCGGGCGCTCCGGCAACGTGACCGGCACCGTGACGATCACCGACGGTCAGCTCACGGGCGCGGAGGTGACCGTCGACATGACCACCATCTCGTCCAACGACTCCCGTCGCGAGAACGCGATTCGCAGGGCCATCAACGCCAGCGAGTTCCCCGAGGCCACCTTCACGTTCGCGGGTGGTGTCGACGTGTCGTCACTCGAGGTCGGCGGCGACGCGCAGAGCTTCTCGATCGAGGGCGACCTGACGGTGGCCGGCGTGACCCGGAGCGTCGAGTTCGACATCGACGCCAACGTGCGAGACGACGGCTTCGCCGTCATCGTCGGGAGCACCGGGCTCTTCTGGGAGGATTTCGGCGTCACTCCGCCCTCGGCCCCGATCGTGGTGTCGGTGGCCGACGACGGCATCGTCGAGTTCCAGCTGATCCTGGCCCGCTGAGTCAGTTCGCCCGATCGTTGCGGTAGCGCTCGATCAGGGCGTTGGTCGAGGGGTCGTGCGCGAGCGGCAGCGATGGGTCGCTGAGCTCGGGCACGATCGCCTGGGCGAGCACCTTGCCGAGCTCGACCCCCCACTGGTCGAAGGAGTTGAGCCCCCAGACCACGCCCTGGGTGAACACCTGGTGCTCGTAGAGGGCGATGAGTTGCCCGAGGACCGAGGGCGTGAGGGCCGGCGCCATGATCGTGGTCGAGGGCCGGTTGCCCGGGAAGGTGCGGTGGGGCACCAGCGCCGGGTCGGGCTCGGTGGCAGCCACCTCGTCGGCCGTCCGGCCGAAGGCCAACGCCTCTGACTGGGCGAAACAGTTCGCGACGAGCAGGTCGTGATGGACACCGATCCCCGGGATCTCGTCCTCGGTGTGGTCAGGGCGGGCCATCACGATGAAGTCGGCCGGCACGATGGTGGTGCCCTGGTGCAGCAACTGGTGGAACGAATGCTGTCCGTTGGTGCCGGGCTCGCCCCAGACGATGGGTCCCGTCTCGTGGGTGACCTCGGTGCCGTCGGCGCGCACCCGCTTTCCGTTGCTCTCCATGTCGAGCTGCTGGAGGTAGGCCGGGAAGCGGTGCAGGTACCGCGAGTAGGGGAGGACCGCTCGGGTGGGCAGGTCGTTGAACGTCCGGTACCAGACCTCGAGGAGACCGAGCAGGACGGGTGCGTTGCGCTCGAGTGGCTCCCGCGCGAAGTGTTCGTCGACGAGCCGGAAGCCTTCGAGGAACGCCATGAAGTGCTCGGCTCCGATCGCGAGCATGAGCGTGAGTCCGATCGCCGAGTCGACGGAATAGCGACCGCCGACCCAGTCCCAGAAGCCGAACATGTTGTTGGTGTCGATCCCGAATGCCTGCACCTCGGGCGCATTCGTGGAGACGGCGACGAAGTGGGTGGCGACTGCCTCGTCGCCGAGTGCCGCAGTCAACCAGCGCCTCGCCGAGTGGGCGTTGGTGAGGGTCTCCTGGGTGGTGAAGGTCTTCGAGGAGACGACGAAGAGGGTGGTGGCCGGATCGAGGTCGCGGACCGCTGCGTGGAGGTCGCTGCCGTCGACGTTGGACACGAACCGGCAGCGCAGGCGCGGGTGGTGGAAGGCGGCCAGCGCCTCGTAGGCCATCACCGGGCCGAGGTCCGACCCTCCGATCCCGATGTTCACGACCGTCTCGATCGCTCGGCCCGTGTGCCCGGTCCAGTCGCCGTCGCGGACGCGGTCGGTGAACGCCGTCATCTTGCGCAGCACGGCGTGGACCGCAGGGACGACGTTCTCGCCGTCGACCTCGATCACCCGATCGGCCGGAGCTCGCAGGGCGGTGTGGAGGACGGCCCGGTCCTCGGTCGTGTTGATGCGATCACCGCGCAGCATCGACTCGATGCGCTCCGGGAGACCGGCCCGTTCGGCCAGGGCGACGAGGTCGGAGAGCACCGCTGCGGTGACACGGTGCTTGGACATGTCGATGAACAGATCGCCGACGAGCAGCGTCATCGTGTCGGCTCGTGAGGGGTCGTCGGCGAAGAGCCGGCGCAGTTCGAGGTCGTCGAAGCGGCTTGCGTGGTCGGCGACGGCCGACCACTCCTCGCTCGTCGTGATGTCCACCTGGTCGCCTCCGCGGGTCGAGTCGTCATCGCTGCGCCGCGGCCTCAGTCTCGCGGGTCACCGCGCCCGACTGGTGCTTCCGGCCCACCGGATCGTCGCCCCCGTGCCGGAGGGCTCAGGAAGAGCGTGCCGGACGGCCCATGGAGACCGCGCCGGAGAGGTCTCTATCCTCGGGAGCGGACGGATCGGACGGAAGATGATGGCCACACGACGAACACGGATCGCAGGACTCTCGGTGGCTGTGGGCCTCGCCGCGGCGCTGAACATCGCCGCTCCGTGGGACGGCGATGGCGGTCCGCCGGCGACCCGGGTCGGCCTCGCCGGCGTCGAGCTCGGCGACGAGACCGCCCGTGTCGTCGAACGGGTGTCGTACCGTCAGACCGTCGAACGGGTCGGCGACGTGATCGTCGTCGACGGCGGCGCCGGCGACGAGCTGCAGGGCGAGCTGGCCGCCGTCTGGGAGGTCGTCGACGGCATCTGGCCGGCGGCCCACCGCGACGCACTGGCTCAGCTCTCGGTGGTGCGCGAGGAGCCGCGGGGCCTCGTCGGCGTCGTCCACCCGTCGGCGACCGGCGGCTGGATCCTCAGTCTCGACGTGGCCGACCTTCCCGATCGTGCCCTGCTGGAGGAGACGATCGTCCACGAGCTGTCGCACGTGGTCACGCTCGACCGTGCGGTGTTCACCTTCAGCCATGTCGACGACTGCGACGGTGTGGTGATCGACCTCGGGTGCGCGGCCGAAGGGTCGGTCCTGGCCCGCTACGCCCAACGGTTCTGGCCTGACGGCGTCGCGAGCGGCGACGAGGCACACTTCGTCAACTCCTACGCGTCGACCTCGGCCCACGAGGACCTGTCGGAGACGTTCACCGCGTGGGTGCTCGGATGGCCGGTCGAGGGCGACGTCATCGACGCCAAGATCGCGCTGCTCGCCGACGACCCGGCGCTGGCCGCCTTGGCCGACTCGTTGCGCGCCGAGTTGGGATCGCGCGCCGTCGTCGAGGTGGGCTGAGGGTCAGCTCTCGGCGAGACCGAGGTTGCCGCGAGCCGTCTCGAGGGTCTCGTGCACGGTGTCGTAGGGGATGTCGACGATCTCGATCCCCTCCTCTTCCATGACCTCGATCCACTCCTCGATGAGTTCGAGCTCCTCGATGACGAGGTCGGCCTCGAGGTCGCCGAACTGCGAGCGCTCGTGGAAGACCACGGCGCCGAGGGTCTCGACGTTGAGGCCTGCGGCGAAGCCGGCCATGATGCCGCCCCCACCGATCTGGTGCTGGCCACCCTCGCGATCGGGATCGCCGTAGCCGGGGCCACCCTCGAGTTCGGCGGTCTTGTTCGAGCCGTTGGCCACCCAGGCGATCATGCCGGCGAGGCCGTCGTAGCCGTTCTCCGTGACGCCGTGCGGGAAGGTACGGGTGACCTCACCGTCGTTGAGCTGGCGGCCGGTGCCACCGCCACCGCCGCCACCGTGGCAGCCGGCGCACTGGGCGTAGATCTCCTCGCCTTCGACCGCGAGACCGCCCTCGGCCGGCGGACGCTCGAGATAGCCGACGTAGTAGATGGCCCAGAAGGGGAGGAACAAGAGCACGGGCATGACCCAGACCGGAATGGTCTTGCGGGCCTTGGCCGCCGCGACCCAGGGCGTGTCGGGGACCGGCTCGGGTTCGGGCTCGGGCTCGGCGGGCACCGCGGCCGCGGCGGGAACCGGTGCGGCCGATGCGGGCGCGGCCTCGGCGGCGGGCGCCTCGGCGGTTTCGGCGGCGTCGGTGCTCTCACCCTTGAGGCGGGCACGGGCCTCTGCGGCCTTCTTGAGCAGATGCTCGGGTACTTCGGTCACCGTCGTCTCCGGTGCGGGGTCAGGACAAGATCTCTACAGCTCGGTCTGCACGCGTGCAGACCGAGCGAAGGATAGAGGCAGTGTCGCACGTAGGAGCAACTTGGGGAGGGAATCGAACCCGCGTCAGATTTCTGCGGCGCCGGATTGGGTCCGGGCGACTTTTCCCGTGGTAAACCTTCGCCCAACCCGAGTCGCAGGTCCGCTCGGGTCTACACTTGTGCGTGGATTCACGAGCCCCGTGGGTCCACGACTCCAGCAGGAGCCGCTCGTGGTTGCTTTCACCCTCTCCATCGTCATCACCGCCGTCATCGTGGGGGGCATTCTCGCGTACGCGAAGCGACGTCCGGTCGGTCAGCCCCACACCTGGGGCGAGGCGATGATGGGTGCCTTCGTGGTGTTCTTCCTCATGTTCTGGGCCTACGGCGTCGTGCCGCACCAGTGGCTCGTCTGGGCGGAGAACGAGCTCAACTGGCGTTCCGACAAGTTCTTCCACGGCCCCGGCGGCTTCCTCAAGCCCCAGACCGAGGGCGGCTGGAACCCCATCACGATCAACTATCTCCACATCGAGCACATCATCGCCGTCGTCATCTACGGCGTGGTGCTCGGTGGCAACATCTGGCTCTGGTCGGTCTGGCAGAATCGCGGCAAGGCGCAGGAGTCGACCGCGCCGGCCCGTTCGAGCTTCGGTCGTCCCCTCGTCAAGGAGGGTGCGGCGTCGTGACCAAGACCGATGCGAATCCCCCGATGCCGGAGTTCCGCGACGACTACGTGCTCCAGGAAGTCGATGCGGCCTGGCTCAGCCAGGCGGTGAAGCCCAAGCAGTTCATCCACATCGACCAGTCCGAGTGCATCATGTGCGAGGGCTGCGTCGACATCTGCCCGTGGAAGTGCATCTTCATGGTGCGCCCCGACGCCATCGACGAGGCCATCGGCACCGAACTCCCGGGCACCGACCCCAACGACCACGTGATCTTCACGATCGACGACGACGTGTGCACCCGCTGCGCACTCTGTGTCGATCGCTGCCCCACCGGCGTGATCATCCTCGGCAAGATCGGCGACCCCGCCGCCGGCGGCGACGCCCACCAACGAACCAACTCTCACGGCTACGGATACGGAATGCGCCTCGGCTGAGCCGGGCGACGCAGGAGAAAGACGCATCATGGCGAACGACACCGACGAAGAAATCCAGAAGCCACTCCCGCAGCGGGTGCAGGACTCCATGTCGCAGCTCGGCGACGACATCGTCTCCAGCCAGGCCTGGAATTCGATCTTCCGTCCCGGTTCGATCTTCCGGAAGGGCTACACCGACAGCCCGAGGAACCGGTCCTACGTGATCATGAACTCGGTGCTGTACCACCTGCACCCGGTGAAGGTGAAGCGTCACGCCGTCAAGGTCAGCTACACCCTCTGCCTCGGTGGGCTCAGCTTCTTCCTCTTCATCCTCCTGACCGTCACCGGCATCTTCCTCATGTTCTTCTACCGCCCGACCGCGGCGGCCGCCTGGGACGACATCTACACCCTGCAGACCTCGGTCACCTTCGGTCTGCTGGTCCGCAACATGCACCGATGGGGTGCGCACCTCATGGTGCTGACCGTGTTCCTCCACATGGCTCGCGTCTTCTACCACGGCGCCTACAAGCCACCCCGTGAGTTCAACTGGGTCATCGGCGTGATCCTGCTGATGCTCACCCTGTTGTTGTCGTTCACCGGCTACCTCCTGCCCTGGGATCAGCTGGCCCTCTGGGCGGTGACCGTGGGAACGAACATGATGGGGTACACCCCCGTCTTCGGTGATCAGGTGAGATTCGTGCTGCTCGGCGGCGTCGAGATCGGCACCGACACCCTGTTGCGTTGGTACGTACTCCACGTTCTGATGCTCCCGTTCGTGATCGTCATCTTCATGGCGATTCACTTCTGGCGGGTGCGCAAGGACGGCGGCATCTCGGGTCCGCTGTAGGCCGGGGATGGGTAGAGACGAGGAACGATGACCGAAGTCCCAGAGCATCTCCGCAAGCGGGCCGAAGAGGCCAGGGCCAAGGCCGCCGCGGCCAAGGCTGCGGCGTCGGGCGACGCCGCCCCGGCCGAGGAGACCGAACTCAGCGACGAACAGAAGGAGGCCGCGTCCAAGATCCCGGCCCACCTGCTCGAGCGCTCCAAGGCCGCCAAGTCCAAGGCCGACGGTGGCGACACCGGCGGTGCCGTGGCGACGGCCGCGCCCGCCGCGGCGCCCGCGGCAGCAGCCGCCGCACCCCTGGCCACCGGTCCCGGCGGCCACACCCAGCGACTGCTCACCGTCGTCAAGTCGGGGTCGATCCAGGACGTCAAGGCGGTCCCACAGGACAAGGTCCACGTGTGGCCCCACCTCCTGGTCATCGAGTTCGCGGCGGCCCTGTTCATCACCGCGTTCACCCTGATCTTCTCGATCTTCGTCAACGCCCCGCTGCTCGAGCTCGCCAACTTCAACGAGACCCCCAACCCGTCGAAGGCGCCGTGGTACTTCCTCGGTCTCCAGGAGCTCCTCACGATGTTCCACCCGATGGTCGCCGGTGTGACCATCCCGGGCATCGGCCTGTTCGTCCTGATCCTGGCGCCCTACATCGACAAGAACCCGTCGAACAAGCCCGAGGATCGCAAGTTCGCGGTCTCCCTCATGACGATCCACCTCATGTTCTGGGCGGTTCTCGTGATGATCGGCTCGTTCTTCCGGGGCCCTGGATTCAACTTCGT
>JAUIML010000002.1 GCA_030432715.1 Acidimicrobiia bacterium | reverse complement strand
CCGAGAGACGCAGAAGCTGATCGAAGACCACCTGCCGCTGGTGCGGCACGTGGTCTTCCAGGTGGCGGTGAACTTCCCCCGCCACGTCGACCGCGAGGAGCTGGCCACCGCCGGCGCCCTCGGCCTCGTCGAGGCGGCCCGCCGCTACGACGAGTCCCGGGGCGTGCCCTTCGACCGCTTCGCCGCCCAGCGCATCCGTGGCGCCATCCTCGACGCCGTCCGGGCGGCCGACTGGGCCCCCCGCTCGGTCCGCAACCTCGCTCGCAAGCTCGAGGGTGCCGAGCAGCGTCTCGCCACCGAACTCGGCCGGGTTCCCACCAAAGAAGAGATGTCCGAGGCGCTCGGCATGAGCCAGAGCGAGCTCAACCGTCTCCAGGACCGCATGTTCCGCTCCGTCGTCCTCGCCCTCGAACACGAGACGGCCGACGATGTCGAGAAGGACCTCACCCTGGTCGACGTGCTCGTCGACGAGAGCTCGATCGAGCCGTCGGCCGAGCTCGAGACCCGCGAACTGCACGGCTATCTGCGTGATGCGATCTCCCTGCTGCCCGAACGCCACCGTCTCGTGGTCGTCGGCTACTTCCTCGAGGGCCGCACGAGCCAGGACCTGGCCGACTTCCTCGGCGTCACCGAGTCTCGCATCAGCCAACTCCGGTCGGAATCGTTGCTGATGCTCCAGGAAGGCATCGAGGCCCAGTACGTCTCCGACACGCCCGACCCGTGCGAGGTCACCGGTCGCGTCGCCCGCCGCAAGGCCAACTACGCCAAGGGCATCTCCGAGGCTTCGGCGTTCGCCGACCGCATGGAACAGATCAACCTGATCGAGTCCGACGCCCCGGCCATCGTCGGCTTGCGCTGATCGAGGGTCGGAGAGAACTGCGGCGTGGCCCTCGCGGCCCGTCGCCAATGACGAAGAGCACACCGGTAGCGTGGCGACCCATGGGTCGCCACGCTGCTGTTCTCGTCCTCCTGGCGGTGCTCGCCGTCGCCTGTGGCGACGGCGACGGTACGTCGGTGGCGATCTCGACGAACGAGGACGGTGTCGCGATCGACACGATCGAGCTCTGCCTCGGTGAGACGTCGCCCGAGCCCGCGTTGCTCGAGGTCGGCGTGGTGTTCGAGCTTCCCGACCGAGGCAACGACCATGTGTTCTGCCCGAGCTACGGGCAGCGTCCCCCGGCGAGTGGCGATCACTTCGACGCCTGGCAGAACTGTGGGTTCTACACGGTTCCGGTGCAGGACCAGACTGCCGTCCATGCGCTCGAACACGGCGCGGTGTGGATCGCCTATTCCCCGGACCTGACCGCCGATGAGGTCGCCGCGATCGAGGCCCGCACGGCGGGCGAGACACACATCCTCGCGGCCCCGTATCCGGGCCTGCAGAACGCCATCGTCTTGACGGCGTGGACTCGCCAGCTCGCGGTCGACCGGGTTGGCGATCCCCTGTTCGAGGAGTTCATCGACACCTATCTGGCCCGCAAGTCACCGACTGCCCCCGAGGCGGGGGTCAGCTGTGCCGGAGCCATCGGTGCCGCTCCCTCGGATCCCGACGCCGGGTTCGAAGCCATCCTCGCCCAGGTGTTGGATCGCTGATCAGCGCCAGAGTTCGAGAAGGGCGTCGTGGATCGCGCCGTTGGTGGCGACCCCTGAACCCGTCTTCCATGCGCCGGTCGAGTCGTCGCCGTCGAAGGTCGAGTACCGCCCCCCGGCTTCGGGGATGATCACCGCCATGGGGGCGACATCCCAGGGGTTGGCGAGAGGATCGATCATCGCCTCGGCTCGCCCGGTCGCGACGAGGGCGTAGCCGTAGCCATCGCCCCACGTGCGAAAGACCATCTCACTGTCGAGCACGGCTGCCAGCGGCGCGTCGGGCCAGTAGCCGAACCCGCTGGTCATGGCGTAGGCCCCGCTCAGCGCGGGATGGTCGCTGACGCGGCACGGTCGGCCGTTGAGGAAGGCCCCCCGGCCGCGACCGGCCCACACCGTCTCACCGAGGGCGGGCAGGTTGACGACACCCACGGCGGGTCCGTGTTCGTCGACCAGGGCCAGCAGGTTGCTGTAGAGGGGGACCCCCTTCGTGAACGCCTTGGTGCCGTCGATCGGGTCGATCACCCAGGTGCGGCCGCTGGTCCCCTCGGTGTCCTGGTGTTCCTCGCCGATGACGGCGTCGTCGGGGAAGCGCGTCGACAGCTCGTCTCGCATGAGCCGTTCGGCGGCGAGGTCGGCCGCCGTGACGGGTGATCCGTCCTGCTTGTGGTCGACGGTGAGGTGATCGTTGCGGAACCATTCGAGCGTCAGGTCGCCGGCGGCCCGAGCGATCGTCACTGCGGTCTCGATCAGGTCGGTGTCGACGGGAGGGTGTTCAGACATCGGGGGAGATCACCTCGGTGGGTCGTCGGGCAACCAGGGCGCCGGTGCGCCGCTGGAGGAGCAATGTCATCAGCAGGGGACCGATCACGCCGAGGCGGGCGTCCGACGTCTCCGCGGCGACGAGGAAGATGCCCCACCAGATGCAGCCGTTCCCGACGTGGGTCGGCCACCGGCCGAAGCGCCAGAGACCGCGGTCGATGGGAGTGCCCCGGTTCTCGGGGATGGCCTGGAAGCGGTCGAACTGGACGTCGGCGACCGTTTCGACGAACAGGCCCACACCCCAGATCGCCACCCCGACCACGGCCACCCAGCCGATCGTCGGGGTCGCCGGTCTCATTGCGAGCAGCACCGGCAGGGCGACCACGAACAGCAGGGCCCCCTCGAGGACGAGGGCGGACGCGAGCGGCCGGGTCGGCGTGGTGGGCGCAGGGTCGTGCCGGCTGCGCCACCCGTGGTACACGGCGAGTCGAGACCCCCAGATGGTGACCATCGCGGTCAACAGGGCGCGCCGGCCGTCGTCGCCGTCGCCGATCAGGGCCGAGATCCAGACCACCACCACGAACCCGGCGCCCCAGACGACGTGGGTCAGGCCGGCGAACGGGCGGCTCAGGCCGACGACGTAGGCCACGAGCACGACGACCGTGATCCCTGCGGCCGCGCCGACCAACACGTCGAGATGGCCGCTCACGCCCGGAACTCCCGCGCGCCGGCTGCCGCCGGTGTCCGCCCGTCTCGTCGGCGTTCCGTCACCCGCTGGTCGATCCATCGGTCCATGTCGATCCAGCGGTCGAGCAGCCAGGTGACGAACTCGTCCTCGTCGGTCGGTACCTCGACCCGGGGAATGCGCCAGAGACGGACCTGTACCGGCTCGGTCAGCGGGAGGTTGGCGTGGATGTCGGCGAGGTCGCCGAACGGTTCCATGCCCTCGTGGGCGACGAGGACCAGATCGGCGTCGGGCGCCCCCTCCATGAGGGCGAGCGTGCCGGCGGGCCGAGGAGGGAGCAGATGGCGGAGCGAGCGAACCGTTTCCTCGAGTTCGGGCCGTGTCTCGGCGATGCGGGTCGCGGCTCGGTCGAGTCGCTCCGGGGTGTAGAAGGTGCCCTCGGGGAAGATCACGGCCACGGTGTGGTCGTCGACCCCGGTGGCGAGCTCGGTGATTCGGTCGTTGAGCGGAGAGGCGGCCGACGGGGTCCGATCGACGAACACGTGCGGCAGACGGTTGCCGACGATGTCCATGGCCGGCGACCACTGCAGGTCGTCCTTGAGGGTGTAGCGGACGTTGTGGCCGGCGACATTGCCGAAGAGCAGGATCGGGAGCACGGCATCGGCATGGCTGGCGTGGCGGGCGAGCACGATCGAGTTGGCCCGCTCGACCTCCTCGGGGTTCTCGACCACCCATCGCAGCCCGGCGAAACGGCGCAGGTTGTTGAGGTGACGCGCCCCCCAGCCGACCATCAAGCGGTGGAACCGCTCCTGGGCGAGTGGTCGATCGAGTCGACCCGCGTGGAACGCGGTCATCGCGAGGGCGGTCCAGGTGCCGAGACCCTCGTTGCCGAGCACTCCCAGGTAGAGCACCCATATGCGGCTTCGCCGCATCGACGATCGGGTGGCGAGGTCGACGAGCACCAGAACCGGCAGCACCACAGGGGTGAGCGCGAGCACCACGAAGAAGCTGAGGCTGAGCACCGTGATGCTGATCGGACGGCGGATCGCCGGCCGGGGGAGGTCGGCCATGTCGCGACGCTAGCGCCGGCCGCCACTGCCGAACGATGTGACGGGCGGGATCGTGAGTGGTCTGATCGCCTCTGGATGCCGACACTAGTTTCTGTGTAGTTTCATTACATTCTGATCATCCATGATCGGCGAGTGTGTCCCTGGTGACCAGGAGGAGGATGTATGGAAGCGGCGTCCATGGTGTCGGCGTCCATGGTGTCGGCGGCCGATGTGGAGGCGAGTCGGGATGCGGCGACTCGGGCGATGATCGGCGCAGACCGGGCCCGAGCGCTCGCCCTCGACATCGATCGACGGCGTTCGATGGTTGTGCACCGTCACGATGCCGCGATCGCCCGCCACGGCCCCGAGACATGGTCGTCCGCGGCGGCGACGGTCAGCCGTGAGGAGTTGCACCACACCGTGGCGTTCTCGCTCTGGGCCGCCGGAGAGGCCCTGCGGTCGACCACCGTCGCGCTCGGTCAGGAGGCCAACCGACTCGACGGTGTCGCATCGGCCCATCGGCGTCGGGCCGACCGGCTGGCCGCAGACCTGGCCGCGGCCGAGCGTCAGGCGACGCGGGCCGTGTCGAGCACGTCGCTCGACGGGTAGAACCCGCGGAAGCGCCGAGGGGCGCGAAAGGGCTGCCAGTGGTCGTGGCTCTGCGCGAGCCGATCGGCGATCGCGAACACCGCGGCCGGGTTGTGGCCCAGGCCGCAGTGGCTTCCGTAGACCTCGATGTTCTCGGTCCGGGGCAGGTCACGGTTGAGGCACTGATGCCAGCTGACCACGCCGTCGGTACGGGTGTAGATCGAGGTGGTGGGGACCGACAGGGGTTCGCGTGCCCAGCTCGGGGTGCGGGGCACGGGGAAGTCGTCGCTGTGCCGGCGCCGCAGGGCGGCGAAGGCGATACGGGCGTTGGACTGCTCCGGGCCGGTGGTCTGGAACGGGCTGCCCAGGGTGATCACCTGACGGATGGTCGACGGGGCGATCCGGGCCATCTCGCGGGCGAACAGTCCGCCCAGTGACCATCCGACGAGATCGATCGGACCCTTCTTGCGATCGAGGTGGGCGATGAGATCGATGAGTCCGTCGACGATCTCGGCGGTGGGACCGAGGTTGGTGCCGAGGCCCCAGCCCTGGGTGTCGTAGCCGAGGTTCGACAGCAACAGCCGAAGCGGCTTGGTGCTGGCATCACCGGCCATGAAGCCGGGAAGCACCAACACGTGGCGTTCGGCGCGCGCCCGCGGGAGCATGGCCGCCATCATCGGCGCGGTGGCTGCGAAGGCGCCGAGTTCAGGGGCGGCGCGGAGCTCCATCAGCGCGAGGAGCGGGTGCGGAGGTCGGGCCATCGGGTCATGCTGTCAGCAGGGGTGCGTCCGGACAACTCTCCGGGCGAACGCGGACCGTGGTGCCGCGCTACCCCCGCGTCACGATCCCGGGGTCGGGATGACCATCGTCGGGAGTTCCGGGGCGGGCCCCCATGCGATCGCGGCCTTCGAGAAGCCCTGGGCAACGGCCACGGTGAGCGTCAGCTCCGCCCGTTCGGGCCGGCTCAAGGCGTCGCCGACGGGCAGGGGTGGACGGACGCCGATCACGGCATCGGCCCAGTTCACCGCGTCCTTCCAACGGTCCGACAGATCGGTCGCGTCGACCGGGCCGTCGATGAGTTCGACCATCTCCTCGGTGAGACCCTGCTGCTGCGCACCTGCGAAGCGGAGGTTGCGTCAAATGCCGCAGTCGGTGATCCGGGCGTTGCGGAGTCGTCCGACCTCCTTGGTCGCTTCGTCGACCACGCCGTGCTGCCAGAGGCGAGCGTAGAAGGCATCGAAGCGCTCGTTGAGCTCGGCGTCGTGTTCGAAGAAGTTCATCGACCCGTCGGGCGGCGGGAACCTCATGTCGGGGCTGCTTCGTCCACGGCTCGCCAGGCGAGGTCGGCGCGGGCCTGCGCCTCGATGGTGGCCAGGCCGATGGTGAACGCGGCTGCGGCGGCGTCGTCGAGGTGGGTGCGCACCTCGGCGGCCAGTTCATCGGTCATCGCGTGCGGGTCGATCACCCACATCTCGGCGAAGGCGAGGCAGGCGGCCGCGGCCGGGCTGTCGGGCGCGGCGATGGGTCCGGACGGGTGGCGACCCGCCTCGGGGGCGGCGCCGAGGAGCTCGCACACCCGGATCCGGCAGCGTTCGAGCAGGCCCGGGTCGACGCGGCCGTCCCACACGCCGTCGAGGAGATGGAGGAACGCCCCGGCCACGTCGGGGTCGAGTTCGTCGATCAGCGTCATGACGACGTCGACCCTACGCGGCGTCGATGGCGGCGGCGAGTCGATCGACCGCGACTTCCAGCTCCTCCGCCGAGGCGGTCGCCCAACTGAGGCGCAGGTGGGCGGACAGGTCGCGGTCGACCGCGAATGCCGAACCGGGCACGAACGCCACCCCCCGGTCGAGCGCGGCGGGGAGGAGTTCGTCGGTGGTGGCGAGCGGGGTGTCGGCGAGACCGACCACTCTGGCCCACACGAACATTCCGCCGCTCGGGCGGTCGAACTCGACGCGATCCCCGAGGCGACCGCGCAGGGCCGCGCAGAGTGCATCCCGCTTGACCCGGGTGGCGTCGCGCAGACCGTCGAGGTGGTGTGGGTACCAGTCGGCGGTCAGGGCACCCAGCACGATGGCCTGGCTGACGGTGCTGGTGTGGAGGTCGGCGGCCTGTTTGGTTCGTTCGACGGCCTGGGCGAGCCACCGGGGGGCGACGGTCCAACCGACGCGAAGACCCGGGGCGAGGATCTTGGAGCTGCTCCGGAGGTGCACGCTCATCGGGTGGGGAGAGGGTTCGACCGGTGCGGGACCCTCGGCCTGGAGGTCGCGATAGGGATCGTCGAACACGACCAGGAATCCGTGCTGCTCGGCGAGCGCCAGCAGGCGGGTGTGGCGGTCGGCTGACAGCGTGGTTCCCGAGGGGTTGTGGAAGTGGGGCACCAGGTAGACGAACTTCGGCCGTGTCCCCGCGCGGAGACGGGCCTCGAGCATCTCGACGTCGAGTCCCTCGGCGTCGGTGGGCACCGACACGAGGTCGGCGCCGGCTCGTCGGAAGGCCTGGGTCGCGCCGAGATACTCGGGGTCGGAGACCACCACGGTGTCGCCGGGGTCGAGGAGGCTCTCGGCCAGCAGCCACAACCCTTGCTGCGAACCGGTCGTGACCACGACTTCGTCGATCGACGTCGCCGCCGGAGTGGTTGCGACGATGTGGTGCCGCAGGTCGAGTTCACCGGCGGTCAGGCCGTACTGAAGGGTGCGGGCGCCGTCGGAGCGCAGGACCGCCTGGGCGATCGTCGCGAGTTCATCGGTCGGGAAGCGGCTGGGGTCGGGCAGTCCGCCGGCCAGGCTGATCATCCCCGGCCGTTGGGCGTGTTCGAGGAGATCCCGGATCGCCGAAGTGGTGGCCGTACGGGATCGTTGGTTGAGCAGTGACGGCATTGGTGCACCCTGAAGGATGTGCACCGTCTGGGGGAAGGCCCCTCTGATGGTGGTATCACCAGTGTTACCATCAGCTAGGTGAAGGCCGATGAACTGGGGGAGTTCCTGCGGAGTCGGCGGGAGCGTCTGCGGCCCGCCGATGTCGGCCTTCCCGCCGGCGGTGGCCGGCGCGCCGAGGGTCTCCGTCGGGAGGAGGTCGCGGTGCTCGCCAACATCGGGGTGTCGTGGCTCACCCGGCTCGAGCAGGGTCGGGCCAACCGGGTCTCCGCCGAGGTGCTCGACGGTCTCGCCACTGCCCTGCGCCTGAGCCCTCCCGAGCGGGCCCATCTGTTCGGACTGGCCGACGTGGGCCAGCCCACGCCGTCGGTCGCCGGCCAGTCCGCCGACGCGTCCCAGCGGGTCCTGGTCGACGGTCTCGAACCCAACCCGGCCTACGTCCTGGACCATGCGTGGAACCTGGTCTGCTGGAACGATGCCGAGTCGGCCCTCTTCCCGGTCATCGTCGAGACCCCCGACCCGAATCTCCTCCGTCTCACGCTCGAGACCCCGGCATTGCGCGAGTTCATGACCGACTGGTCCGACGAGGTCGTCCGTCTGGCCCGCCAGTTCCGTCTGCATCTCGGCCAGTTCCCGAGTCCCGAGGGGTCGGCGTTGGCCGACGAACTCCGGGCTCAACACCCTGAGTTCGCGGCCGCGTGGAAGGGGCACGACGTGGCGGTGTTCTCTCCTCAGACGCGCCGTTTCGCCCACGTCACCGAGGGTGAGTTGGTCTTCGACCACCATCGGCTGTTCCTCCCCGATCACCCGGGCTGGAGCGCGGTCATCTACACACCCGCTGCAGAAACCCCCACCCGGGAGCGGTTCGGGCGGGTGCGGGCGGGTTAGCGGAGGTCCCAGGCGAGGCCGAAGGAGCGCACGGCCCGAGCGAAGATGTTGGGCTCGACGTCGGGCTCGCGGACGACGCGGAGGTTGGTGACCCGTCGGCTCAGTGCCTCGAAGAGGAGTCGGAGTTCGATGCGGGCGAGGTTGGCGCCGAGACAGAAGTGGGTGCCGTGGCCGAACGACAGGTGGGGATTCGGGTCACGGGTGGCGTCGAACTCGTCGGGCCGGTCGAACACCGCCGGGTCTCGGTTGGCGGCCGGGTACACGAGGGCGACGCGGTCGCCGGCGGCGATTGCCGTGCCCGCGACTTCGGTGGCGGTGGTGGTGATGCGAAACATGTTGTTGAGCGGCGTCACCCAGCGGATGAGTTCCTCGACGGTGGCCGGCACGGTCGACGGATCCTCGGCCATCCGCTCCCACACGTCGGGGTGCTCGCACAAGGTGCGCAGACCGTGGGCGATCACCGTGCGGGTCGTCTCGGCCCCACCGGCGATGACCAGACCGGTCTCCATCACCATGGTGTTGCCGTCCATCCCCGCGGCGAGCCAATCGGAGAACAGATCGTCGGCCGGTTCGGCGACTCGCTCCGGCAGCACGGTCTGCATCACGGCGGCCCATTCCTGGATGCTGCTCATGAACGACTCGAACAGGGCCGGATCGTTGACGGCCGAGTCGATGCGCATCTGGCGTTCGGACCAGTTCTTCACCTCACGCCACATCTCCTGACCGAAGCCGAGGAGCTCCGCGGTGACCCGACAGGGCAGCTGGGACGCCAGTGCGTCGACCACCTCGACGTGACCGTTGGTGGTCGATTCGTCGATGGCGCGCTCGACGAGGTCGCTGACCAGTGCGGTGTAGTGGTCGGTGTGGTCACGAACGGCCTTCGGAGTGAACCGTCGGTTCACGAGTCGACGCTGGGCGAGATGGTCGGGGTCGTCCTTGCTGATCATCGTCTCCTCCCCGGGAGACGGGTTGAGCCGGTAGGCCCCGCCACCGTCGGCCCGGCTCGCGAAGGTGACGGGGTCGCGTTCGACCTGGAGGAGATCGGCATGGCGGGCGGCGAGCCAGAAGCCGCTGCGCTCGTCGCGCCACAATCCGTCGTGGGCGAGCAGGTCCCGATAGTCGGCCTGGGGATCCTGCTGCCACCAGGTCGGATCGAGGATGTCGGTGGCTGGGCTCATCGGGCGATGTTAGGGACGTTCGGCGAGCGATGCCGCAAGCGCATCGAGCCCGGCCGCCGGGGTGGCCGTGCCGGCGGCCACGTCGTCGATCACGGCTGCCATCGTCGGCGAACCGAGGATGGTCTCGAGGTCGCGCTCGAAGCGCAGTCCGGCACGGCTCGCCAGTTCGAACCGCACCCGCCGACAGCGACGGGCGTGGAGCCGACCCGAGTGCTCGAGATACGCACGGTGCGCCTCGATTCGTGCGGCGACCTCGTCGACCCCGGTGCCGTCGAGGGAGTTGACCATCACGATCGACGGACGGAAGTCGGCGTTTCCCTGCCCGGTCACGTGACTCAGTTCGAGCATGAGTTCGAGATCTCGGCGGGTGTCGTCGGCTCCGGGTCGGTCGGCCTTGTTGACCACGAACACGTCGGCGACCTCGAGCAGTCCGGCTTTGTTGGCCTGCACGGCGTCGCCCATTCCGGGGGTGACCACGACGACGGTCGTGTCGGCCGCGGCAGTGATGTCGACCTCGACCTGCCCGACGCCGACCGTCTCGATGACGACGGGATCGAACCCCGACGCGGCGAGCACGCGAGCCCCGCCCGGAACGGCGAGGGCGAGCCCGCCGGCGTGGCCGCGGGTGGCCACCGATCGGATGAACGCCGTGGTGTCGATCTCGGCCATGCGCACCCGGTCGCCGAGGATGGCGCCGCCGGTGAGCGGTGACGACGGATCGACGGCGAGCACGGCCGGCGAGTTGCCGCGGCTGGTGGACTCCGCGACCAGACGGGCGACCATCGTCGACTTCCCCGCCCCCGGCGCGCCGGTGATCCCGATCACGTGGGCGTCGCGGCTCGCGGCGTGCGTCAGCTCGGCGATCTGTTCGGCCTCGGCGCCGCCCCGCTCGACGAGACTCAGCAGACGTCCGACGGCTCGCCGGTCGCCGGTCATCGCCCGTTCGACGAGCGCTTCGGGAGACCGCTCTCGCAGACTCACGCGTCGGCGACCACGCGGCGCACGGTCGAGACGACCTCTTCTGCCGACGCGCCGGGCCCGAGCACGGCGGCGATGCCGGCGTCGTGGAGGATCGGCAGATCGGCATCAGGCACGATCCCGCCGATGATGACGGGCACGTCGAGTTCGGCGGTATCGAGGGCGGCGAGCATGGCCGGTCCGAGCGTCAGGTGACCGGCGTTGTGCATCGAGAGCCCGATCGCGTCGGCGTCCTCCTGCTCGACCGCGGCCACGATGCTGTCGGTCGTCTGGCGTAGACCGAGGTAGATGACCTCCATCCCCGCGTCGCGCAGCATGCGGGCCACGACCTTGATGCCCCGGTCGTGACCGTCGAGCCCCAGCTTGGCCAGCACGATCCGCGGGGGCGTCATGATCGTGTCCTCCCCGCCGGACGGCGTCGTTGTGTCCTCCCCGCCGGACGGCGTCATACGATCGCCGTTTCGACATGGGTGCCGAAGACGGTCTCCATGGCCATGGCGACCTCCTCCTCGGTGGCGTAGACCCTCACCGCCTCGATGATCGAGGGCATGAGGTTGACGTTCGAGTCGGCGGCATCGGTCGTGATCGCGGCGAGGGCGGTGTCGACCGCTTCCTGATCGCGGTCCTTCTTCACCGCGTCGAGTCGCTTGCGCTGATACTCCTCGGTGGCGTGGTCGATGCGCAGCAGGTTCGGGTCGGTGTCCTCGTCGCCGTCGGTGAAGGCGTTGACCCCGACGATGATCCGACGTTCGGCGTTGACCTCACGTTCGAAGCGGTAGGCGGCATCGGCGATCTCGCCGACGAAGTACCCGTTGTCGATGCCGGCGTAGACGCCTTCGAGGATCGATCCGTCGCCCAGTTCGTCGAGGTGGGCGAACACGGCCTCCGCCTGTCGTTCCATCTCGTCGGTCATCCACTCGACGAAGGGTGCACCCCCCAGCGGATCGACCACGTTGGTCACCCCGAGTTCGTGCGCGACGACCTGCTGGGTGCGGAGCGCGATCCGGGCCGCCTTCTCGGTGGGAAGGGCGTGGGCCTCGTCGAAGCTGTCGGTGTGCAGACTCTGCGTGCCGCCCAGTGCGGCGGCGAGCGCCTGGGTCGCCACTCGGGCGATGTTGACCTCGGGTTGCTGGGCGGTGAGTGACACGCCGGCGGTCTGCGTGTGGAAGCGACACATCATCGCCCGTTCGTCGGTGGCTCCGTAGCGCTCCTTCATCCAGCGGGCCCAGATGCGGCGTGCGGCCCGGAACTTGCCGATCTCCTCGAAGAAGTCGGTGTGGCTGTTGAAGAAGAAGGAGAGTCGGCGACCGAACTCGTCGATGTCCTCGCCGGCGGCGATCGCCGCTTCGACGTAGGCGAACCCGTTGGCCAGCGTGAAGGCGAGTTCCTGCGCGGCGGTCGAGCCGGCCTCGCGGATGTGGTAGCCGGAGATCGAGATCGGGTGCCATTTCGGCATCTCGGCGGTGGTGAACTTCACCATGTCGGTGACGAGGCGCATCGAGGGCCGGGGCGGATAGATGTACTCCTTCTGCGCCTGGTACTCCTTCAGGATGTCGTTCTGGATCGTGCCGGCGAGATCGCGTCGGGCGACGCCGGTCTTCTCTCCGACGGCGACGTACATCGCCAGCAGCGTGGCGGCCGGCCCGTTGATGGTCATCGACGTCGAGACGGTGCTCAGGTCGATGTCGGCGAAGAGGTCCTCCATGTCGGCCAGGGTGTCGACGGCCACCCCGGCCCGGCCGACCTCGCCGAGGGCCCAGGGGCTGTCGGAATCGCGGCCCATCAGGGTGGGCATGTCGAACGCGGTCGACAGACCCGTTCCACCCGCTCGCAGGAGTTCCTTGAACCGGGCGTTGGTGTCCTCCGCGGTGCCGAACCCGGCGAACATGCGCATGGTCCACAGGCGCGAGCGATATCCCGCGGCGTGGAGGCCGCGGGTGTAGGGGTACTGACCGGGAAAGGGACCATCTCCGTGGACGGGGTCGAGCGGCACGCCCGACATCGTCTCGAAGGGAACGTCGCGCAGCGGCGCCCGGTCGTAGTCGGCCTGCCATGCGGCCCGGGCATCACTCGTGGGGTCGACCATCGGAGCACTCCATCCGAAATACTTGGACATCAAAGTATCTCGCTCTAGCGTAGTCGTCGTGACGCTGGAGTTCGACCCGATCGAAGAGGCCGGCCGCAACTGGACGCAGCGGGGATGGGGAGCGGACGAGGCGATGAAGGCGGCGACCTCGATCGCCCGCGTGCAACAGATCGTCCAGGGTCGCATCGATGCCGCGCTCGCGCCGTTCGATCTGAACTTCAGCCGCTTCGAGGTCCTGGCCCTGCTGAGCTTCACCCGGGAGGGGCGGCTTCCCATGGGCAAGATCGGGGACCGGCTCCAGGTCCATGCGGCGAGCGTGACCAACACCATCCAGCGTCTCGAAACGAGCGGGTTCGTCACCCGGTCTCGCGACGACCACGACAGACGGACGGTGCTCGCCCGGATCCTGCCCCCGGGCCGGGCGGCGGCACAATCCGGCGCCGATGCGCTCGCCGAGATCGACTTCGGGCTGCGGGAGCTGTCGGCCGCGAGTTGTCGGGAGCTGACCGAGGGTCTCGCGGTGTTTCGTGCCGCCACCGGCGACTTCGTCACCGACGGCTGACAGGCGCGTCAGCAGCCCGGTGTGGGGGCGGCGCTCGCCGTGTACGCGTCCGTGCCGCTCAACCGACAGAGGAAGGCCGCCATCTGGGCGCGGGTGACGGCACCATCGGGATCGAACACTCCGGGCGCGACGCCGGTCGTCACCTCCTGGTCGGCCAACCAGGCCACGCCGTCGGAGTACCACCGACCGGCGGCCACATCGACGAACCCCGAGGTGGCCGGGGCCGTCGGCTCGCCCACGAGTCGCCACAGGAAGACCGCCATCTGGGCGCGGGTCACGGTGCCGTCGGGCCCGAACGTGGACGGGGTGAGTCCGGTGGTGATGTCGGCATCGGCGAGCCAGGCGACGGCGTCGCTGTAGAAGCGCCCGGTCTCGACGTCGACGAACGGCGCCGTCGGCGCGCCGGTGGGCTCGCCCATCAAACGCCACAGGAAGGTGGCCATCTGGGCTCGGCTCACCGTCTGGTGGGGGCCATAGGCGCTGGGACTGATGCCCGTCGTGATGTCCTCCTCGGCGAGCCAGGCGACGGCCTCCGTGTAGTACCGACCGGGGTCGACGTCGCAGAAGGGTTCGCCGTGCGGGGTGTAGACGAAGGCCCGTTCGCCGCTCACGCAGATCGGGTCGATGAAGAGGAAGCGCTGGGCCTCGGGGCAGGTGCCGTCGCCGTCGGTGTCACATGACGGGTAGGACGGATAGGTGGTGAACGGGGGGTTCCAGCCGTGATAGCCCAACCGGAGCACCCCGTCGGTGTCGACGAACGGAGCGGGACCACCCGGACCGAGGCGCACGTCGTCGGACACCAACAACGGTTCGGTCGAGGGTTCGACACAGGGACCGCCCGGTGTGGAGCAGCGGGCCCAACCGGTCGCGTACGCAGTGCTCTGGTAGGAGTTGGCCGAGTAGGTGAGGAAGTAGGCGCCGTCCCACGCCGCCATCGCCGGGTTCTCCACGACGGTGCCCTGCCAGGGGCGCTCGACCTCCGTCGTCTCCATCAGGAAGTGCACCGACGACCCGGATCGCCATGCCCCGCCGTCGTCGGTCAACTGGCGCGACCAGAAACCGGTCCGGCGGCTGGACAACGTCGGGTGCCCGACCGGCACGCCTTCGTTCTTCCAGATCAGCCAGGGCACATCGGCGTCGTCGACGATCAGGAAGGGATCGAGCGCGCCATCGGGGTCGGGCTCACAGACGAAGGGTTCGTCGCCCAGGGCCGTGAACGGGCCGAGGGGAGAGTCGGCCCGCGCCGTGGCGATGCACCGGCGGGAACCACTGCCGGTGCGGGCGGCGAACGCGGCGAGGTACTGACCGTTCGGCAACTCCACCACGGTCGGCGCCCAGATGTTCCAACCGATCTCGATGGGGGGCGTCCACGAGGGGCCGGTCCCGAGCGCATCGCCGCGAGCGGTCCAGGTGACGAGGTCGGTCGAGGTCATCACCGGCATCGACTGGCCGCCCGTGGTGGTGGCGTAGGCGTAGTACGTGTTCCCCACGCGGATGATCGCCGGGTCGGGGAAGTTCTGGTCGTAGGTCTCGCCCGGCTCGAAGAACGGGGCACCCGGGTAGGCGCCGGCCGGAGCGACGAGCGCGAGCACGCAGAGGAGCGAGATCAGGGTGGGGAGCGCACGCCGGCGACCGGTGGACTGCACCCGTTCATGATCGGCGCGAGGGTGGCCCTACTGGAGTCGTCGAGCGAGACCTACCAGCTGACGGGCAGGGCGGTCGGCCCCCGCAGGATCGCTCCCCGGGGCCGCGCCGCGGCCTCATCGGTGAGGGTCAGTCCCGGGAGCCGCTCGAGGAGTCGCCGGATGCCGATCGTGATCTGGGCCTTCGCGAGATGTGTGCCCGGGCAGTGGTGGGAACCGAACCCGAACGTGAGCACGCGTGTCGGCCGACGATCGAGGTCGAACACGTCGGGATCGTCGTGGACCCGTTCGTCACGGTTGGCGGCGGCGATGCCCATGAGGACGAATTCGCCCGCGGCGACCGGTTCGCCGGCCACGACCGTGTCGAAGGGGGCGATTCGGGGGAGGACCCCCAACGGCGGTTCCCATCGCAGCATCTCGTCGACCGCCGATGAGATGAGATCCGGTTGCCGACGGAGTCGGTCCATCGCATCGGGATGGGTCAGCAGCGCATAGAGCGTGTTGCCGAGTCCGTGATGGGTGGTCGACGCGCCGGCCGCGAAGATCGCCCGTACGTGGGACCGGATCTCCTCGTCGTCGAGGCGGCGCCCACCCTTCTCGGCCGTGACCATCGAACTCAACATGTCGGGGCCGGGGAGCTGGTCGGCCGGACACGAGCGCCGCATCGCGAGTGCGGGTTCGACGCAGGCCGTGAGTTCGGCGGCGGCCGCGAGGCCGGTCGCGGGATCGCCCGGATACCCGAGGATGTCGAAGCTCCAGCGGAAGAACCGATCGCGGTGTTCGTCGGGCAGGCCCATGCGCCGTCCGAACACGTGGAAGGGAAACCGTGCGGTGAAGAGGTCGATCAGGTCGCCGCCGCCGTCGTCCGCGAACTCGTCGATGAGTCCGTCGGCCAGCGGCGCGATGGCGTCGGCGGCGAAGCGGGCGACGGGCCGGGCCCGCAGCTCGCGGGTGGTCAGGTCGCGCAACACGTGGTGTTCGGGACCGTCGGTCGACTCGAAGGTCACCCCCTGGCACGGCTCGATGGTCGTGGCATACGTCGGTCCGGCGGGGAATCCCTCGTCGTCGCGGATGGCGGCGTCGAGCTCGGCATATCGGGTGATCAGCCGGGCCGGCATGCCGAACAGGGTCGCGTCGACCAGGGCACCCTCGGCTCGCCGCTGACGCAGATGCTCGTGGAATGCCTCACCCGCGAGCAGGTCGGGGTCGCCGGTTGCGAAGTCGATCTGGGCTGCGCCGCTCATGGCTGCCATCATGGGACATGGCTGAACACGACCTCATCATCCGCGCCGGCACCGTGATCGACGGCACTGGCGCCCCGGCTCGCACGGCCGACGTGGCGGTCACCGACGGAGTGGTGACCGCCGTCGGCTCGGTCGAGGGTTCGGCCGCTCGGGAGATCGACGCCGACGGCGCCCTCGTCGCCCCCGGCTTCGTCGACATCCACACCCACTACGACGGCCAGGCCACCTGGGACAGTCGGATGCAGCCGTCGAGCTGGCACGGTGTGACCACGGTGGTGTTCGGCAACTGCGGGGTGGGGTTCGCACCGGTGCACACCAACGACCACGACAAGCTCGTCGAGCTGATGGAAGGAGTGGAGGACATCCCCGGCGCGGCGCTGCACGAGGGTCTCCGGTGGGGCTGGAACTCCTTCGCCGAGTATCTCGACGCGTGTGACACCCCGAAGGACATGGACATCGCGACCCAGGTGCCCCACGGGGCGCTCCGCCTCCACGTGATGGGCGAGCGGGGGGCGAACCGCGAGGACGCGACGGCCGACGACATCGGCGAGATGGGTCGACTCGCCGCGGAGGGCATCGCGGCCGGGGCGCTGGGCTTCTCGACGAGCCGCACCTCCAACCACAAGACGTCCACCGGAGACTTCACCCCCACCCTCACCGCGGCCGCGGAGGAACTGGTCGGCATCGCCGAGGCGGTCGGTCACGGCGGCGCCGGTGTCTTCCAGCTCGTGTCGGACTTCGTCGATCGTGATCGCGAGTTCGAGATGTTCCGTCAGATGTGTGCGATCTCGGGCCGACCCCTCTCGTTCACCATCGTCGAGAGCCCCAAGAGCGACGAGTTCCACCACGACCTGCTGGCCCGCATCGAGCAGGCTCGCGCCGATGGTCTGCAGATCACCGGCCAGTGTCCGGTGCGACCCATCGGCATCCTGCTCGGGTTCGAGTGCACGCTCAACCCGTTCATGCGCAACCCCGTGTGGGCGGAAGTCGCCGACCTGGCCCCCGCGGCCCGGGTCGCGGCGCTGCAGGACCCCGATCGTCGGGCCCGGCTCCTCGCCGCCGCGGGCGGTACCGACCAGACGCTCGTGGGCGGCAGCCTGATCGAGAAGTACGAGATCATGTACGAGATGGGTGACGAGCCCTACTACGAGCCCGCCGCCGACCAGACCGTCGTGCGGCGGGCCGAGCGGGCCGGCATGTCGCCGACCGAGTTCGCACTCGACCTGCTGCTCGAGGACGGCGGCACCAACATGTTGTGGCTGCCGTTCACCAACTACGGCAAGGGCAATCTCGACGGGACGCGTGAACTGTTGACCCACGACTTCACGGTCCCTTCGCTCAGCGACGGTGGGGCCCACGTCGGCACCATCTGCGACGGGTCGTTCCCGACCACGTTGCTCCAGCACTGGGGTCGCGACCGGCCGAGCGGTCGCATCGATCTCGAGTTCCTGATCCGCCGTCAGTGTCGTGACACGGCTCGTGCGGTGGGTCTGCTCGATCGTGGGGTGCTCGCCCCCGGCTATCGCGCCGACCTCAACGTGATCGACTTCGACAACCTGAAGGTCCGGGCCCCGGAGTTGGCCTACGACCTTCCGGCCGGGGGCCGCCGCGTGCTCCAGCGGGCCGACGGCTACCTCCACACCGTGGTGAACGGCGTCGAGACCTACGCGTCGGGTGAGGAGACCGGGGACCTGCCCGGTCGGCTGATCCGGGGTGCGCAGGCCGCCCCGGCGGGGGCCTGACATGTCGATGACGGCCGCCGACGTCGCCCCCCTCGAGCCGCAGGCCGACTGGACGGCGGCCGACGTCGCCGACCCGGCCGAGTGGACGTATCGGCTGTCGACCGACGAGATCGCCGAGATCGAGGAGGCCCTCGTGGTGGCCCGGTCGCGCGCCGACGACGTGCTCGACGTCCGCAAGGACGACTTCCCCCTGCCGACGCTCGGTCCGGTGCTGGCCGGCATCGCCGACGAGCTGATCAACGGTCGGGGGTTCCATCGCATCTCCGCTCTCCCCGTCGAGCGGGTCGGGTTCGAGGACGCGTCGTGGATGTACTGGGGCATCGGGCTGCACCTCGGGGTGCCGTGGCCCCAGAACGCGAAGGGTCATCTGCTGGGTGACGTGAAGGACCAGGGCAAGCGGCCCGACGATCCGACGGCTCGGGGGTACGAGCTCGGCGGTGTCGCCCAGGCGTTCCACTCCGACGGCTCGGACCTCGTGGGTCTGATGTGTCTCGACCCCGGAGTCTCCGGTGGCGAGAGCCTCGTCGCCAACGCGGTCGGGGCCTACAACCGACTCGTCGACACCGATCCCGAGCTGGCTGCGGAGCTCTTCACGGGGCTGCCCTACGACTTCCGGGGCGAGCAGGCCGACGGGCAGACGCCCTTCTACCACGTGCCCGTGTTCTCCCAGCACGGCGATCGCCTCTTCGTGCGCTACATCCGTCCCTACATCGAAGCATCGCAACGCCACGACGACGCGCCGCGTCTGACCGAGAAGCAGCGGGCGGCCATGGATGCCTACGACGCCTTCATCTACGACGCCGACAATCGCGTCGAGATGACCTTCGAACCCGGCGACATGCAGTTCGTGAACAACTACCACGTGCTGCATGGCCGCAAGGCCTATGTCGACGATGCCGAATCGGGGCGGGTGCGGTGGCTGAAGCGGTTGTGGCTGGCGACCGACATCCTCGGTCCCGACGACCGTCCTGCCCGTTTCCAGTCGGCCGGGGCCACCAGCCACTGGGCCCGGAAGCGGACGAAGGCCTGACGCCGGGCAGACTCCCCGACATGGTGTGCACGAGAGACTTCCTCGGGCTTCGGCGCGACGAACGCGGGGCCTGGGCGATGACCGTCGGCTCGCAGAACATCGGGGGCCGGCGGGGCTCGCTGTTCGGCGGGTCCGGCCTCGCCGCGGGGGTCGCCGCGCTGGAGGAGTCGGCCGAGCGTCCGGTCGTGTGGGCCACCGGGCAGTATGTCGCGACCGTGCAGCAGGGAGCCGTGCTCGACATCGAGGTCGACTTCCCGGCGATGGGCCACTCCATGGCGCAGGGTCGTGCCGTGGGGACGGCGCAGGGCACCGAGATCATCTCGATCGTCGGCGCGCTCGGTACGCGACGCGAAGAGGTGCGAGGCATGTGGGCCACCGCTCCCGATGTCCCCGGGCCCGGGGCGTGCGAGCTGCTGGAGCGTCACTTCGAGGTGCCGTGTGTGCACGACCACGTCGACGTGCGCCTGGCATCGGGGATGTTCGGCTTCAACGGGCAGGGCACACCGAGCGGCGACGGTCACCTTCGATTGTGGGTGCGCATCCGCGACGTCGCCCTCGACGCGCCCGCGCTCGCCCTCATCGCCGACTACATGTCGGCCGGGGTGGGCAATGCCTTCGGCACGCGGGTTCACTGCACGAGTCTCGACAACACCATCCGCTACGCGAATCCCGTGTCGGCGACGGAAGCCGACCAATGGGTGCTCTGTGATGCCGAGGTCGCCTTCGCCGGCAACGGACTGGCCTATGGGAGCGGCCACATCTGGAGTGAGAGCGGCCGCCTCCTCGCCACGGCGAGCCAGTCGATGACCGTCGGGCTGATGACCGAAGAGACCTAGGCGGTGGCTGCGGGCGCCGGGTCGGGTTCTTCGGTGGCTTCGCGAACATCGATCGGGTTCGCGTCGTCGGGCAGCGGGTCGCCGGAGTAGCAGTCGACATAGGTCTGCCCTGAGAGCTCCCCGATCTCGAACATGACCTCGTCGGTGATCTGTCGGAGCACGAGTCGGTCGTCGATGCGGCTGCGATAGCGGCTCACGTCGATCGGCTCGCCGATGTGGATCGCACACTTCTCGCGGAACTTGGGCATGGTTCGGTCGGGGGGCTGGATCCGGTCGGTGCCGATGAGCCCGATGGGGATGATCGGCGCGCCGGTGCGCAGCGCGAGTCGGGCCACGCCGGTCTTGCCCTTGTGGAGGTAGCCGTCGCGGGTCCGGGTGCCCTCCGGGTAGATGAGGAAGAGGTCGCCGGCCTCGAGCGCCGAGGCCGCGGCGTCGAGGGCGACCTGGCTGGCGTCGCCACCGGAGCGGTCGAGTGGGATCATGCCGGTCGCCGGGAAGAAGTACCTGGTCTTCCAGTCGTCCATGTATTCCGCCTTGCCGACGGCGAGCGTGCGTCGAGGCATGAGCGACATCGTGAACGGCGAATCGAGGAACGACAGATGGTTCGGCGCGAGCAGGGCAGGCCCGACCGACGGGATGTTGTCGAGACCGGTGATCTCCAGGTCCCACATGCGGTGCATCAGGGGTTTGAGCACCTTCATCATCGGTTGCTGGAGCCATCCGGTCTCGCGGGCCACGGTGTTCAGCTCAGCTTCCGACGTCGGGTCTTGCCCGTGGTGCCGATCGGGAGTTCCGTGACGATCTCGAGTTCGGTCGGACACTTGTAGCGGGCGAGCCGCTCGCGACAGAAGGCGACGAGCTCGTCGAGCTCGGGTGGGGGGGAGCCGTCGGGCACCGTGACGAACGCGACGACGCGTTCGCCGCGACGGTCGTCGTCGCGACCGATCACGACCACCTGGTCGACCTTCGGGTGCTGCACCAACACGGTCTCGACTTCGAAGGGGTAGACGTTGAAGCCGGACACGATGATGAGGTCCTTGGCCCGGTCGACGAGGGCGAGGTAGCCGTCTTCGGAGAACACGCCGATGTCGCGGGTGGAGAGCCATCCGTCGTCGTCGAGCACGGCCTTGGTGGCCTCTTCGTTGTCCCAGTAGCCGAGGAACACGTTGGGACCCCGCACCTTGATCTCGCCCGAGTCGTCGAACGGGACTTCGTTGCCGTCGTGGTCGACGACCTTCACCTCGACCCCCGGGGCCGGCTTGCCGACCGTGCCCGGTCGAACCGGGATGCCGATGTGGGAGGTGACCGTCGGCGACGTCTCGGTGAGGCCGTAGCCCTCCTGGAGCTCGACCCCGAAGCGGTCCTTGAACTCCTGCCACAGCCGAGGATGCAGGGCCGAGGCTCCCGATGCGATGCGGATGACGTCGGCGAAGGTGTCGTCGGGGAGGTCGCTGTCGATGAGGGCTCGCCACATCGGGGGCACGCCGGCGAAGCGGTCGACGCGGTGTTCCCTCACCAGGCGGCCGCACTCCCGAGGGTCGAATCCCTTGGCCAACACGACGCGTCCGCCGGCCCGCAACGTCGTGAGCAGGGAAATGTTGAACCCGTACATGTGAGAGATCGGGATGGCGGCGAGCACGACCGAGTGTTCGTCGAGGGCGCTGCCGTCGGTGGTGAGGATGGCCTCCTGGTTGGAGGTGAGGTTGTGGTGGCTGATCATCGCGGCCTTGGGCGATCCCGCCGTGCCACTGGTGAACAACATGACGGCGAGATCGTCGGGCTCCGGCCGCGCGGCGGCGACCGGAGACCCGCCGGGCAGCGGGTCGACCCCGGTGACGGCTGCTCCGGCCGGAGACGAGATGCGGTCGTGGAGCTCGTCGGCGATCGGTGTGCCGGTCAGCACGTGGGCTGCCCCGACGGCCTCGACCTGTCCTCGCAGTTCCGACACCGGGCTGCTGGGGTCGAGCAGGACGGCCACCATTGCGCCGGAGGTGGCGGCGAGGACCGAGACCACGGCGGCGCGGGTGTTGGTGGCCACGACGGCGACACGATCACCCCTCACGAGGCCGGCGGCGACGAGCCCGGCGCGGGTCCGGGCGACCAGGTCGCGGAGTTCGCCGTAGGTGGTTTCGGCGCCGTCCTCGATGAGTGCGATGGCGTCGTCTGGTTGCGGGTCGAGGATGGTTGCGAGCGTCACTGGGTGGCGACTGTAGACCTCGGCTCCGGGTTTGTCAGTGGCCGTTCAGATTGCGGGGGCGGTCAGATTGTGGGGCCGGTCAGATTGCCGGGCCTAGCAGGGTGCCGAGCCACGCCAGCAGGTCGGCGTGGACCTCGTCGCGGTTGGTCTCGTTGAGCAGTTCGGGGCGGGCCTGGGGGTAGAGCCGGATCTCGAGCGGGCCCCGGCCGGCGGCCGCGAGGCGATCGTGCAACGCCTGGACCGATTCGCCGAATCCGCCGACGGGGTCTTGGTCGCCGGCGATCAGCAGGATCGGGAGGTCGTCCGGTATGGCCGCTTCCGCGTCGGGCGCCCACATGGTCGCCATGCCGACGATCATGTCCGTCACGAACCCGTTGCTGAGGTCGCCTCCGCACCACGGGTCGGCGACGTACCGGGCGACCTCCTCGTCGTCGCGACTGAGCCACTCGTAGCCCGTGGGATCGGGGGTGGTGTCGGCGAACGGCTCGTTGAACCCTGAGAACACCCCGGCCCAGAGCTGCGACGGCTGGTCGGCTCCCTCCGCGTCCTCCACGGCTCGGAGGATGGCCTCGAGCTCGCTCGCCCCTTCGAGGCTTCCCGACGTGCCGGACAGGACGACGCCGACGAATCGATCGCCCGCCCGCTGCATGACCCGTTGGGCGAGGAGGGAACCCATGCTGTGGCCGAAGAGCACGAGGGGAAGTCGGGGTTCCTCGTCGCGGAGGTGGTCGGCCAACGCGATCAGGTCGTCGACCATCGTCTCCCAGCCTCCGGGACGGGCGATGCCGAAGGCGCCGTGTTCGGCCGCCGTCGTCCCGTGGCCGCGATGGTCGATGCCGTAGACGGCCCAGCCTGCGTCGGCCGCGAGGCCGGCGAAACGGGAGTAGCGGGCTGCGTGCTCGCTCGCTCCATGGGCGATGAGGATGCGACCGACCGGTTCGCCGGTCGGGGCGGGCCACCGGCACCAGGAGATCGTGGCATCGGGTCGGGCGAGGGTGGACCACTCGGGGGCGGGGGATTCGGTGTGCATGGGGCGACCCTAGTGAGCGGTGGGGCCGAGATCGCCGGTGGCGACGAGGGCGGCGTCGGCCAGGGCGACGAAATCGGTGTCGGCTGCCCGGGCGGTCCACTGACGGGTCGCCACCCGCAGCGCCGACATCGCCGCGCCGGCGATGATCTCCGGTCTCGGGTCGTCGACCGGGTCGACGCCGAGCCGGGCGGCGGCGGCGCGGATGATCTCCCGTTCCCAGCTGGCCTGGACGACGGCCCGGCTGTAGGCGGAGACGGAGGCGACCGAGGCGGCGAGACGGAACTGGAGTCGCCGGCGCTCGGCGTGTCGCTGGTGATCGTCGGCGAGGGCCAGCACCGCCTGGCGCACCGCTTCGAGCACCGGCTCGTCGTCGGGCCGGGCGGCGAGGGCCTCCCGCAGCTCGATGCGCAGATCGACCATGTCGCCGAACAACACCGCCTCCTTGGTGGGGAAGTGGCGAAAGAGGGTTCGTTGGGCGACATCGGCCGCCTCGGCGATCTCGGTCGTGGTCGTCTCGTCGAAGCCCTTCGTCTCGAAGAGGCGGGCGGCCTCGGTGATGAGACGCTCCCGGGTGGCGGTCTTCTTGCGGTCGCGTCGGCCCGGCTCCACCTCGGCTGCCCGATCGGTCGTCGTCACGCGGCCCACCCTACGGCGATTCCGGTGTGATGTCAGCAGTTGACTGATGTCAGTGACTGACACTACGCTGCGTCTACCATCTCTCCTGGAGTTCCCATGGCCCGATCCGCTGCCGCCATCTTCGATCTCGACCGCACCCTCATCTCGTCGTCGTCGGCCGTCGTGTTCCAACGCCATCTGAGCGAGGCGGGGCTCGGCAGCGTGCCCGATCTGCCGCTGGCCGACGCATTCCTCAGGTTCTACGAACAGTTCGGTGAGAGCTGGGTGATGATGCAGCCCGCCAAGCTCGGGGCGCGGACGTCGAAGGGATGGCCGGTGGAGACCGTCCACGCCGCCGCGTGCGCGGCCGCCGCCGAGATCGAATCCGACCTCGTCCTTCCCTTCGCCCGGCTCACGATCGACGAACATCGTGGCGCCGGACGGCTGCTCGTGCTCGCCACGACGTCGCCGGAGCCGTGGGTCGCTCCGCTGGCGGAGGCACTCGGGTTCGACGCGGTGGTCGCCACGAAGTGGGCCTCCGAGTCCGGGGCCTTCACCGGCGAGACCGAGGGTCCCTTCGTGTGGGGGCGCGCGAAGGCCGACGCCGTGCGGGCCTGGGCCGCGGCGAACGACGTCTCGCTCGAGCGCAGCTACGCCTACAGCGACAGCTACTTCGACTGCGCCATGCTCGAGATGGTCGGACACCCGGTTGCGATCAACCCCGATCTGCGACTCCAGGCCGTTGCCGCGCTCCAGGGGTGGCCCGTTCGCCATTTCGACAAGCTCGACGGTGTCGTGAAGATCGCCGGTCGCGAACTGCAGGACTGGTCCCGGCCGTTCATGCGCGAGGAGTTCCAGCCCTTCTCCCGCTTCGAGTTCCACGGGGTCGACAACATCCCGGCCAAGGGCGCGGCGATCCTCGTCTTCAACCATCGGAGCTACTACGACCCCGCGGCCATGGGGCTGCTCGCGGCCAAGAGCGGACGCAGCGTTCGCAGTCTCGGCAAGAAGGAGGTGTTCGACGTGCCGATCGTCGGCCGCCTCGCCAAGGCCATCGGCGGCGTGCGGGTCGACCGCGGCACGGGTTCCGACGAGCCCCTCGAAGCCGCGGCCGAAGCACTGCGCGGCGGCGAAGTGCTGATGCTCGCACCCCAGGGCACCATCCCGCGCGGACCGGCGTTCTTCGACCCCGAACTCAAGGGCCGCTGGGGCGCCGCGAAGCTGGCCGCGATGACCGGTGCCCCGGTCATCCCCGTGGGCCTGTGGGGGACCGAGAAGGTCTGGCCCCGCAGTTCCCGCATGCCGAAGATGCCCGTCGGCAGTCGACCGCTCGTGTCGGTCACCGTGGGCAAGCCGGTCGAAGGACTCGGTGGCGAGGACTTCGACGCCGACACCGCCGCGATCATGGCGGCCATCGTCGACCTGCTGCCCGACGAGGCCCGCGAACCCCACGATCCCACTCCCGAGGAGATCGCCCTCACCTTCCCGCCCGGCTACAAGGGTGATCCCGAGGCCGAAGCCGACCGCCGCCCCGGCACCGACACCAACGCATCATGACCGACACCACACCGCCCGTCCGTGAGATCGACATGGCCGACCGCATGTCGGACCACGAAGCCCTCATGTGGAACATCGAGAAGGACCCGTGGCTCAACCCGAGCGGCGGTGGCCTCTTCGTGTTCGACCGCCCGATCGACGTCGACCGGTTGCGAGCCCGCATGCGCGTCGCCGTCGCCGGTCTCCCCCGGTTCACCCAACGGGTGCAACCCGGCCTCGGGCGACTCTCCACACCGGCCTGGGTCCCCGATCCCGAATTCGATTTCGACAGTCACTTCCGGGTCATGACGCTGCCGCGACCCGGCACGCAACGCCAGCTGCTCGATGTGGCCGCCCAGCTCTACATGGAGCCGTTCGATCGCACCCGGCCGCTCTGGCGGATGGTCGTCATCGAGGGACTCGAGTCGGGCCAGGGCGCGCTGTGGTCGATGATGCACCACGCCATCTCCGACGGCATCGGCCAGCTCCGCATCGCCGAGATGTTCCAGGACATCGAGCGAGACGTGCCGCGTGCGCCCGACATCGACCTGGAGGGAATCGTCGCCGCAGCCGCCGCCGCGCATCGCCAGAAGGAGGCCGGCGGCGATCTCGGGCCGAGCCTCGCCGCGGCCACGGCCGGGTCGCTCGGCCATCTCGCCCGCCGCCTCGGCGGCAGTGCCCGGCGTACCGCCGGCGAGGTCGCGATGTGGCCGGCCGATCCCTCCCGTGTCGGAGAAAAGCTCGGGGAGGTCGCAGCGGTCGTCAGCGACACCGCAGCCCAGCTGACCCACGAGGTCGAGGAGGGCGAGGGTGCCCCCCTGTGGCGTGAGCGGTCCCGCCACCGCCATCTCGAGACGGTCACCGTTGCGCTCGACGAGCTCAAGGCGGCGAGCAAGGCGGCCGGCGCCACCGTCAACGCCGCGTTCGTGGCGGCGATGACCGACGCGGCGATTCGCTATCACGCCGACCGAGGGGAGTCGTTCGAGACCCTCAACGTCTCGTTCGTCATGAGCACCCGCACCGACGACAAAGCCGGCGGCAACGCCTTCACCCCGGTGCTGGTACACCTGCCCGCCGCGCCGGGAGACGTGGTCGAGCGGTTGACCGGCACCGCCGAGATCCTCGACGCGGCCCGCGAGGCGGCAGGGCGCAGCGGTGGCTTCACCGCCCTGTCCGGCATCGTCAACCTGCTCCCGACCTCCGTCGTCACCCGCACCGCCCGATCGCAGGCCGCCAAGATCGATCTGGCCACGTCGAACCTCCGTGGCGCGCCCATTCCGCTCTACATCGGTGGGGCCAAGGTCGAGTACTCGGTCACGATGGGTCCGCTGGCCGGCACGCCGTGCAACGCCACGGCTCTGTCCTACTGCAACAACTTCGACATCGGGCTGTTCATCGACCCGGTCGCCATCCGCGAACCCGCGGCATTCCGCCAGTGTGTGGTCGACGCGTTCGACGACATCCTCGCCACGATCCGCTGAGCGGATCCATGCCCGATCCGGCGAGCTGACGGGTCGGACAACTCGGTCGAGCGCGACTAGGTTGCCGCGCATGAGATATGCCGCACCAACAACGGTGGACGAGGCGGTCGGGCTGCTGGCGGCCGATGCCGACGCCCGCGTCTTCGCCGGAGCCACCGACCTGATCCCACAGATCCGATCGGGCCGACCCGAGCCGTCCGTGCTCGTCGACCTGAAGCGGATCGACCGTCTCGTCGGCGTCGGTGAGTCCGGCGGCACGTGGACCGTCGGCGCAGCGACCCCGACGTCGACCCTCACCGCGGACGAGGCGTTCACCGGGGCCTTCCCCGGACTGAGCGAGGCGAGCGGCCTCATCGGTTCCGACCAGATCCAGAATCGTTCGAGCTGGGGCGGCAATCTCTGCAACGCGTCGCCCGCGGCCGACTCGGTTCCCGCCCTCGTGGCCAACGCCGTACGTGCCGTCGTCGCCGGCAGCAACGGGGAACGCACCGTGCCCGTCGAGGAGATCGTCACCGGGCCGGGGCAGACCTCGCTGGCCGACGACGAGTTCGTCGTCGAGTTCCAGGTCGACACACCGCCGGCCCACACCGCCGATGCCTACCTGCGGCTCATTCCTCGAACCGAGATGGACATCGCGGTGGTCGGCGCTGCCGTCCGTCTGACGATGGACGGCGGCACCTGCACGGCCGCCACGGTCGCGTTGGGCGCCGTGGCCCCGACCGTCGTCCGTGTTCCCGACGCCGAGGCGGCCCTGGTGGGTTCGACGCTCGACGACGCCACGCTCGAGGCGGTGGCCGCAGCCGCGTCCGCGGCCTGCAACCCCATCGACGACAAGCGGGGCACCATCGAATACCGCCGTCAGGTCGCCGGTGTGCTCGCCAAGCGAGCCGCCACCATCGCCGCAGAGAGGGCCAACGCATGATCAATCGCACGCATGTCCATTGCACCGTCAACGGCGACGAGGTCGACTTCCTCGCCACCGACAGCACCTCCCTGCTCGACGCCCTGCGCACCGAGCTCGGACTCACCGGCGTGAAGGAGGGGTGTGGCACCGGCGACTGTGGCGCCTGCTCGATCACGGTCGACGGCGCGCTCAACTGCGCCTGCCTGATGTTCGCTCCCGAGGCCGAAGGTCGCGAGATCGGCACCGTCGAGGGCATCGCCCAGGGCGACCACCTCCACCCGCTCCAGGAGACCTTCCTAGAGGGTGCGGCGCTGCAGTGCGGCATCTGCACGCCGGGCTTCCTGGTCGCGGCCAAGGTGTTGCTCGACGAGAATCCGACGCCCACCGAGACCGAGATCCGCTACGCCCTGGCCGGCAACCTCTGCCGCTGTACGGGCTACGACAAGATCATCCACGCCGTCCAAGAAGCCGCCGTCCAACTGAACGGAGCGAAGTCGTGACCGCGACAGAGAACCCCCCATCGAAGTACAAGTACGTGGGCACCCGGCCCGTCCGCCACGACGGGCTCGACAAGGTCACCGGCAAGGCCCGGTTCGCGGCCGACCTCGACCTCACGGGCCAGCTCCGCGGTGCGATCGTCCGCTCGCCCCACGCCCACGCCCGGATCGTGTCGATCGACACCAGCGCGGCCGAGGCGATGCCCGGCGTGAAGTCGGTCGTCACGGGTGCCGACTTCCCGGCCATCGATCCGAGCGACTCGGCGCACGACGAGGCGGTCAACAACATCGCCCGCGACGAGGCGCTCTACGTCGGTCACGCAGTGGCTGCCGTCGCCGCCACCACGATGGAAGAGGCCCGCGCCGCGGCCGCTGCGGTCGAAGTCGAATACGAAGTGCTCCCGGCCGTGCTCTCCATCGACGAGGCGATCGCCGAGGGTGCCCCGATCGCCAACTCGACCAACCGGACGCTCTTCACCGGCGACACCGAGCCGTCCAACATCGCGTCGGTCGGTCCGTTCCAGCGCGGCGACGTCGACGCCGGATTCGCGGCGGCCGACGTGATAGTCGAACGGACCTTCACGACCAAGGCCGTGCACCAGGGCTACATCGAACCCCACGCCTGTGTGGCCGACGTGGGCCAGGACGGCAAGGCGACCATCTGGGCCTCGTCGCAGGGGCACTTCGCGGTGCGGTCCAAGACCGCCAAGATCCTCGGGTGGGGGACCGACAAGATCAAGGTGACGCCGGCCGAGATCGGTGGCGGCTTCGGGGGCAAGACCACCATCTATCTCGAGCCGATCGCGGTGCGGCTGAGCCAGAAGGCCGGTCGTCCGGTGAAGATCGTGATGACCCGGGAAGAGGTGCTGCGGGCCACCGGTCCGGCACCGGCGTCGAAGATCCACATGAAGATGGGTGCCACCAAGGACGGCGAACTCACCACCATCCAGGGCACGCTCCACTACAGCAACGGTTCGGCCAAGGGATACGCCGCCCTCACCGGCGCCATGTCCATCGCCTCCTACAAGTTCCCCAACCTCGATCTGATGGCGATCGGCACGGTCGACAACACCCCCAAGTCGGCCGCCTACCGGGCCCCGTCCGCCCCACAGGCCGCGTTCGCCATCGAGACGCTCATCGACGAAGTCGCCGACCAGCTGGAGATGGATCCGATCGAGCTCCGACTGAAGAACGCGGTGGTCGAGGGCGACCCCACGGCGATGGGTGCACCCCACCCGAAGATCGGCTTCATCGAGACGCTCGAGGCGATCAAGAACAGCGAGCACTACAACTCCCCGGTGCCCGAGGGCGCCGGTCGCGGGTTCGGCACCGGGTTCTGGTTCAACATCGGCGAACAGTCGAGTGCGACCGTCAACCTCAACGAGGACGGCACCGCGACCGTGATCACCGGCAGTCCCGACATCGGTGGTAGTCGGGCCTCGATGGCGCTGATGGCGGCCGAGGAGCTCGGGCTCGACGTCCACCGGATCACCCCGATCGTGGCCGACACCGAGTCGGTCGGGTTCACCGACATCACCGAGGGCAGTCGGGCCACCTTCGCCACCGGGATGGCCGTGGTCAACGCGTGCCGCGACCTCATCGAGCAGATGAAGGAGCGGGCCGCGGTGATGCGCGGCGTCGCCGCCGACCAGGTCGCCTGGATCGACGGCGCCGCGGTCATCGAGGGTCCGCCCTCGGAGGGGGCCGATCCGGTCTCGATCGCGGAGATCACCGCCGCCGCGAAGATGACCGGTGGTCCGCTCACCGCGACGGCCTCGCTCAACGCGGCCGGTGCCGGCCCCTCGTTCGCCGCGCACCTCGCCGACGTGCGGGTCGACGAGGAGACGGGCCAGGTCGAGATCCTGCGCTACACCGCGGCCCAGGACGCGGGCACGGCCATCCACCCGTCGTATGTCGAGGGCCAGATGCAGGGCGGATCCGCCCAGGGCATCGGATGGGCACTCAACGAGGAGTACATCTTCTCCGCCGACGGGGTGATGCAGAACGCCGGATTCCTCGACTACCGCATGCCGGTGGCGTCGGACCTGCCGATGATCGAGACGATCATCGTCGAGGTGCCCAACCCGAGCCACCCCTACGGCGTGCGCGGCGTGGGGGAGACCGGCATCGTCCCGCCGATCGGCACCCTGGCCAACGCCATCGCCGACCAGACCGGCGTGCGCATGACCAACCTGCCGATGTCGCCGCCCAACGTGCTCAAGGCGCTCAACGAGCGGTAGTCGACGATCGATGGCGACCGTTCACCTCCAGGCCAACCACGCCGCCTTCACCGACGGGGTGCGGGAGCTGGAGGTGGACGGGGCCACCGTCGGTGCCGTCATCGACGAGCTCGCGACCCGCTTCGAGGGCCTCGGCCCGTTGCTGCGCGAGGGTTCGTCGGTCGCGATCGACGGCGAGCTCCAACCCAAGGGCACGATCTATGCGGCCGTGGGTCCCGACGCCGACGTCCACTTCCTCGCCCCCATCGCCGGCGGCTGACCGCCCAACCCCCGGCCGTCTCACCCCTCCGGCTTCTTAACCGAGAAAGTCGCGCTGGACGCGACTTTCTCACCCCAGATCGCGGGTGACTCCGCCGGCGGCTCCGTGGGTGCGGTCTCGGCCGGCCCGCTACGATCCATTCCGCCGGGACGGACCCGGCGCCTGACAAGGGAGATCCATGGCTCGTTTCCACGAGTTCGAGATGGCGTCGCTCGAGGGTGAACAGGTGTCGTTCAGCGATTTCGCCGACAGCGCCGTGCTCATCGTCAACGTCGCCTCCGCTTGAGGCCTCACGCCTCAGTACGCAGGTCTGCGTACGCTTCATCATGACGACAACGGGGTCCAGGTCCTGGGCTTCCCGTGCAACCAGTTCGGCGGCCAGGAACCGGGTTCGGCCGAGGAGATCCGCACCTTCGTGACGGACAACTACGACATCGACTTCCCGATGTTCGCCAAGATCGAGGTCAACGGCGACGGCGCCTGTGACCTCTACGACTGGTTGAAGTCGGAGCAGCCCGGTGAGGGCGAGACCTCCGACATCACCTGGAACTTCGAGAAGTTCCTCGTGAACTCGGCCGGCGACGTGGTCGCACGGTTCTCACCGATGGTGACCCCCGAAGAGGTCGCCGAACAGCTCCCGACGCTGCTCGGCTGAGTCGGACCCTCGTCGCGCCGGCTGCAGGCGATGTTCCTCGTGGGCGTCCCTGCGGCCGGTTGCGCGTCCGGCCACCGGCGTGACGGGTTCCGGCCCGCCGCAGCAGTAGCGTCATCCGACGGACGTGAATCCGGTTGGCGGAAACCGAATGGACCGGTGGACGCCTCCCGTGTGAAGGTCGAGTCGGGGAGGGATCGACGCTGACTGCAACGGCACAGGAGCACGCGCCAGATCGACTGAAGGCGGGCGCCGGCGCGTTCGACTCGACGGGTCGCGCCGGCTGGGCGCTGATCTGGCAGACGGCGAAGGAGGAGAAGTGGGGCGTGCTCTTGGGCATGCTCGCGTCGGTCATGTGGACGGCCGGGCGGGTCACCGTTCCCCTCATGGTCCAGCTCGGCCTCGACCGGGGGGTGCGAGAGGACGGCCCGCTCCTGGGCTGGGTGTTGCTGATCCTCGGGGCCGGCTTCGTGTCGGCCGTGTTCCTGGGCGTTCGCCGCTATCTGGCCTTCCGCAACGCCCGCATCATCGAGGCGAAGTTGCGCGACCGGATCTTCGCCCACGTGCAACGACTCCACTTCTCGTTCCACGACGCCAACGCGACCGGCGAGCTCATGAGCCGCGGCAACACCGATCTCCAGCACTTCCAGAACGTCGTCGTGCTGGTGCCGCTCACCTTCGGCAACTTCCTGATCGTCTGCGCCGTGACGCTGATCATGGTCATCATCCAGCCGATGCTGGCGCTGCTCGCCCTCGTCTCGCTCCCGTTCGTCAACGTGCTCGGGCGCCGGTTCGCCCAACGACTCCACCCCGCGGTGCTCGCCGTGCAACAGGAGGCTGCGCAGCTCGCCGCGGTGGTGGAGGAGACGGTCTCGGGCGTGCGGGTCGTCAAGGGCTTCGGGTCGGAGCCGGTGCAGGCGGCCAAGTTGGAGGTCGAAGCCGACGACGTCTTCGACGAGTCGATGCGGGCCTCGGTGATCAGGGCTCGCTACATGCCGGCGATCGAGGTCCTGCCCAACATCGGCCTCATCACGGTGCTGGGCTACGGCGGTCACCTCGTGCTCAACGGCGACATGACGGTGGGGGAGCTCGTCAGCTTCAACATCTACGTGCTCATGCTCGTCCAGCCCCTGCGGATGCTCGGCATGATCGTGGCCAACGCCCAGCGGGCCGCGTCGGCCGGCGAGCGCATCAGCGAAGTGCTCGAGACCGCGCCGCGCATCGTCGACCCGGAGCGACCGGTGCCGCTGCCCGCCACGGGCGCGCTCGGGCGGGTCGAGTTCCGCAACGTCTCCTTCGACTATCGGCCCGACACCGACGCCGGAGTCCTGAACGGCCTCGACCTCACGATCGAGCCGGGTGAGTCGGTCGCGCTGGTAGGGGCGACCGGCTCCGGGAAGAGCACCGTGGCGCGTCTGCTGCCGCGGTTTTACGACGTCGATCGTGGCGACGTACGGCTCGACGGTGTCGACGTCCGCACCGTGCGCCGTCAGGAGCTTCGCCGTGCGGTCGGCATCGTCTTCGAGGAGACGTTCCTGTTCTCCTCGTCGATTCGCGACAACATCGCGTTCGCCGACCCGGAGGCCACGCAGGACGTGGTGGAACGGGCCGCCCGGCTCGCCGGCGCCGACGAGTTCATCGCCGAGATGCCGGAGGGGTACGACACGGTGATCGGAGAGCGGGGCTTCTCCCTCTCCGGCGGCCAACGGCAACGGCTCGCGATCGCGAGGGCGATCCTGGCTGATCCGCGGGTGTTGATCCTCGACGACGCGACGTCGGCGGTCGACCCCACAAAGGAGCACGAGATCCGCGACGCCCTGGGCGAGGTGATGGCCCGGCGCACGACGATCGTCATCGCCCATCGCCCGGCGACGATCGCCCTGGCCGACCGGGTCGTGCTCCTCGACAACGGTCGCGTGGCCGCCGAAGGCACCCACGCCGAGCTACTCGCCGGCAACGAGCGGTATCGCGAGGTGCTCGCCGTGGATCGTGCCGCACCGGGAGCGGGTGCCTGATGGGGTGGGCATGGGGGCACGCAACCGATCCCGACGACCAGCTCGACATCGACGCCACCCGTCGGGTGCTCGGACGAACGGCCCGCATGCTGTTGCCCTACCGGCGCGGTGCGCTGGGCGCGGTGGGCCTGATCGTCCTGTGGACGGCGATGCTGCTGGCCGGCCCGCTCCTGGTTCGACGGGGCATCGACGAGGGCATCGCCAAGGGTGACTCCGGTCAGCTCAACGTGTCGATCGGGCTCTATGTCGTGGTCGCGATCGTCAGTTATCTCTGCTTCCGCAACGCGATCGTGCTTCTGGCCCGGGTGGGTGAGGGGTTCCTGCGCGACATGCGGACCCGCGTCTTCGACTCGCTCCTGCGTCAGTCGATGGCGTTCTACGACCGGGAGAAGGCGGGCGTGTTGGTGTCGCGCATGACGTCCGACGTCGATTCGCTCCAGGAGCTGGTGCAGTTCGGCCTGATCATGTTCACCAGCGCGGCCCTGCTGCTCATCGGCTCGTTCGTGATCCTGATGGTGCTGTCGTGGCAACTGATGCTGCTCTGTGCCGTCGCCGTCCCCTTCGTGGCCCTGGCGAGCGTGAAGTTCCAGCGCGACTCCAACAAGGCGTATCTCGCGGTGCGCGAGGAGATCGGCGACACCCTGTCGACCCTCCAGGAGGGGATCAGCGGGGTGCGGGTCGTGCAGGCCTTCGCCCGTGAGGAGGTCGAGGCCCGGCGGTTCTCCGACGCGAACTTCTCGCTGTACCGGACCCACATGGCGTCGGTCCGGATCCAGTGTTGGTACCTGCCGATCGTCGAGTTCGCCGGTGCCGCCACCACGGCGTTGGCCCTCGGGGTGGGCGGATGGATGGTCCGCGAGGGGCGGCTCAGTCTCGGCACGGTGGTGGCGTTCATCCTCCTGCTGAGCACCCTGTTCGAGCCGGTGCAGCAGCTCAGTCAGCTCTTCAACATGGTCCAGTCGGCCACTGCGTCGCTGCACAAGCTCTACGGCCTGATCGACGAACCCCTCGAGATCGCCGATCCGGTGGATGGGGTCGACATGCCCACCGGCGAACCGATCGTCTTGGATTCCGTGTCGTTCGGCTACGCCGGCGGTGATCCCGTGCTCCGCGACGTCGATCTCGAGATCGCTCCGGGCGAACGGGTCGCCTTCGTCGGTCCGACCGGGGCCGGCAAGTCGACCATGGCGAAGCTCATCGCCCGTTTCTACGACCCGACCGTGGGCAGTGTCCGGGTGGGCGATGTCGATCTCCGCGACATCGGCCTGCGGTCGCTTCGCGACCATGTGGTCGTCGTCCCTCAGGAGGGATATCTCTTCAGCGGCACGATCGCCGACAACATCCGCGTCGCCCGGCCCGAGGCGTCCGACGCCGAGGTCCGCGACGCGATCGATCGCATCGGGGTGCTCGACCGTTTCGAGCAGCTTCCCGAAGGCCTGGCCACCGAAGTTCGCGAGCGGGGTAGCCGACTGTCGGCCGGCGAGAAGCAGCTGGTCTCGTTGGCCCGCGCCGCGCTGGCCGATCCGTCGGTGCTGATCCTCGACGAGGCGACGTCGTCGGTCGACCCCGGCACCGAGGCCGCGGTGGAGACCGCCATGGAGACGCTGATGCGCGACCGGACCGTCATCGCCATCGCCCACCGACTCTCGACCTCCGAACGCTGCGATCGCGTGGCCGTGGTCAGCGACGGGCGCCTCGTCGAGCTCGGGTCCCACGACGAACTGGTTGCCGCCGGCGGCCACTATTTCGCCCTCTACGACGCCTGGGTGGTTGGATTGGGACATGACTCCTGAAGCCATGACTCCCGAAGACCTCGTCGAGATCGAACTCATCAAGCAACTGAAGTACAAGTACCTGCGAGTGCTCGACCAGCACGAGTTCGACGAGATGCGCAGCGTGTTGACCGACGATGTCGTGGCTCGCTACAGCGACGGCAAGTACAGCTTCGACGGGGTCGAGGCGGTGATCGACTTCCTGAAGGAGTCGATGGGGTCGGAGAGGTTCCTGTCGAGCCATGCCGTGCACCATCCCGAGATCACCCTGCACGGCGACGGCACGGCCTCGGGCATCTGGAAGCTGGAGGACACGGTGATCGTCGGCGACCACGACATCAACATCTTCGGCGCGGCCTTCTACTACGACGACTATGTGAAGACCGACGACGGCTGGCGCATCAAGTCGACCGGCTACCGCCGCATCTACGAGGAGATGTACCCCCGTTCGGGCATCACCGGCCTCAACCTCGTCGCCGACTGGTTCTCCCCCGAATCCTGACCGTCACCGCAGTGATGGGGGTGGCTAGGGGGTGCGGCGGCCGGCGATGACGGCGTTGAGGGTGTCGACCCCGAGCTGCTCGCGGAACGACTTCGGACTGTGGCCGATCACGCGTCCGGCGTCGAGGGCCCTGACCGTCGCCGACCGGGGGAGCCCGAAGAGCGGCCCCATCTCGCCGACACAGTCACCACTCCCGAGCGTCGCGAGCACCACCGATTCACCGCTGGGGTCGGTGCGTACGACCTCGAACGAGCCCTCTTCGATGACATAGATCAGGTCGGGCGCGTCGCCCTGTTCGAACAGCGCGGTGCCCTTGTCGACGAGCTTCTCGACGGGCTCGCCCTCGCCGTCGAAGCCGGCGGCGAACTTCGGCTGCATCTCGATGACCTGATCGGCCAGGGGCAGGATGCGTTCGTCGTGGGTGGAGATCACGATGGTTCGTCCTTCGTCGGCGAGCCGACGCAGCAGCCGGAGGATCTCCTCCACCTGGACGTAGTCGAGATGGGCGGTCGGCTCGTCGGCGAGGATCAGGGGCGGATCGAGAGCCAGGGCACGGGCGATCGCCACCCGCTGCTGTTGTCCACCCGAGAGTTCGCCGGGGCGATGCCCCATCCGCTCCTCGAGACCGACATCGACCAGCAGTTGGCGAGCTCGGGCGTCGGCCTCCTTGCGCTTCTTCCCGGCGCTGCGCATGGGAAGGGCCACGTTCTCGAGGGCGCTCAGGCTCTCGACCAGGTTGAACGACTGGAACACGATGCCGACGCGATTGCGGCGGTGATCGACCAGCCCGGCCCGGTCGAGGCCCGTCGTCTCCACGCCACCGAGGGTGATGGACCCGGCGGTCGGTTCGAGGATCGAGCCGAGACACGACAGCAGGGTGCTCTTGCCGCAGCCCGATGGCCCGAGGAGGAGGGTCAGGTTGCCGGCGGGCACCTCGACGCTCAGCCCGTCGATCGGCCGCACGGTGTTGGGGCCGCTCTGGTATTCGACCACCAGGTCGCGGATGACGAGATCTTGTCGGGACACAGTCAGCCTCCGAAGGCGACGGCGGGTGGGACGCTGGCGGCTCGCCGGGCTCCGGCGAGCGACCCGAAGAGCGAGACGACGAGCACGACGAACGGGGTGAGGAGGTAGGTCGACGTCGGCGTCTCGATCGTCAGCGGCATGACCGGCACGAGTGCTCGGCCGATGATGATGGCCAGGATCGACGCAACCACGGCGATCGCGGCCGCCTGGACGGCCAGACCGGTCACGATCGACGCCGATGTGGCGCCGGTGGCCTTGAACACGGCGAAGTCGCGGGTGCGTTCCTGGGCGTTGAGGTAGAGCACCGACCCGATGACCAGCGCGGCGACCAGCCACAGGATCGTGCGGACCATGGCGATCGTGGACACCGCATCGCCGAGGTTGAGCAGGGCGTTCTCCTCGACCTGGCCGTTGGTCATGGTGCGCAGGCCGGGGATCGCCGCGGCGTCGCCCTGGACGAGGACGGTGGAGACGACGTCGCCACCGGCGAATCCCAGTTCCTGGGCGATGTCGAGGTCGATGTAGACGTTGGGAACGCCGGCGAACATCGACGCCCGCACGATGCCGGCGACCTCGAAGGCCCGGCCGGAGAGCATCAGCGTGTCGCCCACGCCGATGTCGAGCTTCTCGTCGACGACCACCTGGCCGGCGTTCTGGAGTGCGTCGGGCGCGCCGATCCGGCCCGGCAAGACACCGAACACGTTGACGAGTTCGGGGTCCTCGGCATCGCCGACATTCATCGGGGTGAACACCAACCCGCCGGCGGAGGTCACGCCGGGAAGCGCGGCGACCTGGTCGATGGCGTCCTCGGGGAGCAGCGTGTTGCCGGCGAACGGCCCGGCCGAGGTCTCGGCCACCAGCCACTGATCGGCTTCGGACAGAGCGACCATGCGCTCGACCTCACGATCGAAACCGGCGGACAATCCCGACATCGTGATGCCGAGTCCGAACACGAGTCCGGCCCCGAGCGTGGCGATGGCGAATCGCCGTCGTCTGAACTGAAGATCCCGCAGCGCCGCTCTGATCATCGCCACCCCCTCGCTGACCGCGACTCATCTGAGCGCAGCGCAGGTGATTCCGCAAGGTGCGGCGCGCGACACTGGCGTATGGCCGATGCCCCCGAGTCGTTCACGCATCCGATCAGCGAGAAGATCCGGACCCACGCGATGAGCCTCCCCGAGACGGTGGAGGGTTCGTCGTGTGTCAACCGGGCGTTCACGGCCGGCGGCAAGAACTTCGCCTTCCTGGGCGAGAAGGACGACGAGTGCAAGCTCCGGATCAAGCTCGCCGCATCGCTCCCCGAGATCGAGGCGCGGGCATCGAACGATGCCGACCGCTGGCAGGTCGGCTCCGGCGGATGGGTGCTTCTCGTCTTCCCGCCCGGCGACGCGCCGAAGATCACCGATCTCCGCCGTTGGCTCACCGAGAGCTTCCGCCTGTTGGCCCCGAAGAAGGTCGTCGCCCGACTCGACGGGTGATCAGGGCGAGTCCTCACAGTGCGGCCCGGCCCATCGCGCGCGGGCCGAATCCGTGCGGGAGAACCGGCACAGCATCGTGGAGAACTGGGCCCGGGTGGCCGATTCGCCCGGCCGGAACTCGGTCGGTGTGCGGCCGGTGGTGATGCCGACCGCGGCGGCCCAGTCGGTCGCGGCGGCGTAGAACGCGTCGGAGGGTACGTCGTCGAAGGCAGGGTCGCCCGGTCCGCTGGGCTCGCCGGCGGCGCGGTGGAGAATCGTCACGACCTGCGCCCGATTGATCGTCGCGTCGGGATCGAAGGTCGTCGGAGTGGTACCGCGGATGATGCCGACCTCGGCGGCCCAGTGGGCGGCGCGGGTGTAGTAGCGCCCCTCCTCGACGTCGGTGAACGCGCTCGGCCTGCTCGGCGCGGGACTCCCGGCCCATCGCCAGAGCAACGTGACCGCCTCGGCGCGGGACAGCGAGCGTTCGGGCGCGAAACGGCCCTCGCTCACGCCGGTGGTGATGCCCTCGTCGGCCATCCATGCAACGCCGGCCCCGAACCAGGTGACCGGATCGACGTCGCAGAAACGCCATCCGTCGGGGACTCGAACCGACAGGCTCCGGTCGGGAAGGACGCAGAGCTGCTCGATGTGGAGAAGGCGTTTGCCGCCGTCGGCGTATGAGACGTGGGGAGCGATCCAGGCATGGAAGGCGATGCGATGGTCGCCGGCTCCGTCGACGAACACGGACGCCCCGCCGGGTCCGTTGATGGTGTCGCCGTGGGCGAGGATCGGCTGGTCACTCGCCCTCGAGCAAGGCCCGTCGGGGCCATCGCACGTCGCCCAGCCCGTGGCGTACTCGTGGGACTGGTAGCGGTTGCCGCTGTAGAGCAGATGGAGCCGGCCTCCAGCGGTGAACATCGCCGGGCTCTCGACGATGCTGCGTTCCCAGGTCTTCGTCTGGGCCGTGAGCAGGATCGATGCCGAGAAGGGTGTGTCGTCCTCGGCCTCGTCGTCGGGCTGATGGAACGCAAGGCCGCGCTCGTCGAGGCGTTGCGACCAGATCGCGTCGGGCGCTGAGTCGATCTGGCGCAAGGGGACGAGTTCGCCGCGGGCGCGGGCGTCGGCCCGCACGGCCACGAGCCAACCGGGGAGCGGGAAGTGCACGTCGTCGTCGGCGATGTCGACCCGCTTGTGGTCCTCCATCTTCCACAGCAGCCACGGATTGCCCTCGTCGTCGATGTGGACCCAGGGGTCGATGGCGCCGGCGGCGCCGTAGCCGCAGGTGAGCGGCGCGTCGCTGTCGTCGGTGAAGGGCCCGGCCGGGCCCGGGCCGATGGCCACCGAGATGCAGTAGCGATGCTGCGGGAAACCGGACCGTTGGCGGATGGCCGAGTAGGCCCGCCATTCTCCGTTCGCGAGCTGGTGGACCGACGGCGCCCAGAGCTCGACCCCACCGTCGACCGGAGCCGCCCACGAAGGTGGGTCGAAGGTGTCGCTCTGGGCGGTCCAGTCGTCGAGGTGGGTCGCCGTCAACATCGGCAGCGTCGACACCCCCGTGTTGGTGGCGTAGGCGGTGTAGGTGCGGTTGGCCGGGTCGTAGACGATGTGGGGATCGGGGAAGTCGTGCGGGTGGCGCGCCCGCGTGTCGGTCGAGTCCTCGTGGAGACCTCCAGCCGGCGCGGCGGGCGCGACGACGGACAGAAGTGCTCCGATCGTGACCACCGTCCACCAACGCATCGCCGTCCTCGCCCGCCCACGACCCGCACCACCGCCTGCGGCGCGGGTTGGAGGGAGATGTTAGGACGGTCGGGCCGTGATGTGTCCGCGGGGGCGGTCGTCCCCGCGATCGGCGTCAGCGGCGGGGGCCGCCGCGTTCGCCCGGCCAACGGCTGCCGCCGATGGTGTCGGCGTAGGGCCAGAAGGCGTCGGGGTCGAGGGGTCCGGCGTTGGTGATGTTGCGGGCCTTCGCCTGGTGGGTGACCAGTTGGGCCGACACCACCTCGTTGCAGGGCAGATACCGCTGGACGGGATCCCACGGGCTGTCGCGCAGGATCATCTCCCCGTCGAGGTTCTCGACGTGACGCTGCTCGAACGTCGTCGCCACGTCGACCACGACGGGGGCGAAGTCGTACTGCTTCTCGAGATTGCCGATCGCCCTCGAGTACTTGGTCCACCACTCGTGTTCGGTGAAGTCGCCCTCGACGACGTCGCCGGGGCCGGTGACGTCGCCCGCGTACTCGAAGAACGTGTATCCCTGGTGGGTGGCCCGGGCGCCCACGTGGTCGCCGAGGCGGAAGTAGTCGATGTCGCAGAGGAACTTCGGCTGGCCGTTGATCTCGCCGCTGTTGTGGACGGCGGCCTCCTGATCGATGCCCATGCCGAGGTTGTACTGGCCGGCCACGCCCTGCCATTCCGCCGACACCTTGATGCTGCAGCCGTATTCCGGCTCGTTGAGGATGGGGATGCAGTAGACGCCGACCTGCACGACATCGTCGATCGGCTTCAGCCCCGGCGGGAGCAGCGGATCGATGTTGGACTGGTCGGTCGTGTACTTGACCACCAACTTGGGCCAGCCGGCGATCTCGCCCGGGTTGGACTTCAGGGCCTCTGCTGCTTCAGACATCGCTGCCTCCTCCTCATACTTTCCTGATGGTCGCACGTCATGCTGCGGGGATGCGAAACGTGATCGTGTTCCTCGCCGGGATCCTCGTGCTCGTCGGGTGCGCGGAACCGCCCGGCGAGGAAGCGGTCGCGCCGGCGCCGGCGCCGGCGCCGGCGCCGGTGCAGGAGCCGGAGCCGGAGCCGGTGGCGGTGTGGTTGGCCGAGGGCGACCACGAGTTCGTGTTGGTGCACGACGGCATCGATCGTCGCTATCTGGTCCATGTGCCGCCGGGTCTCGCCGGGTCTCCGGTCGCCGTCGTGATGAGCCTTCACGGTGGTGGTGGATCGGCCGAGCAGCACCAGGCCCAGGTCGGGCTGGATGCCGTCGCCGATCGGGAGGGCTTCGTGGTCGTCTACCCCGATGGCGTGGGGCGGACGTCGCTGCACACGTGGAACGCCGGCGCCTACTGCTGCGGACTCGCGTCGCGGACCGATGTCGACGATGTCGGCTACCTCGCTGCGGTGGTCGGGGATCTGGCTCTTCGGGCCACGTTCGACGCCGAGCGAGTCGTGGTGGCCGGCCACAGCAATGGCGCGATGATGGCGTTGCGGGCCGCGGCGGAGCGGCCCGAGCTGTTCGCCGCAGTGGTCGCGGTCGGTGCGGTGGCCGCTCCTGACCAGGTGCCGACCACGCCGGTGCCGGTGATGCAGATCCACAGTGTGGATGACCCTCGGGCGCTCTACGACGGTGGCGAGGGACCACCGTTCCCGGGGACCGATTCGACGGTGGTGCATGTTCCGGTGCTCGAGACGCTGACGACTTGGGCGGAGGCCAACGGCTGTGAGCCGACCCCGGTCGAGGCCGAACCGACGGTCGCCGACAACGGCCACACCGCGACCCGGGTCGAGTGGACGGGCTGTGACGCGACGGTCGTGCACCTCCGGTTGAGCGGCGCCGGCCACGGATGGCCCGGAGTGACGGTCGGCCGGGAGTCGGTCGTGGGTCCGGCGACGGACGTGGTCGAGGCCTCGGAGGAACTCTGGCGGTTCGCGGCGGGCGTGTTGGATGGGCGCTAGTCGCGAGGACCGGGGACGTGGGCGTCGATCACGGCCTGCACCGTTGACGTGAAGAGGTCCTCGTAGTCACCGGGTCGGGTGAGCGCCGCGATCGTGGCCGGGGCGAGCTCGCCGTGGGTCGCGGCCCAGAGGGCCGGTGCCCGGTGTTCCTCGGGGACGGTGGACTCGTTGCGCAGCGCGAGCACGAGGAGACCGCCGACGGTGCTGAGGATCGCCCGCAACGCCCGCGCTGCGGGTTCGCCCGTCAGCCCGGCGGATTCGAGCTCGCGCCCGAGCGCCACCTCGAGCGGGTGCTCGAGCAGTGAGGTGGTGCCCGTCTGATGGGCGAGCGACGTGATCGCTCGATTGTCGAGGGCGTTGTCCCACACGTGGCGGGCCGCGCACATCACCCGCTCCCTGGCCGTCGTGCCGGTGATGGGCCGGCCCGCTTGCCGTTCGGACTGGTGACGGATCACTTCGGTGATCAACTCGTCGCGACTTCCCACGTGCCAGTAGATGGTGGTGGTGGTGACGTCGAGCGCGGCGGCGAGTCGACGCATGGTGAGTGCGGCCGGCCCCTCGTGCTCGATGAGGGCGAGCGCCGCGCAGACCATGTCGTCTCGATCGAGGCCGGCGCGGCGGCCGGTGGTCACGGGCTTGCCCACAACGGCGAACTTTGACAGTGTTCAAGTGCCCGCGCAAGCGGCTCACGGCTGCGCGCGCAGCGAACCACCGACGAAGGAACTCCTCATGCCGAACCCGCTCGAAGGCATCGACCAGAGCAACAACCCCTACATCATCGTGTCGTCCGACACGCATGCCGGTCTGTTCGTCGAGGACTATCGGGAGTATCTCGACTCCTCGGTGCACGCCGAGTTCGACGAGTGGCTGGCCACGCGCCACGAACACCGCGCCATGGTCGAGGAGATGAACGGCGAATACGTCGAGCAGTGGGAGCGGGAGAACGAGATCGGCCTCAAGGGCGCCTACGACCCGGCGATCCGCGACAAGACCCTCGACGCCGACGGTGTCGCCGGCGAGATCATCTTCGCCGACGGCGACGCGGTCACCGGCATGGAGTCACCCCCGTTCGGCGCCGGGCTCTCCGCCGGCGCCATCACCGACCCCAAGCTCGCGTGGGCCGGGGCCCGGGCCCACAACCGCTGGCTCGAGGAGTTCTGCGCAACCAACCCGCCCCGCCGGGCCGGTGTGGCCCTCGTTCCGATCACCCACGGTGTCGACGAGGCGGTCAAGGAGATCGAGGCGCTGGCGGGCAAGCCCGGCGTCAAGGGGATCATGATCCCGACCATGTGGCACGACAAGCCGTCGTACGGCCACGAGAGCTACGACCCGGTCTGGGCGGCGTGTGCCGAGGCGGGGCTTGTCGTTCACACCCACTCGGGTGAGGCCGACACCCCGGCCTACAACGAGAACATGGCCCAGTACATGCTCGAGGTCGCCTTCTGGACCCACCGTCCCCTGTGGCAGCTCCTGCTCTCGGGCAAGTTCGACAAGTTCCCGAACCTCAAGTACGTGCCGGTCGAGTGCGGCTCGTGGTGGCTCGGCGACCTGCTGTTCAAGACCGACTCGGTGTTCGGTGGCAAGAACTGGAAGGTCAAGAAGATGGCCTCGCGGACCAAGAACCTAATCCAGAAGCTGCCGTCGGAGTACATCGGTACCAACGTGTTCATCGGTGCCTCGACCATGAGCAAGGTCGAGCTCCGGCGCCGCTATGTCAACGGCGTCGACGCCCTCATGTGGGGTACCGACTATCCGCATCCCGAGGGTTCGTGGCCCAACACAGTCGAGCGGCTCGAGACCGACTTCCAGCAGATCCCCGTCGAGGAGACCCGTCTGCTGCTGGGGCTCAACGCGGTGCGCTGCTACGACCTCGACGTCGACGGCCTCACCAAGATCGCGGCCGACATCGGCCCCACCCCCGAACAGCTCAACCAGGACATCTCGCTGCGCACCCCGGAGAACGCCATCCGCGAAGCCCGCTTCTGGTTCGACGACTACAACATCGACTGGCCCGAGTAACCCGTCACACCGGTGTCAGACACTCGTCACACCGGCGGCGGTGCGATCCGCGTCGGCCTCCAGCTGGTCGGTGAGCAGGTGCTCGATCCGGTCGGCTCGGCCCGGGCGGCCGAGGCGGCCGGCTTCGACCTGGTCCTGGTCGCGGATCACATCGGCGAGCACCGGCACGCGCCGCTGGTGAACCTCACCGCGATGGCGATGGCGACCGACCGCATCCGGCTGGGCACGTATGTGCTCAACAACGACATGCGTCATCCGGTGCAGCTGGCGTGGGAGGCCGCGACGCTCGACCGGGTTTCGGGTGGCCGGTTCGAGTTGGGTCTCGGGGCCGGACACTCGAGGCACGAGTACACCGAGGTCGGTATCTCCTTCGACCCGCCGGCGGTGCGCAAGGCTCGCCTGCGCGAGGCGGTCGAGATCATCCGGCCCCTGCTCGACGGTGAGACGGTCGACTTCGCGGGCGAGCACTATAGGGTCGAAGGCGCCACGGTGACCCGTGCCCTGCAGGAGCGGATGCCGATCCTGGTGGGAAGTCAGGGCGCGGCGATGCTGCGCCACATCGGAGCCCATGCCGACGGCGTCGGGCTCATGGGCCTGGGTCGGACCCTCCCGGACGGTCATCGGCACACGGTGAGTTGGGCACTGGACCGGTTGGACGAACAGGTTGCGCAGGTCCGGGAGGGAGCGGCCGTGCATGACCGCTCGATCGACTTCAGTGCGCTGGTGCAGGTCTGCGAGGTGACCGACGATCGTGCGGGAGTGTTGGCCGAGCAGATCGACGACGAGAGCGGTATCACCGAGGAGATCGCTGCGGCCACGCCCTACATGGCCATCGGTACGGTCGACGAGATCGCCGCGCACTTCCGCGCCGGCCACGAGCGTTGGGGCATCACCACCTACGTGGTGCGGTGCCCGACGCCCGAGAAGATCGCCGCCTTCGCCCCGGTGCTCTCGTCGCTCCCCTGACCCTTCCGAACGATCCTTCTGAACACTGTTCGGTCGAGGTCGCGCGGTGCTCCGCGGGGTTCCCGGATGCATGGTGGGGCGCTGCTACCGTCGCTCTGTGATTCGCCGCTTCCCCCGCCGCCCGCTCGCCCTGCTGAGCCTCGCAGCCCTGCTCGCCACCAGCCTCACCGTCGTGGACCTCGTCGCGTCGCCCGAACCCGCAGCGGCGGCCAACGACGCGTCGCTCGATTTCACCAAGTCCGGGCCGGCCACGATCCTCTACGGCGAGGACGTGACCTACACCCTGACCGCGACCAACAACGGAACCGGGGCCGACGGCTACAACCTCACGTTCCGCGAAGTGCTCCCGCCCGGCGCGACCTTCGTGTCGTCGAGCGCGGGCAACCCCACCGTCTTCCCCGACGAACCCGCGGCGGGGCAGACCACCCTGCTGTTCGAGAACGTGGCCGACCTCCAGTCCGGCGTGTCACAGTCGATCACCGTCACCGTCGACCTCACCGAGGCGTCGTTCGCGGTGGGCTCGACGGTCACGAACTCGGGCGGCGCCTACATGTCCGGCGACGTCCGCCAGATCCCCGACTTCGACGCCACAGGCGCCCATGTCGACAACGGCGACACCTCGGCCTTCGACACCGCGAGCATCGTCACCCGGATCGAGGCGATCGACATCGAGAAGTTCGAGCCGAACGCCGAACGTGAACTGTTGCGGGGCGTCCACACGGAATGGACCACCTACAGCCTGACGGTCGACAACAACCTCGTCGACCCGACCGACTCGATCGTGGTCGAGGACTACCTCCCGGCCGGCCTCGAGTTCCTGGGTTGCGGAGCCGTCGACAACACCGATGCCGTGCCGGTCACCAACGCGTCGGCGACCGGGACCGAGGAGTACGCAGGCGCCGGAGCGCTCGGTGTCGGGGTGAGCCCGACCGACCCGACGAGCAACGGTGTGGCCGCCACCTGTGAGACGCCGACGACGGTCGAGACGGTGACGCTCGCCGCCGACGAGCAGTTCCCCGGTCAGGCTGCCGGGGTCTACACCCATGTCGTCTGGGATCTGAGCGCCACGATCGGCACGATGGCGCCGAGCGATCGCTTCGAGCTGATGTATGCGGCCGGCGTCCCCCTCCGCGAGAACACCACGTCCTTCGCGGTCGGCCATGTCGACATCGGCGACGACACGGCCGATCTCGACAACAACAACGGCCCGCTCACCACCGACGAGCAGACCCTGCGGAACTGGTCGCGGGCGACCGGCAACTACAACCCGGGGATCGACGACCTCACGTCGTCGGCCGAGGACTCCTGGGCGGTCACGGCCGAGGACCTGTCGATCCACAAGTCGGTCGACGATGGCGTGTTCACCCAGACCGAGCTGCCCGGTTGGACGCTGGTCGTCGAGACCGGCGAGTACCGCGATGCGACCGGGGTCGTCGTGACCGACTCCCTGCCCGACGGCCAGTGCCCGATCCTCTCGACGGGCAATCCCGAGACCATCGCCCCGATCGGCACCGAGTGTTTGCAGCCCGGCGGACTGCCGTCGCCCACGGTCGACGGTGTCGTCGACGATCCCGACGTCGTCACCGAGGACACCGACGGGTCGTGGACCCTCGTGTGGTCGACCGTTCCCGACCTCACGACCAACGACGACTACGAGATCACCTTCACGTCGCGCGTCCGGGTCGACTATCAGGAAGCGTTCGACGACGACACCCCGGTTGTCGGCGCCGATGCCTTCACCAACGATGTCGACATCACTGCGACCACCAGTCCGATCATGGACGGTGCCGTCGACCTCGACCGGGTCACCGAGACCACAGCGGACGCGTCCTCGGCCGGGCAGGCGTCCGGCGTCGTCGTGATCGACAAGAGCGTCTCTCAACCGACGGCACCGGGTGTGCTCCTCGACTGCGACTCGGCCACGTTCACGACGGACACTCCGCCCACCCCCGACGAGGCGGACTGGGCCTACCGGCCCGGCGATCGCGTCTGCTACCGGATCGTCGTCGAGTTCCTCGGCGACCTGCACTTCCGCAACCCGGTGGTGTCCGACTTCATCCCGCCGGATTCGGTGTTCGAGGCCTTCTGGGGCGACGACACCGACACGGGTCAGGTGTTCACCGTCAACGACGCCGTCATCGACGAGGTCTACGACTTCGAGGCCGGACCCGGTACCGCGCCGAGCGGCGCGACCGACGAGGCGTTGAGCTGGACGCTCGGGACCACCATCCCCGGCGGGGGCTCCGACCTCTATGTCGACAACTCCGCCGACCGGTTCGAAGTGATCTTCTCGGTGCGGCTGTCCGACGATCCGCGTGACGTCACCGGTGTCGACATCATCGACAATCTCGCCAAGCTGACGCTGCAGAACAACGACAACAGTGGTGGGGTCACCTTCTCGAGCCGCGACCAGGCGGGCTATCCCCACGTGGAACCCCATGTCGTGCTCGACAAGCGCAACGCACCCGCGGGCGATACCACCGACGACGGTGCCGAGACCGGCGTGCAGCTCGACGTGTTCGACTACGAGGTCGACATCACCAACGACTTCGAGTCGGGCGCCACCGGCGCCGAGGACCTCTACGCCACCGCGTTCGGCGTGCGCACGTGGGACATCCTGCCGATCGACATCGAGTGTGCCGACGTCACGACGGCGCCCACGCTCAGCACGGGTGAGACGGTCACGTGTCTCGACGACGGCGATGTCGGCTACCCGCTCGGCGGGCAGGCCACCGACGGCCGCAGCGTGCTGACCATGACGATCGTCGACCTGGCGCCGCAGGAGACGACCACCCTGTCGTACTCCATCACCCTGCCGGTCACCGTGGTCGCCGGTGTCGACCTGGTCAACGACGCCGGCGTCCGCGACTACACCGGGAGCACCGGCAATGCCGGGTCGACCCCGACCTATGTGCCTGCGGACAACATCGACGAGGCGAACGAGCCGTCGGAGAACGCCACGGCGGCCAGGGACCAGGCGACGGTCACGGTGCCCGACCTCGCTGTGGTGAAGGTGCAGACCTCGAGCGACGACGACGGCGGCGGCACCAACGACACCAACGCGCCCGCCTCGGCGAGCGCCCAGGAGGCGACCATCGGCGAGACGGTCACCTACACGTTCGACGTGACGATCCCCGAAGGGGTCGACCTCTACGACGCCGTCATCACCGACGATCTCGACAGCGAGATCGACTTCGTGAGTTTCGACGCCGGCGGGCTGAGTCTCGACAACGGCGCGACCACCATTCCCCTCACCATCTCGTCGGCCACCGATGCCTACTTCGACGTCGACGGCTCGACGACCGAGCACGCTGGTGACCTGCTCGTGGACGTTGCCGCCGACGACGTGACCGTCACCTTCCCGCCCACCTGGGACAACGCGGTCGGCAGCCTCGACGATCTCGTGTCACTCACCTTCACCGTGGTCGTCGACGACGCCCCCGGGGTCGACGTGGGCGACGCCATCCGCAACACCGTCGACGTCGACTGGGACACCAGCGGCGGCACCGCGGCCCCCACGGCGTCGTCGCCCCGGATCACGACCTGGGTGAACGAGCCCAACCCGACCATCGCGAAGTCCGACGACGGCACCGACACCGACACTCCGGCCGATGGCATCAGCAACGTCGCCCCGGGCGACTCGGTCACCTACTCGCTGGTGGTCACCAATCCCGACCTCGGTTCGGGGCGGACCTCCGCGGCCTACGATCTCGTCGTCACCGACGTGTTGCCCGAGGGTGTCTCGTTCGCGTCGGGCGTGCCCGCCGACAACCCCGACGGTGGTGTCTTCGCCAGTGGCGTGCCGGCCAGCGCAGAAGGAACGATCACCTGGACCCAGGCCGAAGTGGCGGCGCTGGCGGCCCTGGAGGTCGGCGATTCGATCACCCTCAGCTACACGGTGACGATCGACAACCCGGCTGTCGCGAGCACGCAGCTCACCAACACCGCGGAGGTGACGGCAGAGAGCCGGGCCGCCGACGGGCCGGCGGCCAACGAACGCACCACGTACTCCGACACCGACACCGACACGGTGGAGCTGCCCCTGGCCACCCTGGCCAAGGACGTCGCCCCCTTCGACGGCGATCCGTTCGATCTGAGCGACACCGACACCACGAGTTACGCGGTCGGGGAAGCGGTTGACTTCGAGGTGACCGTCGCGGTGCCCGTCGACAACCGCGCCTTCGACATGGCGGTGTTCGACGCGCTCCCGTCGTTCCTCGAGTTCGACTCCTACGGCACCCCGACCATCAGTGGTCCCGAGTGCGAACGGGTCGGTGGAGGAGCGCTCGTCCCCGGCGACGTGATCGCCCTCACTCCCGACGGGCAGACGGCCGGCTGGTTCCTGGGCGACGTCTTCGCCGACGGCGCCGAGTGCCGGATCACGCTGCCCTACTCGACCCATGTCGACACCGCCGCCACCACGGCCTCGAGTGGCGACAACGCCGCCTCGGTGGTCTGGCACGAGACCGACGAGATCGGATCCGACCCCGACGAGGTCACCGACCTCGACGGAGAGGTGTGGGACGAGACCGTCGGCCCCGAAGCCGAGACGATCGACGTGATCGAACCCCTGGTGGTGATCGACAAGGACGTCCAGGTCCTCGATCCGGGCCCGACGGCCTGTGAGGCGACGCCCGACGCCGATGTCTGCGACACCGAAGTCGGGGCGACCCATCGCTTCACCGTGACCGTCACCAACAACGGCGACGGCCCGGCCCACGACCTCACGGTCGTCGACACGCTGCCCGCGGAAGCGGCCGGCGATCCGTCGAACATCATCGGCACCCCGGCACCCGTGTTCGACGGTGCCGGCCCCCGCACGCTCACCTGGACCGTCGCCGGTCCGCTGGCCGCCGCCGGTGGATCCGTCACATTCACCTACGACGTGGTGATCGGCCCGTCGGCCGATCTCGCCGACGACCAGGATCTGGTCAACACCGCCGACGTGCCCAGCTACTGGGGCCTGTCCACCGCCGATCGAGCCGCGGCGCCCGACGGCACCGACGTGCCCGAATACGGCGACAGCCGCAACCCGGTCACCGCCGATGTCAACACCCTCACGGTCGGGTTCCCCGATCTGGTGATCCAGAAGACGCCGGCCGCGGGAATGGACGCCACCGACGCCCGAGTGGGCGAGGATTTCCGCTGGCGCCTCGAGGTCTTCAACGACGGCCCGGTGTCGGCCTTCGACATCGACGTCGACGATGTGCTGCCCACGGGCTGGCTGTACCAGCCCGGATCGGCAGAGATCGACACCGGGAGTGGGTTCGGGGCACTCGGTGACCCGGCCGGCGGCGCCGCCGGCCCGCTGGTGTGGACCGATGTCGTGGGCGAACTCGATGCCGGCGATTCGTTCGTGATCGAATTCGACGTGCAGCCCCAGGCGTCGCTGTTGACCACGGCGACCACCGGCTCGTTCGACCATGTCAACGACTCCGGAGTGACCGGCGACGACGCAACCGGCGAGTCGAGCAACGAGACCGGCTCGTACGGCGACGACAACGGGGCGCCCGACGGGGTCCACGGCTCCGACGACGCAGTCGCGCGCATCCGGCGCATCGACCTGACGATCGACAAGACCATCGTCGAATCGGCCCCCTACTTCTTCGGCGACTTCGTCACCTATCGCGTGACGGTCACGAACGACGACAGCGGCATCGCGGTCGACACCGCGACCGACGTGACCATCACCGACGTGCTCCCCGCCGGGGTGGTCTTCGATTCGGCCAGTTCCGCCAACGGTGCCTACGACGACACGACCGACGTGTGGACACTGGCATCGCCGCTCGCTTCCGGGGCGTCGGCCACGCTCGACATCGTCGTGCGGATCAACTCCTCGACCACGATCGTCAACATCGCCGAGGTGGAGTCGGCCGGACAGTGGGACATCGACTCGACCCCGGGCAACCACGACGACGGGGTCGGTCCCGACGAGGACGACAACGACTCGGCCAGCCTCACCCCGACCAACGCCGACCTCGGAAACCGCATCTGGTTCGACGTCGACGACGACGGCGAGCAGGACGCCGGTGAACCGGGCATCGCCGGCATCGACGTGACCGTGTCGTGGCTCGATCCGGGGGACGGGTCGACCCGCAGCATCACGACCACCACCAACGAGGAAGGCGAGTACGCCTTCACCGGGCTTCCCCAGGACATCCCGCTCACGGTGACGGTCGACACGGATGACCTCCCTCCGGGTCTGCGCCAGACCTTCGAACTGGTCGACACGCCCGACATCACCGACACCCAGGCCAACAACGCCGAGCCGGGCGTGATGGACGGGATCGTGGCGTCGATCACGCTGACCGGGGTGAACCCGAGCTATCTCGACGTCGACTTCGGCTACACCGGCACCGGCAGCATCGGCGACCTCGTCTGGGTGGACGACGATGCCGACGGCGTGCAGGACGGCGGCGAGCTGCCGATCGACGGGGTCGATGTGATCGTTCGGTTCGCCGGCTTCGATGGTGTGCTCGGCGACGACCCGGCGACCCCGGGAGTCGACGAGTCGCTGGACGACGTCGAGTACCGGACCACGACCGCCGGCGGTGGGCTCTACGGCGTGGGCAACCTGCCTCCGGGCGACTACACGGTGTCGCTCGACCCGACCACGCTGGCACCCGACCTGGGGCCGACCTACGACCTCGACGGTGGCCGTGACCGCACGACGGAGGTGACTCTCGGCGCCGGCGAAGACCGTGACGACGTCGACTTCGGCGAACGCCGCGAGGCCGACATCGCGATCGACAAGTCGTCGACCGGGCCGTTCGCGGTCGGTGGCGAAGGCGTGTGGACGCTGACGGTCACCAACAACGGCCCCGCCGTGTCCGAGGGGACGATCACCGTGACCGACGAGGTGCCCGCCGGCCTGACGCCGACGGCCCTGCTGGCCGAGGACTGGTCGTGCGTGGTGGCAGGGCAGACCTTCACCTGTGACCTCACGACCGGCCCGCTGGCCGTCGGTGCGTCGTCGACGCTCGAGCTCACCGTCGACGTGGGTGCCGAAGCCGCGCCGGGTGTGACCAACACGGCTGAGGTCACGGTGACCGGCGGCCTGCCCGACACCGTTCCCGAGAACGACACCGACACCGACGAGGTCGACGTTCCGCTCGCCCTGCTCGACATCGAGAAGAGTGTCGACGGCGAGCTCGTCTCGGGGCAGGACGTCGACTGGACGCTGGTGGTGACCAACTTCGGTCCGTCGCCGACCAACGACACCATCACCGTCACCGACGACCTTCCGGACGGCCTGACCTATGTCGGCGCAGCAAGCGACGACTTCGACTGCAACGCGGTCGGACAACTCGTCACCTGCACGACCGACGACGTGCTCGCCGTCGACGCGTCGACGACCATCGTGCTCACCACGACGGTCACCGGTGCCGAGGGTCAGTCGATCGTCAACGTCGGCACCGTCGAAGGCGGCAACACGGTCGGTGGCAACCCCATCCCGAGTGAGGTGATCGACGAGATCACGGCGCCCGACGACGACATCACGCGGACGACCGAGACCCCCGCCCAGTCGATCCTCGCCATCACCGGCACCGACATCGCCCGCCTGCTCGGTTGGGCTGTCGTCCTGCTGCTGCTCGGCGCCGCCCTCGTGCTCGTCGCCCGCCGCTCCCGCCCGCCCGGCCCTCTCCCCACCTGACCCCCGTCACACCGGGGAGTCGGGCGCAGCAGGACTCCGAGCGGCGCGGAGCATTGCCGACGACTAAACCGATCGGTGGGGGGAAGCGTTCCTGTGGCGATGAATCCCGTCGATCCGGCGCAGTTCTGTGCAGACGTGCGAGGGCGGCTCGTTGCCGCGCTGGTGCTCTACACCGGCGACCGTCACCTCGCCGAGGAGCTCGCGCAGGAGGCGTTGGCCCGGGCCTGGGAGCGGTGGGACACCGTCGGGGCGATGGCATCGCCGGAGGGATGGGCCTTTCGTACGGCTCGCAACCTCGCGGTGTCGCGGTGGCGCCGGCGGTCGATCGAGCGGCGGGCGCGGGGATCGGCCGCGCCCTTCGTCGTCGACCCAGCCGAGGGTGTCGCCATCCGTGACGCAGTCGCGTCGCTGCCGGAGCGCCAGCGGGCGACGCTGGTGGCCCGCTTCTACCTGGGCCTCTCGGTGGCCGAGGCGGCCGAGCACCTGGGTTGTGCCGAAGGCACCGTCAAGGCGGCCACCAGCCAGGCCCTCGAACGGCTGCGGTCGCAGGGGTTCATCGACGACACGACCGCCGACGAAAGGCCGGGAGCATGAACGACTTCGACGACCGACTGGCGTCCTCGGTGGCCGCCGCTGCCTCCTTCGACGTCGCCGATGTGGCCGATCGGGTCGCTCGGCGACGGCGGCGCCGTCGGGCGGTCGGCGCCGCCGCCATGGGGCTGGTGGCCGTCGCGGGCGTCGGCGCGGCGGTGGTGTGGCTCGGCGACGACGGACCCGACGTGGCGGCGGTCGACGATTCGCCGACCACGACTGCGGCCGTTTCCGACGACCCCGACGCGCCGGCCGAGCTCGTCGCCGTGGCCGAGGACCCGGTCGGCGCCGACGGTGCCACCGGCGCGATGAGCGACTTCCACGTGGAGACTCCCGACACGTTCGGCTTCGTCGAGTGCGGAGCGAACGGCGAACCCGGTCCGCCGACGGGGGAGCGTGCGGCCGAGCTGGAGGCGGTCATCGAGGACCTGCGCGACGCCGGACTCCACGATCAGCCGTTCATCGGCAGTTCGGGCGGACCGGGTTCGATCTGGGGCGTTCCGTCGGTCGGGCTCTCGTCGCGCTACGAACCGACGCTGCGTTGGCTCGCCGACCGGGTCGACCCGGACGACGTGTGCCTGGAGTTCCCGGCGTTCGGTCTGCGCAACCTGCCGCCCGAGTTGGCCGAGGTCGACGTGGAATCCGTCGACGGTCGGGTGGTCGTTCGCGCCGTCGGGTGTGAGCCCAAGGGCGAGTGGGTCGCACCCTTCATCCGGCAGGAGGACGACACCGTAGCGCTGGGTATCGCGGTGGGTCAGGGCCAGACCGAGTTCACCGACGACTGTCCGGCACCGACGACCTACGAATTCACCGTGGCCGGCGCCGGTGGCCCGGGGATCGCGGCCGAACCGGGGACCCTGTACTTCGCTGGTCCGGTCGGCGTCGGCACCACCGCCGAGCTCACGTTCGATCCGGTCAACGCCGCCTCGGGCGCGACGATGGGCGACGACCTGATCGTGCAGCTCGCCGACGACCCGACGGTGCAGTTCCAGGTGTCGGATGTCTTCTCGGACGGTCCCGTGGCCGGCGCGGTCGGCGAAGTCGCCACCGATCAGTGGCCCGTGACCGGCACCGGCACGCTCTTGGTTCCCGAGGGCGTCCCCGCGGGGACGTACTTCGTCCGCTTCATCGCCAACCCCGAGCTGAACGGCACGCTGGAGGTGACCGGCCCGGTCGGCGATGGCGGCGATGGGCTGGAGGGAACGGCGCCCGACTGGGGCTGGACCGTCCCCGACCTCGACGGGGACGGCGTGGAGGAACAGGTCGATGGTGTGACGGGTCAACTCCGGTTGACCGCGCTCGGCGGTGAGGTGTTGGTGGATCCGTTCGGCGCGGCCGTCACGGTGCCCGTCGACGGCGACCATGTCTTCACCTGCAACCCCGATGGGCGCCTGTTCGAGCAGTGGGACGCGCCGATCGACCAGGAGCGCTTCAGTCGCCGGTTGGCCGAACTGCGGGTGGTCTCCGGCTCGGGCGAATGGGTGCCGAGTCCGTCGTTCGTCTTCGGTGCGGGGCAGGCGCCATTGCCTCCCCGCGGTCAGGGGTGCGAGCCGTTCGGTGTCCATCCGCAGCCCGACGCGGCGGGGCCAGTGGCCGACGGCGAGGTCAGCGACGTCCACGTCGAGGCCACCGACCTGGTGTTTCCCGACTGTCCCGCGACCCTCGACCCGGCGGCGACCACACCGGAACGTTCGGCCGAGCTCGAAGCCCTTCGTGTCCGCCTCAACACCGACGGACTCACCGACGCGACGATGTTCTACTCGGGCTCGAGCATCAACGGCGGCCGCCTCCAGATCGGCCTGTATCGCCGTTACCAGCCGACGATCGACTTCCTCGCCGAACGGGCCGCACCCGACGACATCTGCTTCTTCCTCCTGCCGCCGGTCGGCGCGTTCACCGCGCCGCCGGGCACGCTGGAGTGGACGGTCGACGAGTCCACCGTCGGCGGCCCCGACGACACCGTGTTCACCGTGGTCAATGGCGCCCGGTGCGGCGTGATCTACAAGGACCTCCTTCTGCCGCCCCAGGTCGTCGAGTCGGACGACCGCGTCGAGATCGCCGTCCCGCTCCTGCCGCGGTTCGGACCGTCGATTCTTCCGTGCCCCGAACCCGACCGGTTCGAGATCACCCTCTCGGCCCCGATCGGCGACCGCGACATCGTGCCGCTCGTGGGCCCGACCGTTGCGGTCGTTTCGCAGCTCGACAACGTCGGTACGGTGCCGGGCGAGCAGTTCACCGTGTCCTTCGATCCGGCCGGCCTCGGGAGTGAGACGACGATGGGCGACGACGTGATGCTCCAGTCGGTCGACGACCCGTCGGTCCAGATCCAGATCGGCAAGGTGCTCACCGACTCGCCCACGGCCGGGGCGCCGGCCCCGATCGTCACCGATCGCTGGGACCCGACCGGCCAGGCGAACCTTCTCGTCCCCGAGGGGACCCCTCCGGGTGACTACACGTTCGTGTTCATCGAGCATCCCCAGTTCTGGGGGACGCTCACCGTCGTCTGAGCCCCGCCGGCGGCATCAGCCCGGGTTGGCGGCGAGCTGCTCGACGGGGGCGAAGTCGTCCCGCAGGACCGTGCCGCCGTCGCGGAACTCATCGATGTCGTCGACGAGCACGCCGTCGGCCGGGTCGAACTCGAGCACGGGCAGCGGGGCATCGGACGCGACCAGGATCTGGTTGCGGGGACGGGCGTCGATTCCGCCGGGCGGAATGATGGCGGCGACATGCGCGAAGTTGTCGAGCAGGGTTGCGACCTCCCACTCGGCGAACCGGTTCTCGTCGCCGTCGATGATGTTCATCACGTACACGCCGTCGTCGCGCAGGACCCGATCGATCTTGGCGATGAACTCGGTGGTGGTGAGGTGCCAGGGAACGGACTGTCCCCCGAAGGCGTCGCCCACCACCACATCGAACGAATCGTCGGCGAAGTCGTCGATCCCGAGACGAGCGTCGCCGATCGTCACCTCCATGAGCGGGCCGGTGACGAAGCCGAGCTCGTCGCGGGCGACGTCGAGCAGCACGTCGTCGATCTCGAGCACGTGGTTGTAGGAGCCGGGCCGCGTCGCTTCGAGGTACATCGGGACGGAGAAGCCGCCGCCCCCGACGTGGAGGGTGTCGATCGCCCCCGCGCTCGTCGAGTTGATCACGTCGGTGATGAGCCGGATGTAGCGGAACTCCAGGTTGGTCGGATCGTCGAGATCGACGGCCGCGTGGCGCAGGGTGTCGAGGATCAGGTAGCGCACGGACGCGTCGTCCTCGTCGACCACGACGCGGCCGCAGAAGTAGGCCGACTCGAACTCGCAGGGTGAGTCTGCGGTGGCGCCGATCCCGAGCGACGCCAGCAGCACGACGACGAGCGCGGCGCTCGGCGCCCTGCGGGTGATGCGGACGGTCTCGAACAGGCCCCACCCGACCAACAGCGCGCCCACGATCATGACCGTCGGACGCGTCGGCGCCGCGGCGACGAGGACGAAGCCGGTGACGAACGTGCCGAACAGGGCGCCGGCGGTGCCGAAGGCCGACAGGCCACCGACGACCTTGCCGGTGTCCTCCAGGGAGTTGAGCCGCAGCTTGGCGACCATCGGGCTGATCGCCGTGAGCACCGTTGCCGGGGCGAAGAACGAAACCGCGGCCAACACCACGATCGCGGCTGGTTCGCTGCCGAGTTCAGGGCCGAGCACGCCGACGATCCACAGTGACCACCAGGCCAACGCGCCACCGATGGCCAGCGCCGGGCCGATGAGCGTGGCCGGGTCGTAGCGGTCGGCCAGCCGTCCGCCGATGGCGCTGCCGAGGGCGATGCCGGCCAGGATCGTGCCGATGATCGCGGTGAACGTCTCGAGCGAGACGCCCACGTAGGGGGCCATCAGCCGTCCGGCCAGGATCTCGAGCACCAGCACCGCGGCCGACGTGGTGAAGACCAGGATGCGGGCGTGGAGCTCGGACATCGCGACGAGGCTAACGCCGCCCCGTCACACCGGTTACACAGGCAACGCGAAGCGTTGCCGGTGTCAGACACTCGTCACGGCACCGGTCGAGCCGGCTGGAGGAGGTCCCAGGTGTTGCCCCAGGGGTCCTCCCACACGGCGACGGTGCCGTAGGGCTCATGGCGCGGGTCCTCGTGGAACACCACGCCGGCCGCCGTCATGCGGGCATGGTCGCGGGCGAAGTCGTCGGTGTGGAGGAAGAAGCCGACCCGTCCGCCGAGCTGGTTGCCCATGGCGGCTCGCTGGGCGTCGGTGTCGGCCCGGGCCAGCACGATCTGCGTCTCGGCCCCCGGCGGCCGCACCGTGACCCACCGCTTGCGCCCCTCGTCGCGGTCCTCGGTGAGCTCGAATCCACACACGTCGACGAAGAACGCGATCGCCTCGTCGTAGTCGGGCACCAGCAGGGAGAACGCAGCGACGTGGACCATCACACAGGGGGCCTGAGGTCGGAGCCGTGTTGGTCGAGGGTCGGGGGCGGAGCCGAGGTGTCGAGTCGCTCGCCGTCGAGGACGATGGGGGAGCGGATGCCGACGTAGCCGTCGGCCCGCACGGTTGCGTCGATGCCCATCTCGTCGGCCCATGCGAGCGCCTCGGGGATCGAGTTGATCGGCCCGGTCGGCACCTGATGGGCCCGCAGCTTCTCCACCCAGGCGTCGCGGGTGTCGGTGGCCAACGTTCTCTCGAGTTCCGCGGCGAGCTCGTCGATGTGGGCTCGCCGGGTCGGGTTGTCGACGAAGCGGGGGTCGTCGAGCAGGTCGGGGCGGTCGAGGGCCGCGCACACCCCGGCGAAGAGCTTCTGGTTCGCGGCGGCGATGATCAACGCGCCGTCGGAGGCCTCGTAGGCCTCGTAGGGCGCGATCGACGGATGGCGGTTGCCGTCGCGATGCGGATCCGCGCCGGCCATGGTGGTCGCGCTCCCGTGGTTGCCGAGCGACGCCAGCGCCGTGTCGAACAGGCTCACCGCGACGTGGCGTCCTTCGCCGGTCCGCACGGCATCGGTCAGCGCGGCGAGGAGGCCGATCGTGCCGTAGAGGCCGGTGGTCATGTCGACGATCGGGACACCCACTCGCAGCGCACGACCGTCGGCCTCGCCGGTCATGTGCATCAGCCCGCCCATCGCCTGCGCGACGAGGTCGTAGCCGGGCAGGGTCGATGCCGGACCGTCTTCGCCGAACGCGGTGACGGTGCAGGTCACGACGGCGGGGTTGTCGACGGCGAGCGTCGCCCGGTCGAGCCCCCGGGCCGCCATGAAGCCAGGCCGGAAGTTGTCGACCACGACGTCGCCGCCCGCCGCCAGCGAACGGGCCACTGCGAGGTCGTCGTCGTCGAACAGGTCGAGCACGATCGATCGCTTCCCCCGGTTGAGCGACTCGTAGTAGGTCGAGTGTCGGCCGCCGTCCGCGCCGGGATGCCAGGGCGGTCCCCAGGTGCGGGTGTCGTCCCCATGGCCCGGTCGCTCGATCTTGATGACCTCGGCCCCCAGGTCGGCGAGGTTCTGGGTGATCAACGGTCCGGCGAGGACGCGGGAGAAGTCGATCACCCGGGTACCGGCGAGGGGCAGTGGTCTGCTCACCTCCGCAATCTGGCAGAGTTTGCGGGTGCATGTGAGCATCACGGTCCCGACCGAAGACCCGCGGCTCGCCCGCGACGTGTATCCCGAGCTGGAACGCATCGGCTACGACCGGGCCTTCTCATTCGAGGCCAAGCACGATCCGTTCGTGCCCCTCGCCATCGCCGGGGAACACACCGACCACATCGAACTCGGCACGGCCATCGCCATCGCCTTCGCCCGTACGCCCATGACGCTGGCCAACACCGGGTGGGATCTCCAGGCCACCACCGGCGGCCGGTTCGTGTTGGGCCTCGGCTCGCAGGTCCAGCCCCACATCGAGCAGCGCTACTCGATGCCGTGGTCGAAACCTGCGGCCCGCATGCGGGAGATGGTGCAGGCGATCCGCGCCATCTGGCACGCCTGGGAGACGGGGGAACGCCTCCGTTTCGAGGGCGAGTTCTACACCCACACCCGGATGATCCCGGCGTTCGATCCCGGGCCGAATCCGTTCGGCCCGCCGCCGATCTTCACCGCCGGATTCGGACCACTCTCCACCCGGGTCGCCGGTGAGGTGGCCGACGGGTTCCTCGTCCACCCGGTCAACACCCGCCGGTCGCTCCAGGAGTTGACGCTGCCGGCCATCGCGAACGGCGCGGCGCGGGCCGGCCGCGCCGCGAGCGACATCGAGGTCGTCTGCGTGACGATCGTGGTCACCGGGCGCACCGAGGAGGAGTTCAGCCGCTCGCTGGAGGCGGTCCGCGGCCAACTCGCCTTCTACGCGACCACGCCGGCCTACCGATCGGTGTTCGAGCTCCACGGCTATGGCGACCTCCACCCGGTGCTCAACGACATGGCCCGGCAGAACCGGTGGGACGAGATGCCACTGCTGATCGACAACGAGCTGATCGAGACCATCGCCGTGGTCGGTGAACCCCACGAGATCGCGCCCGCCATCCG
>JAUIML010000149.1 GCA_030432715.1 Acidimicrobiia bacterium | reverse complement strand
AGCCCCAACCCATGAACCCGGCGTCCCACAACCGGCCCTTCACCCGGTTGAGCTGTGAGATCTGCTCGGACAGGGTGCCGGCCCCCTCGTAGGGCGGTGTGAGGTCGGCGGCCTGGTGGTCGAGCCAGGCGCTGACCTCCGCCCGGAACTGGCGGATCGATGGGGGAGACGGTGCTCCGGTCATGGCAACCGAGCGGGGTGACGGGTTCGGCCCGGTGCGTTCATGGCGGCCATCCTCCCAGGAATCGTGGCGTGCTCGCACGACCGCGACCGGGTGTGCGACCATGGGCCCCGGTACATGACACGGGTGTTAGATCGCTCGTGGGGGACTAGCGGGGGACAACATGCAGCAGCGAGGGAGCGACAGTCGGCCCGCGAGCGGGTGGCGCAGAGCAGGGGTGGCGTTGCTGGCGCTCACCCTCCTGGCCGGTGCCTGCGGCGATGACGGCGACGATGTCGTGACCGATGAGGGGTCGACCACCACGACCGCAGCCCCTGTCGACGATGGTGGTGGCGACGACGGCACCACGACCACCACCGCCGCCACCAGCGAGGATCCCGTCGAGCTGCCGGCCAGCTTCCGCGGCGTGACGTCGACGTCGATCAAGGTGGGTGTGGCGGTACCCGACTTCGACGCACTCCAGGCGGCCGGGATCTCCAACTACCAGGGCGACGCCGACATCGTGTTCCAGGCCTTCATCGACGAGATCAACGCCGACGGCGGTGTGTTCGGACGCCAGATCGAGCCGGTCTACGTGTCGTTCGACTTCCTCGCCCCGGAGTCGCAGGACGTCGCCTGCGCGGAGTTCGTCGACGACCACGAGGTGTTCATCGTGCTCTACGGCCTCCTCACCGCGAACAACCTGTGTCTCACCGAACTCAACGACACCATGGTGATGACCCGGTCGTTCCAGACCTCGGAGCTGAAGGAACGCTCCGGCGACACCCTCTGGCTCCAGCTCAACGCCTCCGATGACGAACGGGTCCGCATCCTCGGCTCGGTCCTCCACGAGGCGGGCCGGCTCGAGGGCAGGACCATCGGCATCCTCGCCTCGACCAGCCAGGGCGACGGGCTCGAGGGTCGCGTCCTGCAGGACGTGCTCGCCGACCTGGGCTACGAGTCCACCCTGCTCATCGGCGACGCCGGGCAGGGCGACCCGACGGCAACGGCCAACGAACGGGCGCTCTTCGCGGAGACGTACCAGACGGCGGGGGTCGACTATCTGTTCGACCTGACCGGCGGCGGCAACACCGCCGGTGACTTCGCCGACGCCGGGTTCACCCCCGAGTTCGCCTACAAGGCCATCGGCCCGGCGATGGACGGCGCCGCCGATCGCTCGATCCTCGAAGGTGCCGTCGGGGTGGGGGAGATCACCGAGTCGGCCATGCTGATCGACGAGGACTTCGTCGAGAACTGCATCGACGTCGTGATCGATGCGAACCCCGACCTGGCCGAGGAGATCCTCTATCTCCCCACCGGCGACGAACAGGCGGCCGGGCAGCGCAGCTGGGTCAACCCGATCATGATCGCCTGCGACCAGACCCGGTTGCTGAAGATGATCGGCGAGATCGCCGGCGCCGACCTCACCAACGACTCGTTCCGGGCCGCTCTCGACGAGCTGGGGCCGGTCGACCTCTACGGCTACGGCCAGGCATCCTTCCGCAGCGACGACAAGTGGGACGGGCTCGACGAGTTCTTCCTCCAGGTCTACGACGCCGAGACGGATGCGATCGTCGTGGTCGGCGATCCGATCGTGGTCGACCGCTGAGCATCGGCGACTGACCCCGCCGCCGAGCGGGTGGCTAGGGTCGCGCCATGGTCGAGATGGTCGAATACGACGAGTTCGGGTTGTTCCACGAGAACGCCGCCGAGTACGGCATTCCCTACGACGGCCCACCCACGGTTCGCCGCGAGCAGATCGACTTCGACGACGGCCGGCATCTCAGCGCCCTGGTGTGGGGCGATGCACCGCCGGAGTTGGTGTTCTTCCACGGCGGAGCCCAGAACGCCCACACGTGGGACACCGTGGCGCTGGCCCTCGGGCGCCCGCTGGTGTGCATCGACCTGCCCGGCCACGGCCACTCGGGACCACCGGCCGATGCCACCCACGACACGAACCGCAACGCCGAGGACCTGGCCCAGGCGGTGCGGACCCTGGCCCCGGATGCCGCCGCCGTGGTCGGCATGTCGCTCGGCGGGCTCACGGGTCTGGCCCTGGCCGACCATGCGCCGGACCTCGTCCGCAAGCTGGTGCTGGTCGACGTGACCCCGGGCGTCGACGAGAAGAAGGCCGAGCAGATCACGGCCTTCGTCAACGGCCCGGAGTCGTTTCCCAGTTTCGAGGAGCTGTTGAAGCGCACGATCGAGTTCAACCCCACACGCACGGTCGAGTCGCTCCGCCGCGGGATCCTCCACAACGCCGAGCAGCGGCCCGACGGCGGTTGGGTGTGGCGCTACGCCCGCTTCCGGGGCACCGAGGCCAACGGCTTCCCCCAGTTCTCGCGGCTGTGGGACATCATCTCCGAGCTCTCGATGCCGCTCATGCTCGTGCGGGGGATGCGTGAGCAGTCGGTGGTGGACGACGCCGACGAGGCCGAGCTGCTCGCCCGCTGTCCCTCGGCGCGGGTCGAGCACGTCGCCGAGGCCGGCCACAGCGTGCAGGGTGACACGCCCATCGAGCTGGCGGCGCTGATCGAGGACTTCGTCTTCGGCCCCGCCGCGCAGGACTGAGTCCGGACATCGGCATGGCGCTCGACTTCGCCCTGTCCGAGGACCAGGAGGCCATCGCCGACGTCTTCCGCGCCTTCCTCGCCAACGAGTGTTCCGTCGAGACCGTTCGAGAGGCGGAGCCCCTGGGATTCGCTCCGGTCCTGTGGGAGAAGCTCCGCTCGATGGATGCGACCGCCATGGCTGCCCCGGCCGGCGAGGGCGGGGGCGAGGCACCCCTTGCGATACTCGCGGTCGTCGCCGAGGCGCTCGGCGAGGCCGTGGCGCCGACACCGCTGGTCGAGCACTGGGTCGCGACGACCGCCCACCCGGTGGCGGCGCTGGTGAGCGGCGAACAGATCGCCACCATCGCCGTGCGACCGTCCGTCGACGGGGTCTGGAGCCTCGTGCCGGCCGGCGCCGTTGCGCACTGGGTGGTGGGGGTCGACGACCGCGAGTTGGTCGCGGTGCGGTCCGTGCCGCCGATGGAGGGACCCGCCAACCACGCCGATGCACCCCTGGCCGACCGGTCCGCCCGCGACGGCATCGACGAGCGGGTCGTGCTCGGACCGGCCTCCGCCCACATGGCGCTGCTCGATCGGTGGCGGGTGCTGACCGCATCGGCGCTCGTCGGGATCGCCCAGCGAGCCCTGGGCATCGGGGTCGACTACGTCATGGAGCGCGAGCAGTTCGGCCGCCTCATCGGCTCGTTCCAGTCGATCCAGCACGGCCTCGCCGACCTGCCGGGATCGATCGACGGTGCCCGCTTCCTGGCCCACAAGGCGGCATGGGCCCACGACGAGGGATCGACCGACGGCCGCGGCATCGTCGACATGGACGAGGGCGTGGTCACCGAGTTCGCGCCGCTCGCGGCGATGGCCTTCGTGCAGGCTGCCGACGCCGCAGCCGTGGCGACCGACCGGGTGTTGCACTACCACGGCGGCTACGGCTTCTCGCTCGAGTACGACATCCAGCTCTACTTCCGGCGGGCGAGAGGCTGGGCCAACATCCTCGGCGATCCCGCTCGCGAGCGGCTTCGGTTGGCCGATCTGCTGTGGGGTCGCGACGAGGCGGTGGCCTGACATGGACTTCCGCCTGCCCGAGGAACACGAGACCCTACGGACCGAGATCCGCGCCCTGCTCGATCGCCATGTCGACGACGACGTCGTCGAGGAGAGCCATCGGACCGGCACGAACCACTCGGCGCCGCTGGCCCGTGCGCTGGGGGAGGCGGGAATCCTGGCCCGAGCCATGCCGGGTGCGGGCAAGGACCCGTTGGCGATGTGGCTGCTCTCGAGTGAGGCCGAGAAGGCGGGAGCGCCGTTCGATTCCGTCGGGATGTCGCTCGTGATCGCCGGCGTGCTCGACGCGGTCGGCACCGAGCACCAGAAGGCCACTGCGCTGGCCGGGCTCCTGTCGGGCGAGGAGTTGGTGTGCTTCGGACTCACCGAGCCGCAGGGGGGCAGCGATCTGCCCGCCATCACCACCCGGGCAACCCGCGTCGCCGACGGCTGGGTCGTCTCCGGCGCCAAGATGTGGACGACGATGGCCCACGTCGCCGACTGGGTCTTCCTGCTCGCCCGCACCGAGAGCGACGCCGGCCGCCACGGGGGGTTCACGGTCTTCATCATTCCGATGGACACCCCGGGGATCACGGTCGACCCGATCTGGACGGTGAGCACCGAACGATCCAACGCGACGTTCTACGACGACGTGCGGGTGGGCGACGAGGCCGTGGTCGGCGAGGTCGACGGTGGGTGGGCGGTGATGTCGCTCATGCTCGGGTTCGAGCGGGGGATGGCCAGCACCGGTCACCTCACGCCGCTGCTGCGACGGTTCCGGCAATGGGCGGTCGAGGCGGGAGTCTCGGCCGACCCCTTGCTGCGCGAGCGCATGGCCCAGATCGCGATCGACGCGCAGGTGTCGGAGTTGCTGACGCAGCGGACGGTGTGGACGGCCGCAACGGGGCGTCCGCCCGGGACCGAAGGGTCGATGGCCAAGGTCTTCGCCACCGAGGCCTATCAACGTCATGCCCGGTGGGCGCAGGCCACCGCCGGTCCCGAGGGGCTGCTCGGGCTCGGCGAGGCGGGTGCCGCCGCCGACGGCTGGATCGACTACGACGTCCGTCACTCGATACCGATGACCCTCCAGGGCGGGACGAGCGAGATCAACCGCAACAACATCGCCGAGCGCCACCTCGGGCTTCCCCGAGCCCGATAGCGACTCGGCCGAGCTCAGTGCTCGGCGGCCTCGCGTTCGATGAAGTCGGCCAGCTTCTCGCGGGCCGCGGCCCGCACCGCAGGCAGGTGGGCGCGGGGGAAGAGGCCCTCGTGGGGTTCGTAGCCCTTGAGCAGTTGGCGGGCCAGGACGACCTTGTGGTTCTCGGTCGGCCCGTCGGCCAGGCCCATCACCTCGGCCGAGAGCATCCAGCTGCTGAACGGCATCTCGTTGGACACTCCGAGCGAGCCGTGGAGGTGCATCGACCGTTGGACGACGTCGTGGAGGACCTTCGGCATCGCCGCCTTGATCGCCGAGATGTCCTTGCGCACCCGCTTGTAGTCGTTGTGTTTGTCGATGAGCCAGGCGGTGCGCAGCACGAGCAGACGAAACTGCTCGATCTCGATCCAGCTGTCGGCGATCTTCTCCTGGGTGATTCCGAGCGAGGCGAGATTGCCGCCCCGCACATCGCGTGAGAGCGCCCGCTCACACATCAGGTCGAAGGCCTTGCGCAGCGTCGCGATCGTGCGCATCGCGTGGTGGATGCGGCCTCCGCCCAGTCGGGTCTGGGCGATGGCGAAGGCCTGGCCCTCACCGCCGAGGACGTGATCGGCGGGCACCCGCACGTCGTTGTAGCGCAGGTAGGCGTGGGAGGCGTGCTCCTCCGATTCCGTGCCGAGGCCGACATTGCGGACGAACTCGATCCCCGGGGTGTCGCTCGGCACGATGAACATCGACATGCCCTGGTAGGCGCTCACGTCGGGGTTGGTGACCGCCATGACGATCAGGAAGCTGGCGTACTTGGCGTTGGACGAGAACCACTTCTCTCCGTTGATCACCCATTCGTCGCCGTCGAGCTCGGCCCGCGTCGTGAACAGGGTCGGGTCCGCGCCGGCGTGGGGTTCGGTCATCGAGTAGCACGACGAGATGTGGTTCTCGAGGAGCGGCTCGAGATAGCGGGCCTTCTGCTCGTCGGTGCCGTAGTGGGCGAGGATCTCGGCATTGCCGGAGTCCGGCGCCTGGCAACCGAAGATGGTGGGCGCCCAGCCGCTGCGGCCGAGGATCTCGTTGAGCAGGGCCAGCTTGACCTGGCCGTAGCCGGGGCCGCCCAGCTCGGGTCCCAAGTGGCAGGCCCACAGGGCCTGGTCCTTCACCTGTTGCTGGAGTGGCCGGATCAGCTCGATGACCCGCGGATTGCTCTTGTCGAAGGGGCTCCCCAGGACATGGTCGAGGGGCTCGACCTCCTCGCGGACGAACTCGTCCGCCCAGTCCAGCTTCGCCTGGTATTCGGGTTCGGTCTCGAAGTCCCACATGTGTCGGTCGCTCCCATCGCTGCGTGCCGTGGGCCATCATGTTCGCACCATGGACGACGACGCCAAAGCTCGACGGGACCGGGCGCGCCTCGCGACGCTCATCGACCCACCCAACACCGCGGTGCTGACGATGGAACTGCAACAGGGGGTGGTGGGCGAGGGCGCGCTGCTTCCCGCCCTCGTCGAGGCCGTGGCCGACGCAGGCACGATCGACCAGGCCGCTCGCGTCTGTGGCGCGGCGCGTGGGGCCGGGGCCCGCGTGGTGCACTGCACGGCCGAGCACCGGGCCGACGGCGCCGGGGCGACCGAGAACTGCCGGATCTTCGCCATGGCCGGGAAGCTGCGCCGGGAGCAGGGCATCGTGCCGACCGAGATCGGCACCCCGGGCGCGGCGCTGGTGCCCGAGCTCGGACCCGAGCCCTCCGACGTGGTGGTCGCCCGCATGCACGGCATGACGCCGTTCATGTCGACGTCACTCGACCAGATGCTGCGCAACATGGGTGTCACCACGATCGTGGCGACCGGCGTGTCGGTGAACGTCGGAATCCTCGGACTCTGCATCAACGCCGTCGACCTCGGCTACCAGGTCGTGCTGGTGCGCGATGCGGTGGCCGGCATCCCGGCCGACTACGCCGACGCGGTGATCGACAACAGCCTGTCGACGCTCACGACGGTCACCACCGCCGACGAGCTCTGCGCCCTGTGGGCGGCGTCCGCCTAGCCAACCGGCGCGGTCGGCGTGAACCGCACCGGGAGGTGCTTGATCCCGCCGACGAGGGGGACGCCGACCGACTCGAGCGGCACGGCGTCGCCGACGACCTCGATGTCGGGGAGTCGGGCGAAGATCTGACGGAAGGCCACCGACAGCTCGCGTCGAGCGAGATGGGCGCCCAGACAGAAGTGGGGACCGGGGCCGCCGAACCCGAGCTGGGGGTTGGGGTCGCGGCGGACGTCGAACTGTTCGGGGTCGGTGAACTGGCGGGGGTCGCGGTTGGCGGCGCCGTAGAACATGACCACACGGTCGCCCTCGGAGAACTCGTGACCGGAGACGACGTGGTCACCCGTGGCCGTGCGCCGCATGAAGGTGACCGGCGAGGCCACCCGGACGATCTCCTCGACGGCGGTGTCGGTCACGCCGTCGACGTCGTTCTGCCAGATCTTGCGTTGCTCCGGGTTGAGCGACAGCAGGTTCATGCCGTGGCTGATGGCGGTGCGGGTCGTGTCGTTGCCCGCCACGGCCAGGAGGATGAAGAAGGAACCGACCTCGGCCGCGGTCATCATGTCGTCGCCGAGTTCGTTGTGGATCAGGCTCGAGACCAGGTCGTCGGTGGGGTTGACGCGGCGTTCCTCGGCCAGCTCGTTCATGATCCCGATGAGCTCCATGGCAGCACCGATCAGCCGTTCCATCGGGTCGCCGTCGCCCATGTACTCCGGGTCGCCGCCGCCGAGGATGACGTTGGTGGCGTCGAGCACCGTCTTGAACTCGCTGCGGGGAATGCCGACCATGTCGCAGATCACGAGCAGCGGGTAGGGCTCGGAGAGCGCCTTCACGAGGTCGACCTCGCCTTCCTCGCAGAAGCCGTCGATGACCTCGCTGCAGATGGTCTCGACCGAGTCGAGCACGCCCTGGAGCTGGCGAGGGGTGAACGAGCGGGCCACGATGCCGCGCTGGCGGGCGTGGCGGGGGTCGTCCATGTTGATGAACGAGCCGAAGAAGTCGAGCATCTGCTCGGGCATGTCGACGAGGGCGACGGCGCCTTTTCCCGAACAGAAGTCGAGGGGCCGGCGGCTGATCTCGACGACGTCCTCGTAGCGCGTGGCGGCGAAGAACTTCTCGTCCTGTCCGACCAACTCGTTGTGGAACTCGACCGGGACGAACGGCCCCTCCTCGCGGAGCTGGGCGAACTCCCGCATGCGGTCGGCCAGCGGCTGGTGCCAGAAGTCGGGTTCGATCAGGCGTTGTCCGATGCTCATGTGTCCTCCGTGGACTCGTCGCCCCGGATCGTAGTCAGCGGAGCTCGCGCTCGACCCACTCGCGGATGGCAGGGCCGGGAAGGGCGCCGACCTGGCGGGCGATCTCCACACCACCGTCGTAGAGCACCATGGTGGGAATGCCCTGAACGCCCAGCCGGGCCGAGATCTCGGGGGCGTGGTCGACGTTGACCTTCACGACCCGCACCGTGCCGGCGAGGTCGCCGGCCAGCTGCTCGAGGGCCGGCGCGATGGCCTTGCAGGGCCCGCACCACGGCGCCCAGAGGTCGACGAGCACCGGCAGGGCGGACCGCTCCAACGCCGGCGCGAGCTCGGCGCCGCTCGCCTCGACCAGCCACGGCAGGTCGGTCTTGCACGACGCGCAGCGCGGCCGACCGCCGGTGACGACCGGGACGCGGTTCTTCGTGTTGCAGGTGGGGCACGCGACAGTTGTGCTCATGGCGAGTCCTCGAAATCCGCAGGGTCGACCTCGTCGAGGAAGGACGTGAACTGGGCGACTTCGGCCTCGATCTCGCCGGCCGTCAGCGGCGGACCGGTCGTCTCCTCGGCCTCCACCACCTCGAGTCCCGCCTCGTCGAGCACCGCCTCGCTGGCGAACATCGGGGCACCGAGCCGGACGGCCAGGGCGATGGCGTCGGAAGGGCGGCTCGAGACCCGACGGGAGCCGCCGGGGCCGTGCAGCCGCAGCTCGGCGTGGAAGGTGCCGTCCTCGAGCGCGGTGACGTCGACCCGTTCGAGCCGGGTGTCGGCACCCTCGAGCACGTCGATGAGGAGGTCGTGGGTCAGCGGCCGGGAGGCCATGGCACCTTCCATGCCGACGGCGATCGCGATGGCTTCGGGCGTGCCGATGAAGACCGGCAGGATGCGGTGGGGGTCGTCGGTCTCGCGCAACAGCACGATCGGGGCGCCGGTGTTCGGTTCGACCTGCAGGCCCATGAGTTCCACCGGAGTCATCAGGCCTCCTTTCCCGTCGTGGCCATCGTCCGGGGCGATACATCCAATGAGGAGTATCGCCTCTGACGATGTTCAACGTGTCGGGCGGAGGAGTATTCCCGCGGGTCTACATCCCCTTGCCGGCCTGGCTCTCGGGCATGGCCCGGATCATGTTGTCCTGGACGTAGCTGGCCACGAGGGCGCCGGTCGCGTCGAAGATGTGACACCGGCCGTAGCTGCGCCCGCCGCCGGCGAACGGGGCCTCGTGCTGCATGAGCAGCCAGTCGGTCATCGAGAACGGGCGGTGAAAGGTGAGCGTGTGGCCGATCACGCCCGTCGACACGTCGCGGTGGGCCCGGTCGTAGCCCAACCCGGCGTGGGGTCGCATCGCCGTGCCGATCAGGAACCCGTCGGTCCCCCAGGAGAGCACGGCCTGGTTGATCAGCGGCTCGTCGGGCGTGTTGCGGCTGCGGTACCAGACCGTCAGCTCGGGCGGACCGACCGGCGCGTTGCTGTCGACGAGGTCGACGCCGTCGGCGATCACGAACTCGGCACCGGGAAAAACCGAGTGGCCGGTGTCGCCGTCGCCCGAGGGCGGTGTCAGCGCGGGGGCCGGGTCGTGGTGCTCGATGAGGTCGGGCTCGTCGGCGTCGGTGAGCACCTGGGCCCGGGCGCAGACGCGGTCACCCTGCACCG
>JAUIML010000148.1 GCA_030432715.1 Acidimicrobiia bacterium | reverse complement strand
GGGTCATGTCGCCGAACTCTTCGCCGCTGGCCGCGGTCATCGGCGGGCCGTTTCCGGTACTGGGAGAGCCCGACGTCGATGGCATCGAGCGTGCCGAACAACTGCTGACCGAGGCCACCGACCTATTCGGTGCCGGCTCGATCGGCGGTCCCAGAGGCGAGATCATCGCCGAGGAGATGGCGGCTGCGTGTGGGCTCGCCCACCATGGTCTGCGGCGCCTGGCCCGCGATCATGGGCTCGAGCTCGACGGCGTCGCCTTGCCACCGGCGGGTGAGACGGTGGCGACCTACCGGGCCGCGTGGCTTCGCTCCAGCCGACGCGGCGGCCTCGACGACTCGATCGCGAAGCTCGACCTCTGATTCTGCGAGGATGGCGAGATGAGTGAGATCGAGGCGAGGACCGACGCCCAGGGCCGGCCGGTGACCGGTCGGTGGTTCGAGGAACTGACCGAGGGTTTGGTGATCCCCCACGCGCTGCGCCGGACGCTCACCGAGGCCGACAATGTCGGGTTCACGACGATGACCATGAACCCGGCATGGCTGCACCTCGACTTCGACTACGCCGCCAACCAGACCGAGTTCGGCAAGCCGCTGGTGAACTCGCTGCTCACGCTCGGGGTCGTCGTCGGCATCTCGGTCCACGAGACGACCCTCGGCACCACGGTCGCGAACCTCGGCTTCGAGAAGGTCGACTTTCCCGCACCGCTGTTCCACGGCGACACGATCCGCGTGGAGACGGAGGTGCGTGCGGCCAGAGCCTCGTCGTCGCGGCCGACCCAGGGCATCGTGACGTTCGAGCACCGGGCCTTCAACCAGCACGACGACCTCGTCTGTCGAGCGGTGCGCAACGCCCTGATGTTGCGTCGGCCCGACTGAGGCCGCGCCGGCCGCTCAGGGCTCGTCGGCGAGTTCGAGCACGTGGCGAGCCTGGGCGGCCACCGGCTCGTCGACCATCCGGCCCTCGAAGTCGATCGCGGCGATGCCCGCTTCGGTGGCCTCCTCGTAGGCGGCCAGGAGCCGAGTGGCGTGATCGATCTCAGCCGGCGACGGGGTGAAGGCGTTGCGGGCGATGCCGACCTGACCCGGGTGGATGCAGAGCTTGCCGGTGTAGCCCATGGCCTGCGCTTCTTCGCACTCGGCGTGGCACCGGTCGTGGTCGCGGAAGTCGGCGACGACCTGATCGAAGGCCGGGATGTCCGCAAGTCGGGCGGCGAGCGCGACCCGGGCCCGGGCGTAGGCCACTTCGCCGTTGTGATAGGTGCGGTAGCCGCCCATGTCGGCGATGAAGTCCTCCGCCCCGAAATAGGCGGCACCGACCACCGCGTGAGCGAGGAGATCTCGACTGTCGGCCACGCCGAGCGCGGTCTCGATGCCGGCGATGACGGCCAGATCAGGGTGTCCGGCGTCGCGAAGCGCCGAGGCGATCCGGTCCAGGCCCGGCAGGGTCTCGATCTTGGGAACGATGACGGCGGCGAGCCCGTCGGGGAGGGCGGCAACGTCGTCGTCGAACCACGGGGAGTCGGCGGCGTTCACCCGCACCGTTACCGGCGAGCGGCCCCGCACCGAGTCGACGAGTTCGGGCAGCGACGCGCGGGCGCTGTCCTTCGCGGCGACGGGCGTCGCGTCCTCGAGGTCGATCGCAACGAGGTCGGGACTCGATGTGGGCGTCTTGGCGACGAGGTCGGGACGAACCGCGGGAGCGAAGAGCAGATTGCGGGGACGAGCGGGAAGATGGTTCATGACGATGCTCCGAGTCGTTTGGCCACTTCTTCGAGCATGACCTCGGTGGCGCCTCCGCCGATCGGGAGGATGCGGGCGTCGCGGCTCATGCGTTCGACCGTGGTCTCGCGCATGTAGCCCATCCCGCCGTGGAACTGGACGCAGTCGTACATCACGTTGTTGATCATCTCGCAGGCCCATGCCTTGAGCCCGGACGTTTCCCGCACGGGTTCGATGCCCTGTTCGGCGAGCCAGGCACAGTGATACATCGACGCGCGGGCGGCATCGACTTGAGCCTGGAGCATGCCGAGTCGTTGACGGATCGCGCCGAGATCGAAGAGGTGGCCGCCGAACGCGGCTCGTTCCTTCGTGTAGTCGACCGTGATGTCGATGGCCCGCTGGGCCGCACCGAGACCCATCCCGACGAGCACGAGGCGCTCGTTCTGGAAGTTGCGCATGGTCTCGTAGAAGCCGCGGTGCACCGTGCCCAGTAGCTGATCGTCGCTCACCCAGACGTCGTCGAAGTGCAGCTCTGCGGTGTCGGAGCTGCGCCACCCCGTCTTGTCGAGCGCCTTGGCGACGGTGAAACCCTCGGTGCCCTTCTCGACGAGGAACATCGAGATGCCGTAGCGGTCGTCGGGCTTGGTGCGCGCGGCGACGATCGTCATGTCGCCGTGGACCGCGTTGGTGATGAAGAGCTTCGAGCCGTTGATCCGCCAGCCGTCACCGTCCTTCTCGGCCCTCGTGCGTATGCCGGCGACGTCGGATCCGGCGTCGGGCTCGGTCACGCCGATCGACAGGATCCGTTCACCCGAGAGCACCTCGGGTAGATAGCGGGCGAGCTGCTCCTCGGAGCCCGAGTTCAGCAGGTGGGGGAGCGCCATGTCGGTGTGGACGAGGACGGTCACGTCGAATCCCGCGTACGTCGACGATCCCAGCGCCTCGGAGAACGTGGCCGATGCCAGCGGGCCGAGCCCGAGACCGCCGAGCGACTCGGGCACCCGGATGCCGAACATGCCGAGCCCGCCCATGGTGCGCAGCACGTCTCGGGGCACGTGCCCGTCGAGCTCCCACTGGTCACCGTGGGGAACGACCTCCTTGGCGACGAAGTCGAGGGTCTGCTGGTGGAGCGCCGCGAGATCGTCGTCGAGCTGTGCGACGTGGGGAACGGTAGGCATGGGTGCAGCGTAGGCGTGCGGTCAGTCCGACGTGAGTTCGGCCAGGCGCCGGCGGAAACGGTCGACGTTGGCGAGTTTGACGTGTTCGTACCCGCGGACGAGATCAGCCGCCTCGGCCACTGCGATGGCCCGGTCGGGCTCGCCGCCGGCGGCGGCGAGGGCGGTGTGGATCGCCTCGAGGTACTCGTCGGGGAGGGCCCGTTCGACCCTGCGGACTTCGGCTCGGCCGAACGGATCCAGCGGCGTGCCCCGCAGCCGCTTGCCGGCGGCGAGGGCCCGGATGGCCGGCCGCCAGCGGATGCCGATGGAGATCTTGTTGTGCATGCCGAGGGCACGAAGGGTGGGCGGATGGAGACGCCAGGCCACTCGGTCACCCGGACCGGCGACCGCAGCGACCTCGCGCTGACCGTCGGCGTCGAGCATGAGCCTGGCGACTTCGTACTCGTCCTTGTAGGCCATGAGCTTGAACAGTCCGGCGGCGACCGCCCTGAGCAACGGGCCGGAGTCGTTGGCGTCGTGCACCCGCTCCAGCTCGTCGAGGTAGCGGCTGGCGGCGTTTACGTCCTGGAACGCGATGATCTCCGCCGCGAAGCGCCCGAGCTCGGCCCGCAGCCCGGGGTCGTCGCCGGCCAGATCTTCGACGCGGGCGTGTAGCCCGGCGGGGAGGGCAGGTGGGGTCGTTCGTCTCGCGGTCGTGCCCCGGGCCGATTCGACCACCTCGGGATCGGCGACCTGCCACCGACCCCAGCGGAACGCAGCGAGATTGAGATCCACCGCGACCCCGTTGAGCTCGATGGCCCGTTCCATCGACGCCGGCTCGATCGGGAGCAGTCCGGCCTGGACGGCCATCCCGACCACGAAGATGTTCGCACCCACGGGATCGCCGACGAGGTCACCGCAGATCGCGGCGGCGTCGGCCCAGTGCCGGGCATCCTCCCGAGTGCCGGCGTCGATGCGGGCCAGGAGGTGTGCACGCGTGGGCATCTCCGTTTCGGGATGGGCGGTCTTCGCTCCGGGCGGGGTCAGCTCGAGCGAGCCGACCACCGAGGTACGGGTCGGCTCCGTCGCTTCGAGCCCGTTCCAGGACGACGCGACGAGCAGATCGAACGCGAGCAGCAGATCGGCCTGCCCGGCCCCGACCCGGCTGCTCCCGACCTGGCGACCGTGGGCGATGCGCACATCGGACACCACGGGCCCGGCCTTCTGGGAGAGGCCGATCTGGTCCAGCCCGAGTACTTCGGCGTCCTCGAACATCGCGGCCGTGCCGAGCAGTTGCGAGACGGTGACGACCCCGGTACCGCCGATGCCGGTGATGTGCACACTGACGTCGTCGGAAGCCCTCGGCCGCGGGGCGGGAATGTGGTCGGGGGGCGCGACGTGGACAGCCGGCGGGGGAGCGGCCGCGGGTGTGCGCCGCCACCACCGGCTCGGCCGGCGGGTGATCGACACGAACGCCGGACAGTCTCCCTCGAGGCAGGAGAGATCGAGGTTGCAGCTGTGCTGGTCGATCGTGGTCTTCCGTCCGAAGTCGGTTTCGATGGGCTGTACCGACAGACAGTTCGACACCCGGGCGCAGTCGCCACAGCCTTCGCACACCCGATGGTTGATCACCACACGAGTGGGGGGTGTGGGCACACGGCCGCGCTTGCGGTCGCGGCGGGCTTCGGCCGCGCAGCGTTGGTCGTGGATGAGCACGGTGACGCCCGGGGTTGCGGCGAGGATCCGTTGGGCCTCCCCCAGGCGGGTCCGGTCCCACACCTCGACCTCCGGTGGGAGCCGGAGCGCCCGGGCCCGCCCGGGGTCCTCGGAGGTCACGATGACCCGCGCCACGCCCTGGGCGAGCAACTGGGTGCACACACCGTCGAGCCCGATCGCGCCGGCGGGATCCTGCCCGCCGGTCATGGCCACCGCGCCGTTCCACAGCAGCTTGTAGGTGATGTTGGTGCCGGCATCGACCGACGCCGTGATGGCCAGCTGGCCCGAGTGAAAGAAGGTGCCGTCGCCCAGGTTCTGCACCATGTGGGGGGTCTCCACGAAGGGCGACATGCCGATCCACTGGGTGCCTTCGTTGCCCATGCAGGTGATGCCGGCGATGTCGCCGTAGCGGGATTCGTCGCCGAGGAGGACCATCGTGTGACACCCGATGCCGGCACCGACCAGCGTGCCCTCCTCGACCACGGTGCTGCGATTGTGCGGACACCCGGAACAGAAATACGGAGTGCGGGCGACCGTCAATGGGATGCGCTCCCGGGGCGCGGGTTCGGGACGAAGCCGTTCACCGACTCGGTCCTGCAGTTCACGGCGCAGCACCGGGATGATCTCGTCGGCGTGGAGGGCGCCGGCCGCGGGGACGAGAGGCGCCTCGAACTCGTCGGTTCGGCCGACCACCGTCGGATGGTGACTGGCGTTGTACAAGGCGTCCTTGACCAACGACTCGACGTTGGGCGTCTTCTCCTCGACGACGAGGATGCGGTCCAACCCTCGCGCGAAGGTGCGGATCGTGGAGACGTTGAACGGGACGGGCATGCCCAGCTTCAGCAGTCGGAGACCCGCGCCCGCGATCTCGGCGTCGGTCTCGAGGCCGATCCGGCGCAGCGCCTCGCGGAGTTCCCGGTAGGTGATGCCCGACGCGACGATGCCCAGCCAGGCGTCGGCCGGATCGATGGTGACATGGTTGAGGTGGTTGGCCGCCGCGTACTCGAGGGCGAGCGGGGCTCGGACGTCGACGATCTCCCGCTCGATGTCGAGCGAGCGCGGGGTGAGGAGCATCCCGTTGGGGGTGTGGGCGTAGGGCGTACCGTCGACGGTGGGGATGACCGGTTGCACGCGGTCGGGGTCGAGCTCGACCGTGCTGGAGCCGTCGGCCACGTCGGCCACGATCTTCAGGCTCACCCACAGTCCACTCGCCCGGCTGAGCGCGATTGCGTGCCGCCCGAGGTCGAGGGCCTCGGCCGGATCGCCCGGGTACAAGACCGGCACGTGCATCGACGAGAACACACCGGCACTGGTGGAGGGGATGGTCGACGACTTGGCGGCCGGATCGTCGCCCACGACGGCCACGGCGCCGCCATGCGGGTCGGTGCCGGCGAACACCGCGTGGCGGAGGGCATCCGATGCCCGATCGACGCCCGGCGCCTTGCCGTACCAGAGGCCGATCACGCCGTCGTAGCGGGCGTCGGGGCGGGTGGTGGCGAGCTGGCTGCCCATGACGGCCGTGGCCGCGTACTCCTCGTTGACCGAGGGACGCAGAGTCAGGGGAAGCTCGGGAGCCTCCCTCGCGGCTCGGGCCAGCGCGCCGTCGAGGCCGCCGAGCGGCGATCCCGGGTAGCCGGCCGCGAACGCCGCGGTACGCAGTCCGGTGCGACGGTCGACCCGCAGCTGCTCGATCGGCAGCCGGGCGAGCGCCTGTATCCCGGTCATGAAGACGGTTCCGTGGTCCTCGGTGTAGCAATCGCTCAGACGGTAGGTGTCGGCGTCGGTCACTCTCGGCCTCCCTGCGTCGTGTCGGTTTTCGGCGCCCCGCGAGTATCGCACTACGGTCGTCGGCCATGGCGCCGACACCAGAGGACCTGGCCGACATCGAAGCGATCCGGCAGTTGAAGGGCCGCTACTTCCGCCTGATGGATCAGAAACGGTGGGACGAGTGGCACGACGTGTTCACCGCCGACGTGGAGATCTGCACGCCCGACGACACCGGCGACGACACCCCGACGGTCGGCCGAGACGAATGGATCGCCGGTCTCCGGCAGCTCCTCGACCCGGTCATCACCGTGCATCACGGGCACATGTCGGAGATCTCGATCGACGGCGACCGGGCGAGCGGTGTGTGGTCGATGGAGGACAACCTCTTCTGGCCCCCGGAGTCCGGCCTCGGGCACATGTGGGGTACCGGCTGGTACGAGGAGCGCTACCGGCGGGACGCCGACGGCGAGTGGCGCATCGCAAGCCTGTACCTGCGCCGCATCCGCATCGAATCGGACGGACGACAACTGTTTCCCAAGGAGGACCGATGACCGAGGAGCACACCCGCCAGCGCGGCGTGAATCGTGTGGTGATGGCCGTGCACGATCTGGATGCCGGCCGAGCCTTCTACGAGAAGCTGCTCGGATGCACCTTCCACCCCGGCAACGACGAGGAGGCCGCGTCGTTCGGCGTGCGCATGGCCTTCAGTTGGGATGCCGGGATCGAGCTCGTGGCCCCGATCCCGGGCAAGGACAGCTATGTGGAGGGGATCCTGGCCGAACGGGGTGAGGGCATCATCGGCGTGGTGTGGGCCGTTGCCGACGCCGACGCGTCGAGGAATGCCGGCGCCGAGCTCGGGGTCACCACGTTCCACACGCTCGACTACAGCCAGGAGCAGATCGACCGCGATCTCCAAGGTCGCTTCCGTCGCTACTACGAGCACTTCATGGCGGGTCCCAAGACGCCGCTCGGCAACGCCTCGGTGCTCGTCGGCGAGTTCGACCTGCCGGACCGGCCGTGAACCGCCCCGCCGCGGTCCGTATCGACGATCTCGTGGCACCTCGCTACCCCGAGGAGATCGCCGCCGCGTTCGACATGGTCGCACCCCTCGCCGAGGCGCTCGACTGGGCGCCCGATGCGATCCTCGGCCAGGCCATGGCCGAGACCGGCCTCGACGACTTCGGCGACGACCTGCACGTCGAACCGCTCTCGGTCCTCGCCCGGGCCATGGTCGAGGAGGCCGACCTGTCGACGCTCGGCCAGTTGTCGAACCACTCGACCCTCGTTGGCTACGCGCGGCAGAAGTTGCTGGTCGCCGATCTCCTCGCCCGCCACCCGGAGATCCACGACATCGAGATCCGACGACCGGTCGTCATCGCCGGGCAGGGCCGAACGGGCACCACCCATCTCCACAACCTCATGTCGTCCGACCCGTCGTTTCGCACCATGCCCTACTGGGAGAGTGTCGAGCCGGTGCCGCCCCTCGCCGAACAGGGGATCGACCACGGACCCCGCGATGCCGACGACCCCCGCTTCCAGCGCTGTGCCGAGACGCTGGCCGGACTCAACGGCGCACTGCCGTACTTCAAGCGGATGCACGACATGTATCCCGAGCACGTCCACGAGGAGATCGCCCTGTTGGCGATTCCCTACGGCGGCATGGCGCCCGAGACCATGGGCGTGATGCCGACCTGGCGCGACTGGTACCGGGCCAGCGACCAGGTCCCCTTCTACGAGTACATGAAGACCATGCTGAAGGTGCTCACGTTCCTGGGCCGGGGGACGGAGCGCGACGCTCCGCGCTGGCTGCTGAAGTCGCCGCAGCACGTCGAACGGCTGGGCGACCTCATCGCGGTGTTCCCCGACGCCACCGTCGTCTGCACCCACCGAGACCCCGTCGCGGTCGCCAAGTCGATGTCGACCATGCTCACCTACACGTCGCGCATGAGCCGCAATCCGGAGCGGCTGGCCGACGTGGGCCGATACTGGATCGACCGGATGGCCATGATGTTCCGGGCCATGGTCGACGACCGCCACCTCGTGCCGTCGAGCCAGTCGATCGACGTTCGGTTCCACGAGTTCATGGCGGACGACATCGCCACGGTGCAGTCCATCTACGAGCTGGCCGATCATCCCTTCGACGCACGGACCGAAGCGGCGATGCAGGCCTACATGGTCGAGCACCCGCGCGGCGTGCACGGAAGCGTGACCTACCACATCGAAGAAGACTTCGGTGTCGACCCGGCGGTCATCGCGGACGAGTTGTCGTTCTACGTGGACCGCTTCGGTGTCGCGGTGGAGGGGGCTCGATGAGCTCCACAGAGGAGACTCGGGCCGCGCTCGCCAAGTGGTACGACGAGATGTGGTTCGTGAAGGACTTCGATCGCGTTCCCGAGTGCGTGGGTCCGACCTACACCCGACACGAAGCCGGCGGGACCCGCACCATCACGGCCGATGAGTACCGCGACTTCCTGAAGGCGGCGATGGTCGACGCGGAGATCTCCGACGGGCGCTACCGGTTGATCGCCGAGGACGATCATGTGGTCGCCATCGGCTCGTGGGTGTTCAACGGTCAGCAGTGGGACTGGGTGCAGGCCTTCCGGGTCGAGCACGGGAAGCTCGTGGAGACGTGGCTCAGCGGGATCGGGTTCGACACGATGTGGGGACCCGACGCCATCCGGCCCTGACCGCTCAGTGACGCCGGGCAGCCAGGTGGTACTGGGCACCGAGCGGAAGCCACCCCAACCTCGATTCGATCCGGTGTTGCCACGCGACATCGAAGGGCGTGAACACGATGTAGCGGCGCTCGACGGCAGTGAGGCCGGCGGCCGCGAACCGGCGACGCGTCTCGCGAGGCCACAGCAGCTCGACCCCCTCGTCGAACTCGCAGCGGGCGACCGATCGACGGGTCAGTGGGTTGGCCGGGTTGTGTTCGAAGGCCACGACCAGCCCTCCGGGCCGGGTCACGCGCACCATCTCGGCGATCACGGCATCGCGGTCCGGAGGGTCGACGTGGTGCAGGACGTTGACGACGAACGTGACGTCGCTGATCTCGTCGTCGAGGGGAAGGGCGGTGCCATCGCCTCGGTGGATCTCGACATCCGGGTGGGCGGCGGCCGCTCTCGCCGCGGCGTCGGCCGACGGCTCGACGCCGATGATCTTCCGGAACGTTCCCTCGAGATGGTGTTCCATCGCGCCGATCCCGCAACCCACGTCGACCGCGGTCAGCGGGCCGGCCTCGAGATGGCGGGCCACCAGCCCCTTGAGGGCATCGGCCTTGCGCCGTACGAAGAACTCGTGCTCCTGTCCGGCGAACGCGATCGAGTCCTGCACGAGGTCGACATAGCGGTCAGAGGCCTCGTCGAAGCGGTCGGTCATGAGTCGCCGGGGGGTGGACCGTCGGCGGTCGTCCGTCGTGGCCGGTCTCGCTGGCGTTCGACATCGACTCCGAGGTGGTCTCTCACCAGATAGAGCGGCCGGCGCTTGACCTCTTCGTGGATTCGGGCGACGTACTCGCCGATCACTCCCAGCATCAGGAGCTGCAGCCCTCCGAGGAGCGAGAGGGCGACGACGAT
>JAUIML010000147.1 GCA_030432715.1 Acidimicrobiia bacterium | reverse complement strand
CAACCCGGATTCGGGTCAGGTCGACGTCAGCCTCGGCCCCACTGCGGTCGGCCTGCCAGGGCATGTACCAGTGCGACTGACCTCCGTTGGGACTCAGGCCACTGACGTGGCCGACTCCCGGGAGGAGGATGAAGGGTGGAAGCGATGGGATGTCTTTCGAACACCGACCGCGGCGCATAGTGCCGGTTGTGAGCGGGCGAGAACACCGCCAACTACCGCCCGAAGGGCAACGGAGCGAGTGCTAGCGTCTGGCCCGTGGCGTGGCGGAAATTGACTCTTGTGGTGGCCGTCGTCGCCCTCGGGTGCGCCGACGACGCCGACTTTTCTGCCCTGCCGGACAATCCACCCTCGACAGAGACGACCACGTCGGCACCGGAAACGCATGCGCCCGAAACAGCCGAGACGCCCGATCCTGAGTCGGAACCCTCCGAGGCGCATCGCAACGGCGACTGCCCGAACCGGAGCCGTGGCTCTAGCCCTGCGGTCTTCGACGAAAACTCGGGGACCTACGCCGTCACGATCGAGTCATTCAACAGCGGGCCCGTCACCGTGTCGTTCGACGTGGTCCAGTGGTTGAGCGGCCAAGCCGCTGCCGAGGCGTACCGCGAGGAGTTCCCCGACGAGCCCGACGCTCGTCCCGGCTACTGGGTCCGCAACACGAACCCGACGGTCCGTACGGCTCCGGTGGCGGCCTCCGCCGACGTGCTTCTCGTGCGCCTCCACACCGACTCGTCAGCCGATGTGAGCGAAGGCACGCTCGCGGAACTCCCCGACTACCTCGATCAGACACCGCTGAACGTCTGGTGGCTCACGCTCGACGCGGGAACGGTGATCGCGATCTGCGAGCAGTACACCCCCTGACCCGCTCGATAGCGGCACGTTCGGGTATTGGTGGGTACCCGAGAACGTGCGGTGTCCTTGCCGATGGGGCCCAACGAGATCATGCCGCGAGCGGATTGGCGACGTGCAGGCCCTGCCGTTGGGCTGCTTCACACAGCGCTCGGTCCGCGCTGGTGAGTACAGCGGCACCCACAAGAACCGCGGCTGCAAGATGGACGGCGTCGTAGCCTCTCAACTCCTCGGTCTCAGCGAACTGCGCGGCGCTCTCGATGAGCTCGTGGGTCATCTCGACGAGATGGAGATCGTCGACGAATGCAGCCAGCTCAGTCTTGGCAACGTCCAACTGATCTTTTGAAATCCGGCCAGCCCGACGGGCCGCAGCGAGCGCAGCTCGTGCTTCGACCACAACCAGGCTCGCCGAGGCAATCGAATCGGCGGACTGCCAGATCAGTTCAGCTCGCTCCGAGCCCTCCTCGTCGACGATCAGTTTGATCAGGGTCGAAGTATCGACGTAGGTGATCACCGACGTTGCTCAGCGACGAGATCGCTCACGCTCCCCTTCGGCTTGATGCGGGAACGAGCTCGATGGCGCGTGCCGCTGCCAGGTGGCCGAACCACGCCGGCGGCGACGAGGTCAGCGAGGCGATCATCCGGTGCGTCGAGTGGCGAGAGTTTGGCAACCGGTCGACCCCGGTCCGTCACGATCACCTCTTCGCCGGCCTGCACACGGTCGAGGTACTTGCTGAGACTGTTCTTGAGGTCGCGGATCCCGACCTCCGACCTCGAAGTAGCTATTTGCATGGCATCATTGTAGCTACTTAGGCAGGATGGTCAAGGGGTCGCGATGGCTCCTCGTCGGTGAGCCGGTCCCTCGAACCCACGCATACCAGCGTGGGCATCCAGTCTCCCGACCTGCGCGCTATCGGCACGTCTGTGCGTGTCCGAAAGGGGCCCACACGCCCTCTGAGCGACCGGTACAGCAGAAACCGCCGCCTACCAGGGGTTGTCCCCGGCAGACGGCGGTTCGTGGCGGAAGGTATGGGATTCGAACCCATGGTGACGCGAAGCGCCACAACGGCTTTCGAGGCCGCCCCATTCGTCCGCTCTGGCAACCTTCCGCCGACGAGGTTAGCGGTGTGGGGCCGAAGGTGGCACCAATGCCCGATCAGGCGGCGAACCGAAGACCCGCCTCGATGGGGGCCAGGTAGCGGTCGGCCAGGTGGGTCAGGAACCGTCGCGCCGGGCTGATCCGCTCGGCCACGTCGGACACGATCGGCGGCATCGCCGGCTCGCTCTGGCGGGCCGCCTGGTACCAGCGGGCGCCGAGGATCTCGAGCGTGTCGATCGCAGTGGTCGGTGAGTCCGTGTCGACCAGGTCGAGCACCTCGTCGGCCGAGAGGTCGAGCGAGCGCCCGATCTTCTCTGCCCGGTCGACGGGCATCGAGGCGTCGGCGAGCGCATCGGCCTGGATGCCGGCGAGGAACAGGGCGGCGTCGCCCATGCGTCGGAGCAGCGCCACCCGCGCCGCGGCGTCGACCGCGTCGACCCAGTCGAGCAGTTCCCAGGGGTCGCTGGTCGGCACTGGGATGCAGTCCGAGGTCGGGGCGACCATCGAGGCGAGAAGGCGGGCCACGAACAGCACCCGGGCGGGCGACTCGGCGAACTCCTGGAGCGGCTCGACGTCGAACACCGGGAGGCGGCTGCGGGGTCCGACCCAGTCGTTGACATAGCCGCAGCCGTTGAGCTCGTCGGCGGCGAGTCGGGTCAGGACGGCGAAGAGGACGAACGGCGACGTCGTGTCGAACACCGAATCGGGATGGAGCACCGCGTCGACGGTCTCGGGCTCGGCCAACAGATCGTGGATCGCCCACGGGCGTGCGGTCAGCTCGTCGGCCAGGGCTTCGGGGTCTCGGCCCGACACGCGGGCAAGGCCCCGCAGTTCGTCGTCCGAGAGCCCGATCCGTGCAGAGGCCATGGCCCAGTATCGGTCATCGGCGCGTGGTGATGATCGACCGTTCGGCCCATTCGGGCTTCGTCAGATGTCCCGCGGCTCGATCACGAGGCTTCCGCCTCGATCATCAGGTTGCCGTCGCGCCAGAGCGTGAGGACGTCGTCGTCGAAGATGAAGACGTCGGCGGCCCGGATCGCCCCGCCGATCGCGAGGTCCTGGTCGAACAGCTCCGGCTCGCAGTCGATCTCGGTGCGGCCGAGGGGGCCGAAGGAGATGGGCTGACCCTCGGGGATGCCTTCGTCGTTCGCCGGTTGATAGGCGCCGTAGGTCTCCCACTCCCCTTCGCCGGTGTTGCAGCCGGTGGAGAAGGCGACCGTGCCGTCGGCGAACTCGATCGTCGCCGGGTTGTCGCCCACCGGCGAGGCCTCACCGGCTGCGCCGGCGAGTTGGTAGGTGGTGATGGTCCACGCGCCGATCAGCTCGTCGCTGCGGTCCGACGGCGTGTCGTCGTCCGCGTCGTCGGGTACGCCGTCATCGGCGGAGTCGTCGCCGTCGTCGCTGGAGGGGGAGTCGGTGCCGCCCGGGTCGCTGGTGCCCGAGTCGTCGTCGCCGCAGGCCGCCACCAGCAGGGTGAGAGCCGCAACGAGCGCGAACAACCACAGGAGCCTCGAGCGCGTGGAGTCGTGCTGCATGGGGCCCACGGTAGTCGGCACGGACCCTGCAGATCACGGGAGTCAGATCACGGGAACAGGGCCGGCCACGGCCGATGACGGGATGCGGGTGGAGGTCAGACCCGACGGGCCGCGAAGAACTCGGTGAGGAGCGCCGCACACTCCTCGGCCCGCACCCCGTGGGTGGTGGCGAACTCGTGGTTCAGCCGGGGGTCGCTTCCGAGGCTGTAGAGCGATCCGCACGCGCCCGCCTTCATGTCGGCTGCGCCGAACACGACCCTGCCGATCCGGGCTTGCTGCAGGGCCCCGGCACACATCGGACACGGTTCGAGGGTGACGACGACCGTGGCGTCGGTCAGGCGCCACGAGCCGAGCGTCTGGGCCGCGTCTCGCACGGCGAGCAGTTCGGCATGGGCGGTGGGATCGTGGGTGGCCTCGCGCTCGTTGTGGCGTCGGGCGATGATGTTGCCGTCGATCACGACGAGAGCGCCGACCGGCACGTCGCCGTGGGCGGCGGCCAGCCGCGCTTCGTCGATTGCGAGCGCCATGAGCTCGTCGTCGGTCGGGTTCTCAGGGTCGTGCACGCCGTCACGGTACCGGCCCGTGGGAATAGCGGGCCTCGCCACGGCGTTGCCCGTTCCCGCGGGAACGGGTCGGCATGGGGTCGACGACGTCGATGCACGAGGAGATGTCATGAGCGATTGGAATGCGGCCGTCATCGAGGAGTTCCGCGCGAACTCCGGCAAGGTCGAGCAGTTCGGGGATGCCCCCCTCGTGATCCTCCACACCGTCGGTGCGAAGTCCGGGCAGCTCCGGGAGATCCCGCTGGTGATGCTCATCGACGGAGATCGGCGGTTCGTGTTCGCGTCCGCTGCGGGCGCCCCGAAACACCCCGACTGGTACCACAACCTGCTCGCGACGCCCGAGATCGACGTCGAGCTCCCCTCCGAGACCATCCGGGCCCGACTCACTCCCCTCGACGAGGCCGAGCGGGCGTCGCGGCTCGATCAGCAGGCTGGGATCATGCCGCAGTTCGGTGAGTACGTGACCAGCGCCGCGCCCCGCCTCATCCCGGTCTTCGAGATCGTCCCCGTCTGAGCCGAGCCGGCCCTGTCTGATCGGGTCCGCTCGGACCGGGGCCTGGTCAGCCACCGGGGGAGCTGTCGTCATGCGGCGAGGGTGGCGCCGAGGGTCACCCGACGGGCGACCCTCGCGCGCAGCCAGTACTGCGTGGCAGCGAAGTCCGCGACCGCCAGTGCGACGGCGACGGCGACCATGTTGCCGAGACCGGTCAACACACCGGCGGCGACCGCGACGACCGTGCCCGCGACCCAGGTCGCATCGGCGATCGAGACGATGAGGGCCCCGGGCACGAGCCGGTTCTCGGCCAGGCGGGAGAGCACGGCGACGTCGATTCCGAACACCACGAGTCCGGCGCCGATCGTCCGCGTCAGGGCGACATGGTCGATTCCGAGTTCACGGGAAACCCAGGAGCCGGCGAACAGGGCGATCAGGCCGCCGGTGATCGAGAAGACCGCGTTGGCGGCGAGGACGAGACGGAGGCGATGAAGTGCGATGGTTCGTGTCATGTCGCGACCGTCGCGCCGGTACCGGACCGGAGGCGATGACCTCCGAGGTAACGCTCGATGACCCGGGAGGTAATCGAAACGAGCACCTCCTCGTCCCTACGATGCGACCATGTCTCCGACAACGACTGCGACGATCACCTTCGGCGAGGAACTCCGGCGGTGGCGCGAGGCCCGGCGGTTCAGCCAGATGGCCCTGGCCAACGAGGCCGAGGTCTCGCAACGTCACCTGAGCTTTCTCGAGAACGGCAAGTCGAAGCCGAGTCGCGAGATGGTGCTCCACCTCGGGCGCTGCCTCGAACTGCCGCTGCGGGACCAGAACGGACTCCTGGCCGCCGCCGGCTTCTCGCCGGAATACACCGAGAAGGGCCTCGACGACCCCGACCTCGACGAGGTGCGCAACACCCTCGAGGTCGTGCTCGCGGCCCACGGCCACATCCCGGCGTACGTGATCGACCGGGGGTGGGACCTCGTGCTCGCCAACCCGGCCGCGCTGGGGCTCGCTGCCATGGCCGGGATCGACCCACCTCTCGAGGTGTCGCTCAACGTGATGCGCACCTGCTTTCACCCCGACGGCATCCGCTCCCGGGTGCACGACTGGGACCGGTTCGCGACCGTGCTGCTCCACCGGCTGGAACGAGAGATCATCGATCGGCCCTTCGACGACCGCCTGGCCGATCTGCTCGCCGAGGCGCGGTCCTACCCGGGCGTCGCCGAGCTGCCGGCTCGTCCTCCGCTGCCGAGTGGGAGCGACCTCATGTTGCCGATGCAGCTCGAGACGCCGGCGGGCACCCTCCGTCTGATCTCGATGGTCGCCACCATCGGCGGACCGTTCGACGTCACCCTCGAGGAGCTGCGCATCGAGACCCTGCTCCCCGCCGATCGCGCCACCGACCTCGCCCTGCGCGAGGTGCTCGCAGCGAGTACCGACCCCACCGACCAGGACCCCACATGACCGTCTCCATCCCCGCCGATGCCCCCGTCGAGCTCCAGCACTATCTGCGAATGTGGAACGAGCGCGACCTCGATCAGATCCGTGTCCATCTCGACCGCTGTGTCGCCGACGACTGCTGGTGGGTCGACCCGCTCCATCAGCACACCGGCCGCGATCCGCTCGAGGCCCAGGTCCGCGACTTCCGCGTCAACTACCCCGATGCCGACCTCGGTCTCGGCAGCAACATCGACAGCCACAACGGACGCCACCGCTACGAGTGGTACATCACCTCGACACCGGGTGAGCTCCTGCTGCGCGGCTTCGACGTCGTGACCGTCGACGAGGAGTCGGGCATGATCAACCGGGTCGACGGGTTCTTCGGAACGCTGGACCGGATCGGGCCCGGGGCCTGAGAACGGAGACGCGGCAGATGGCAGGGCTCGAGAACGACTGGCAGGCGAAGGTCAAACGGATCTTCATCATCCCCCTGATGCTGGGCAACGTGGCGTTCGTCGTGATCGGCATCGTCACCGGCTGGTGGGGTGTGGCGATCACGGCCGCCGGACAGTTCGTGCTCTTCGCGCTGATCGGCCTCAAGCGCTGGCGCAACCTCAATGCCGCACCGGCCCTGGTCGTCGCTGCGGTCGGAGTGGCCGTCTCACTGACCCAGGGCGCGGGCGCCGTCGCCCTCTCGTCGGCCTGCTTCGCTCTCCTGCTCGTCTACGTCTTCTGGTATTCGAAGAACGGCCGCACGCCCAGCCCCGCGCTCGCGGTCGGGTCTTCGCTACCGGAGCTGGCGTTCGCCGACCTCGACGGCAACACCGTCCGGTCGGCCGAGTGGGTCGGCACGCCGACGATCCTGCTCTGCTACCGGGGCACGTGGTGCCCCCTGTGCAACGTGCAGGTCAGGGAACTGGCCGACGGCTATCGCGAGATCGCCGACCTCGGCGCCCAGGTCGTGCTCGTGAGCCCGCAGCCCGCGGAGGAGTCGGCCAAGCTCGCGGCCCGGTTCGACGCGCCGATGTCGTTCCTCGTCGACGTCGACAACGCCGCCGCCCGCGCGCTCGGCATCCAGCACCCCGGCGGCGCGCCGGTCGGTATCGCCCCGGAAGTCGAGTCGGTGCTCCCCACCGCCGTCGTGCTCGACGCCCACGGCGTCATCCGTTTCGCCCACGAGACCGACAACTACCGCTTCCGCCCCGACCCCGCCCTCTTCCTCGCCACCCTCCGCACCCTCTGACCCGTCACACCGGTGTCAGACACTCGTCACAGCTGGAGTGTCCGTCGCCGCCAGGCCGACGCTCGTTGGTCAGGGCACCGGGAGCAGGCTTCCACCTCGATCGAAGCTGATGAAGATGTCGTGGTACTCGGCGAGCTCGCCGAACGAGATGGTGACCACCCGACCCTCCCTTGCGACCGTCGCGCCGGGGTACTCGTCGGCGAGCGCGTCTCCCGATGCCAAGGCCTGTCCCGTCGTCAGATTGCCCGCGAGGATCCGCTCGTTCCCCTCGGCCCGATCCTCGGAAACGTGATCGAGCAGGACAAACGGCTCGGGTGTGCCCTCGGGACCCACACGAATACCGAACGCAGTCGAGATCGGTGGCCGGATCAGCTGGACGTCGAGGAACGTGGCTCGACCCTCGGCCGTCCGGGGAAATTGGTCGGGCAGTGTGAGCTCGCTCAGTCGCAGCGGCTCCGCAACCAGTGTCACGGTGAGAAGCTCGTCGCCCATCGCGTCGAGCGCGCTGAGTAGCCCGGCGAAGTCCTCGTCGTCCCGCACGCTCGTCGCCCGGCCGGCCAACACCGCCAACTGGAGCTCGGCGGACTCGTCGTCGAACGATCGGATGACGAGCTCGTCGGATGCGATCAACCCGCCGCCCCACGCCACCCAACTGTCTCTCCGGGGTCGGTCGAGGAACATCTCCCGGTCGCTCCACCGGTAGACGTCGACCTCGGGGTTCGGCGCGTCCACGACGAGCAGGTCGTTCCACCCGGCATCGTTCGCCGCAGTCGATGCGATTCGGTCGCGGTCGAACTCGCCGACGCGGGCCCAGGGCGTGGGCGAGTCGACCTCGACGAGATTCCGCTCGGCGATGAGCCACGCGACGGTCCGACCGTCGAATCCCCAACCGTGCTCGGGTGAGGGGTCGCCGGGCCGTGATGCCTCGCCGATCTCTCCGAGGAAGCGGACGAGGGCGCGCTCGGCCTGGGCGACCCACTCACTGCTGGGGCCGCCGGGATGGGGGCCGAGCAACCCCTCGAGTCCGGCGACGGACGTGGCCTCAATCCAACTCCGGTCGAACCCACGCGGCACGAGATCGAGGGCGTCGCTCAGTGCCACGTCGGGAACCAGCGATCTCGCCGACGGTTCGTCCGGAGCAGTGGTCTCGACTGCCGTCTGCGTCGTGGTGGTGACGAGTCCGGCCTCGTCGCTCGAGCTCGAACACGAAGCGGTGAGGCCCGCGAGGAGAACCCCGGCGAAGAGAACACCGCCGAAGAGAACACCGAAGCCGGATTGCGGCCGGCCGTGCCGCTCACACGTCATCGGGCTCGAGTCAGAACAACAGCGTGTCGCGCTGGTGGAGGCCCGAGATGAGGCGTTGCCCACTGGGCGTAGGATCGAAGCGGATCATCAGGGCGTCGGCGGGGATCTCGATCTTCACGGAGGGATAGTACTCGCCGAGAGTCGGACCGGGGTCGATTCGACTCCCGACGGCGAAGTTGTGGACGATCGCCGCGGCGTTCTCCTCCGCCGCTGCCCGGGGAGCGGCTTCACGTTCGCCCATTCGGCGAATGCTGCGTCGGACGCCGCGACCCGTCTGACCTTGCACGGCTCGAGCGTCGGGACGGCCGTTCGGATGGTCACCGAGAGAACCGACTCGTCAGCCATGAACTCGGCGATCGCCTCCACCCCCAGCTGGTCGAGGAGCGAGGGTGCGTCGCCCGCCAGGACAGCACGGTGGTCGGCGAGGGCATCGTCACCGAACGCCCGAATCGCCAGGTCCTCTTCGACGAGCAACGATCCCGCCCACGGCGGGAGCGCGCTACGGCGCGGGAGCCCGAGCATCAGCTCATCGCCGCCCCACCGGTGGAGGAGCCCCGCTTCGTACGGGTTCGTTTCGAGAAATCCCGCCCACTCCGGCGTGGTCTGTGCCGCCGCGGTCACGGTCGATTCGTCGACGTTGCCGATGACGGCCCACGGCACGGCCGTTTGGCTGGTGGCCTCGTCCTCGGCCGTCGCGAGCCAGTCGTTGGCGAAGATGTCGATCCCCAGGCCTCGCGGAACGAGAGGTCCGATCGCCCGCCGACGATCGCTCGGAGTGCGAACAACCCAGCACCTCTGTCGTTCTGGGCCGCGTGCCAGTCGTCGATGGCGTCGGGGGTCTCGGCGGGACGGCCGAACGTCGATTCGATCAGTGCGAGGTTGTCGACCGTGGCGGAGCACACTCTCCGCTGTGGGAGCCGGCAGGAGGTCGAGCACGGCATGTGGCGCCATCGACGCCGAGCGACTGACCGATGGGAGCGCCGGTGCTGACGTGGACGGTGCCGAGGCCGCTGATGCGAACACACAGGCAACGGCCACGGCTCGCAGAGTGCGGCGGCGGGGGGGTGCGGTCACCGGGTCATCGTCGTACACCCACCGGGCCATCCCGACGTGACGAGTGCCTGACACCGGGGTGACGGGTCAGAGGCCGGCGTACCAGTCGTAGCCGCGTTCGCCCCAGTAGTCGCCGCCCTGTTCGGTGAGGAACTGGATCCGGCCGATGCGCTTGATCTGCTTGATGCCGTACTTCAGGGGCGTGGCGAGGCGCAGGGGGGCGCCGTTGCGGTCATTGATCGGGAACCCCAGGTTCTGATGGGCGAGCAGGGTCTGGTCGTGGCGCATGGTGTCGATGTCGACGCTCACGTAGTACCCGCCGTCGGGGGTCTCGAGGTAGACGTGGGAGATGTCGTCGGGCAGCTGATCCTCGTAGAGGGC
>JAUIML010000146.1 GCA_030432715.1 Acidimicrobiia bacterium | reverse complement strand
ACCTGCGCCTGAAGACCCGACCAAAGTTGGCAGCGCCGCGTCATTGATCGATTGGGCCGGTATCGGCAAACCGGGGCGCGATTTCATAACTTCGGGTCCGGATGCCGGGGCGATCGCGGCATTCACCAAGCGTCCGGCGCTCGACCCAATCCGGGTCTATGTCGGTCGCGCCAATGGCGACTCACCGCAAGTGCGGGCAGAACTGGCGCTCGCCGAGTTGATCCGGCTCGGGTGCGGACGAGGTCAGGGATTCCATCTCGCCCGGCCCGCCGCGGCCGCGGATGTGACGCGCCTCCTGGCCGGCGAACAGGCCGGCTCCGAGAGTTCCTGACGGCTCGGACAGGGCCGAAAAATACCGGCACGGCCTTTACAAGCACGGAAACACAGTGCTGTAATTACACTCGTGGCAGCAGGCGGAGGGAATCCACGCCGGATTCCATCGAGCGCCACGGAGGACCCATGGCCATGCATTCCGACATCGACGCAGAAGAAAAAGCCTGGCAGGACTACGCGAACTGCCTCGGGGTTGACCCTGATCTGTTCTTTCCCGAGCGTGGCGCATCCACCCGTGAAGCCAAAGAGGTCTGCCGGGGCTGTGTCGTTCGCGATGACTGCCTGGAGTACGCGCTGCAGAACGGCGAGAAGTTCGGAATCTGGGGCGGCATGAGCGAACGCGAACGCCGGCGTATCCGCCGCCAGCGGGCCCTCGCCCGGGCCGCAGCCGCGGCGCAGGCCGACGGCGTCACGGCCTGATTCCCGGGTTTCTTCCCGCCCTCATACGATGTTCACCATCGAGGGGGTACTCTCGCAGTCATGGTTGCTTTCCTCCAGACGAACGAGTTGCTCATCGTCTTGCTTCTTGCGTTGCTGATCTTCGGAGGCGCCAAGCTTCCCAAGCTCGCGAGATCGCTCGGTCAGGCCCAGAACGAGTTCAAGCAGGGGCTCGCCGAGGGCGCTGAGGACGACGAGTCCACGTCCTCCAGCTGAATCACCGGTCGACTTGACCGGGGCCGACCCGACCGATGCGGCGGGGACCGTGCCCACATGGGACGAGGTCGCGCGCGACCACTCCCGGTTCATGTACTCCGTCGCCTATCGGCTGGCGGGGAACCATTCCGATGCCGAGGACGTTGTCCAGGAGTCCCTTCTGCGCGTGAAGCGCGGCCTCGTCAACTACACCCCAGGCTCCCTGCAAGGATGGCTCGCCCGCATCGTGACCAATGTCTTCCTCGACGAGACTCGGCGTCGGAAACGGCGACCGCAGACGGCTCTGCCGGACGACCCCGATCGGGTGATCGTCGGCGCGCCGGGCGCCGACGAGGCCTCGGCGATGGAGTCGCTCCCCGACCACATCCAAGCCGCCCTCGGCGATCTCCAGGAGGAGTTTCGGGTGGCGGTGGTGCTGTGTGACGTGGCCGGCCTCAGCTATGGCGAGATCGCGACGCAGACCGGCGTGCCCGTCGGCACGGTGCGGTCTCGGGTCCACCGAGGACGACTGAAGCTCCGGGAGGCGTTGTCGTGAACGAGGAGTGGCTCTCCGCCGGCCTCGATGGCGAACTCTCCGGCGAGGAGCAGGCCGAACTCGATGCCGCACTCGCGAACGATCCCCGGATGGTCGAGCTCTACGACGAGCTGAAGACGGTCCGTTCGGTGCTGCGTTCGAGTGCGGTCGCGGTCGACGACGCCACCCTCCGGCGACTGGTGGCCGGCGTGGAAGCCGCCGACGTCGCCCCGGTCATCCCGCTGGATCGTCGTCGGCGGGTGCCCACGTTCGCCGCCGCCGCAGCGGCGATGGTGATCATCGCGGGTGTCGTCGGCGGGCTCGGGGGCTCCGACTCCATCCCGGCGTTGGGCGATCTCATCGACCGCCACGAGGCGGCGGCTGCGGTCATCGACGGGGGTGAGATGCCCGACATGATGGACGACATGGATCCGATGCCCATGGACGAGGCATCTGATGCCGCGCTGCCGATGCCCGCCGAGTACACGATGCGGCACGCGTACGTCGACGGCAGCACGATCCACCTCGTCTACCGGTCGTCGCACGGTGACGCCGTGTCGGTCTTCCGGCACGAAGGTGAGGTCGATGTCGACGACCTGGGTGCGGGGTCGATGGTCTCGAGTGAGGAGGCCGACATGTGGTCGGCGCCGATGGACGACGCCTATGTCGCGGTGGTCGACGGGTCGGGATACGTCTGGGTCGTCGTCAGCGGTGCGCCCGACGACGAGATGATGGACGCCATGATGTACGACCTTCCCCGGCGTTCGCCGTCGGTCGGCGAACGTCTCCGCGACGCGGCCGACGCCGTGGTCGATCCGTTCCGCCTCTGGGACTGAAGTTCCGTCTCCAGAACGGAGTTCGCAGACCGCGATCGCGGTCTCAGACCGCGATCGGGGTCGTCGCGTCGCGCCGGGCCTTGAGGATGCGGCGGCGTTGCCGCTCGCTCGTGCCGCCCCACACGCCGTGATCAATGCGGTTGCGGAGTGCGTATTCGAGGCAACGCTCGCCGACCGGGCAGCCGTCACAGATCCGCCGGGCGACTTCCACGCCCACACCGTCGGAAGGAAAGAACGTGTCCGGGGGGTGGGTGGCGCAATTGCCTCCTGCCATCCAGCTGGTGTCCATTCGAATGCTCCTTGGGGCTGGCGCTCACGCACGGTGCCCGATCGCCGATGCCCGCGGTCGGTATCGGTAGTACGCCCAGATCGTGGGGAAAGTTCCCGTAAAACCCCATTCGACGCCGAAGCGCCACTCCCTGAAGTCATTCATTCACGAAGGGTGGTTGTTTCTGCCTCGCGGTGCCGCAAATCCCACCGGCAACGGGGGCCGATACACTGCTCGTCTCGGGGCAGAATTCGCCGTCCCTGCCGCTCAGCCACCAGGAGCCGTCATGACCGACACCGCAGAACTCGAGACCGACGAGCCGCCGATCGGTCAGGCCACCATCGTCTACCTCGGTCCCACCGCACCCCACTGGGAGATCCGCGCCGTGTACGGCGATCGCGAGGTCATGGACGGCTTCCGCGACCGGGTCAACGCCCGCCTGCTGCTCCTTCCTCCCCACGACCCCCAGTTCCGTCGCAACCGGGAACGCGTCAACCGCGATGGTGAGCGCGAGCGCATCGTCGTCGAGTGGGACCTCGGCTACCCGGAGGACGGCGAGGGTTCGTCGTGAGCCTCGCTCACTGATGGTCGCAGTCGGAGTCGATCTCGGCGGAACCAAGATCATGGCCGTTCTCTTCGAGGACGGCTGCGTGGTCGACCAGGCCAAGAAGTCCACTCCCCGCGTGGGCACACCCGATGATGTGCTCGACGCGGTCGCCTCGGTCGTGCGCAAGGTCGACCCCGATGGTCGGGCCGAGCGGATCGGGATCGGAGTGCCTGGTCCCGTGCGGCCCGGCACCGGCGTGTTGCCGGTGGCTCGCAACCTGCCCGGATGGGACCACGACGTCGACGTGGCCGCGGGGCTGAGCCGCCGCTGTGGTGATCGCCGCGTGGTCGTCGACAACGACGTCAATGTGGGCACGCTCGCAGAGGTCCGTCTCGGTGCCGGCGTGGGGTGCGACAACGTGCTCGGCGTGTTCATGGGTACCGGCGTCGGCGCCGGACTCGTGCTCGACGGGGTGTTGCGTCAGGGGCCACGCGGACTCGCCGGGGAGATCGGTCACACCTACGTGTCGTTTCGTGACCGTTCCGGCGGCGATGTCGGCCGCGGCGAGCTCGAGGACTACGCGGGCCGACGCATGATGGAGCTCCGGGCTCGCGCCCGCCACGAGGCAGGGGAGCCGACCGTGCTCGTCGACCTCGTCGGCGACCGTCGCATGAAGTCGTCCACGTGGGCCGAGGCGCTCGCGGCCGGTGACGACGTCGCGTGCTCGATCATCGACGATGCGACCGACGCGATGGCCGCGGCGATCGCCGGCGCGATCGCCCTCGTCGATCTCGAGTTGATCGTGCTGGGCGGAGGGATGGCCGAACGGCTCGGTGACGACTTCCGGCTGGCGCTGGAGCAGCGCATCGTCGACCGGGCGTTCGCGGAGGGGTTTGCACCGGTGCGGCCTGCGGCCCTCGGCGACGTCGGCGGCGCCATCGGCGCCGCGCTGCGGGCCACCGAGACCGCGGTGGAGGGTGGCGCGCCGTGAGTGTTGGTGGCTCCTCCCCGTCCGTCGGAGGGTGGGACGACAACGACACCCCCTTCCTCAATCGCGAGCTGAGCTGGCTCGCCTTCAACGCCCGCGTGCTCGAGCTCGCGGTCGACGACGACGTCCCGTTGCTCGAACAGCTCGCCTTCCTGGCGATCTTCGCCAGCAATCTCGACGAGTTCTTCCAGGTGAGGGTCGCGGGTCTCTACGACCAGGTCGCCGGTGGCGTGCAGGCGACCAGCCCCGACGGGCGCACGCCCCGCGAACAGGTGCGGGCGATTCGCGACGTCGTCACCGATCTCGGCGCCCGCCACGAGCAGATCATCCGTGAGCGGATGCTGCCCGGGCTCCGCGAGGCCGGAATCGAGCTGCTCGACCACGCCGATCTCCCGGCGGACGACGCCGAATCCATGGCGGAGCACTTCCGGAGCCGGATCTTCCCGGTGCTGACGCCCCTGGCGGTCGATCCCGGCCATCCGTTCCCCTACATCTCCGATCTCTCGTTGAACCTCGCCGTGGTGGTCCGCGATCTCGTCGACGGTCGCGAGCGGTTCGCCCGGGTCAAGGTCCCCAACACCCTTCCGCGCTGGATCCGGCTCGGCGAAACCGACCGGTACGTGGCCCTCGAGACGGTGATTGCGGCCCACCTCGATCAACTGTTCCCCGGACTCGAGATCGTCGAATCCCACGCGTTCCGCGTCACCCGCAACGCCGACCTCACCCTCGAGGAAGCAGAGGCCGACGACCTCCTCGCGGCCGTCGAGCTGGAGCTTCGTCGCCGTCGATTCGGCCGTGCGGTGCGTCTCGAGGTCGCCGCGTCGATGTCCGACGAGGTGCTCGAACTCCTCCTCCGGGAGCTCGATCTCGAGCACACGGAGGTCTACCTCACGTCGGCACCACTCGACGCGACGTCCTTCTTCGAGATCGCCGGACTCGATCGGTCGTCACTGCGCTGGCCGGCGTGGCAGGGCATCGTCGAGCCCCGGCTCGAGGGCGAGGAGGGGCCCGCCGACTTCTTCTCGGTGCTCCGCGACGGCGACGTGTTCGTGCACCACCCGTATTCGTCCTTCAGCGACTCGGTCGTGGAGTTCATCCGCCAGGCCTCCCTCGACGCCGACGTCCTCGCGATCAAGCTCACGCTGTATCGGACCTCGGGCGACAGCCCGATCATCGACGCGCTGATCAGGGCGTCGGAGCGGGGCAAGCAGGTCGCGGTGCTGGTGGAGCTCAAGGCCCGCTTCGACGAGGAAGCCAACATCGGATGGGCCCGGCGGCTGGAGAAGGCCGGTGTGCACGTCGCCTACGGCATCGTGGGCCTCAAGATCCATTCGAAGACCTGCATGGTCGTCCGCGAGGAGGGCGACGGGATCCGTCGCTACTGCCATCTCGGCACCGGCAACTACAACCACCGCACCGCTCGCTTCTACGAGGACCTCGGCGTGCTCACCGCAGACCCGGAGGTCGGCGAGGACCTGGCCGACCTGTTCAACGGGTTGACCGGCTACAGCCATGCCCACGAGTTCCGGCGCATTCTCGTTGCTCCGCAGCACCTGCGGCGGCGCCTGACCGAGCTCGTCGATCGCGAGATCGAGTCCGGTCGGGGGTCCATGACGCTGAAGATGAACAGCCTGGTCGACCCGCGGATGATCGAGAAGCTCTACGAGGCCTCACAGGCCGGTGTCGACATCGACCTCATCGTGCGCGGCATCTGCTGTCTGCGGCCCGGTGTGCCGGGCCTGTCCGAGCGGATCCGAGTCCGTTCCTTGGTCGGTCGCTATCTCGAACACTCGCGCATCTACCACTTCGCGAACGGAGACGGTCCCGGACGTTCGCTGACCTACATCGGCAGCGCCGACCTGATGACGCGCAACCTCGACCGTCGGATCGAAGTGCTGCTGGAGGTGACCGACCCGGTGGCACTCGCCCGGCTCCACGAAGCGCTCGATGTCGTCCGCACCGACGACCGCCTCGCATGGATCCTCGACGGGTCCGGCACATGGACCAAGCGCAGGGGTACGGTCGGCATCGATGCCCAGCAGCGGTTCCAGCAGCTCGCCCGGGCCCGGAAAGCGTCACATGCGTGACCTCCGAGCCCGCCTGGCCGACGAACACCCCGATGTCGTCGTCTGGGCTGCCGGTGGTCTGGTGCTGCGCGACAACGGCGGCGAGTTGGAGGTCCTGATCGTCCACCGCCCGGACCGTGAGGACTGGTCCTTCCCGAAGGGGAAGATGGACGAGGGCGAGACCCTCGGGCAGACGGCCGAACGTGAGGTCGAGGAGGAAACCGGGTTCCGCTGCCGGCGCCTCGACCGCCTCCCGGTGGTCCGGTACACCGACGGCAAGAACCGCCCCAAGCTGGTCGTCTACTGGACGATGGAGGTGGAGAGCGGCCAGTTCGAGCCCAACGACGAGGTCGACACCGTCGGCTGGTTCTCGCTCGACGCGGCCGAGCGGGCCCTCACCTACGCCCGCGATGTCGAACTGATCGACGCGATCCGTCCGGCGAAGCGGCAACTTAGACTGCTCGCGTGAACGAGTCCGGCTGGCGGCCACTGGGGCGACCACAGCCAAAGTCCGAGGGAGCCGAGGGCTTCGTCGTCACCCCGTTCGTTCGCCTCGCTCGAGTCCACGCGCTCTCCGCCGCGTCCGACGGTGCCATCACCGCGGCGCTGGCCGGGTCGATCTTCTTCTCGATCAGCCCGGAGGAGTCGCGAGGCCGCGTGGCGCTCGCGCTGATCCTGACCATGGCGCCGTTCGCGGTGGTCACCCCGTTGATCGGCCCGGCGATCGACCGGGTGGCGGGCGGACGACGGATGATGATCATGGCGACGCTGGTCGGACGGGTGGTGGTCGCCTTCTTCATGATCAGCCACTTCGACACGTTGCTGCTGTTCCCGGAGGCATTCGGCATCCTCGTGCTCCAGAAGGGGTATGCCGTCGCGAAGAGCGCAGTGGTGCCCCAGTTCGTGAAGAGCGAGCAGGACTTCGTCGGCGCCAACAGCCGCCTGGCGCTGATCAGCTCGATCGCGGGACCCGCCGGCGCGGCGATCGCGGGCGCGTTCAGCATCATCGGCGGGCCGGCGTTCGCCGCGGCCATCGCGATGATCGGGTTCATCGTCGCCACGATCTTCGCCCTGCAGCTCCCGAAGATCGTCGTCGCGCCGGAACCGGTCGAAGCGGCCGAGCGGGCCGAGCTGCGCGACGCGAAGATCCTCCTGGCGGCGACGTCGATGGCGGTCATCCGTGGGGTCGTCGGGTTCGTGACGATGCTGTTGATGTTCGAGCTGCGCGGTGGCAAGGAGGCGCTCGACATCTCCGGCGACGGAGCTGCCTTCGGCGGCGCCAGCGCAACGGCGCGCGGGATCGACATCACCGGCGACCCGCGCGCCCCGGTTTGGCACTTCGGGCTGGTCGGTCTGTTCGCCGTCACCGGGTCGCTGTCGGGAGCCCGGCTCGCGCCGGCCGCCCGGGCCCGGGTGATCGAGGAACGCATCCTCGCCGGGTCGCTCGGCGGCATCGTCGCCGTTGCCCTGTTCGCGGCGCTCAACGGATCGATCTTCGGTACGGCCCTGCTCGCATTCATCGTGTCGTTCAGCACGGTGACGGGGAAGCTGGCGTTCGACGCCCTCGTCCAGCGCGACGCGCCCGACGCGAACTACGGCCGGTCGTTCGCCCGCTTCGAGGCGCGGTTCCAGCTGGCGTTCGCGGTCGGCGCGTTCATCCCCGTCATGATTCGGATGGGCGTCACGGTCGGTGCGCTGCTCGTGGCGGTCGCGGCCGGCGGGGCCCTGTTCTCGTATGTCGCCGGCGGGCCGGGCCGTAGCGCGTTCTCGCGACGTCGCGGTCGTGGCGCCCCTCCCGCCACCGCGGCAGCCGGCACTGCCGAGTTCGACGAGGACCCGACCGTCGAGCTCACCGATGAGGACCTGCGTCCGTCGCAGCCCGCACCACCGGCCACCACCGCCCAGGTCGCGGCCCCCGACGACTGGGACGACACCACGCCTTATGTCTCGTCGATCGACGGTGTCGAGGTCGACCCGTCACCACCGCGTCGGCCCGACGACCGCGACGGCGACGGCGACGTCGACTGATGGTCTAGGGGGTCTGGTCGGGAAGGTCGATCCGCGCCAGCCACAGACCCGGCGCGTCGACCTCGTTGGGAGTCGGGAGGTGGGTGGGATCGGAGAACAGGCGGTTGACGCCGTCGTCGCCCGCCCGTTCGGCGATACCGGCCACGAACTCGCGACCGCGCTCGTAGTGCGCCCGGTCGAGTTCGAGTCCGAGGATCCGCTCGACGAACCGATCGCTCGCATCGGCTTCGACTCGGCGTCGGCGCAGGGCTTCGGTGAGCATCGCGTAGGAGCCGATCAGCGGCGCACCGATGCGGTCCATGATGTGATCGACATAGCCGGTGATGCTGGCGACCAGGGCGGTGAGTTCGGGCTGGAGCGCTTCCTGCTCGGCAGAGCGCACGGCCCCGAGGATCGCTTCGGGATCGCCGAGTGTGTCCTGCAGTTCGGCCAGCGCCTCCGGGCCGGCCGACAGATCGAAGTCGCCGAACGCTCGGCCGAGACTCTCGGGGTCGCGCTCGAAGCTCCGGGCGTGGCGATGGAGGAGACGGGTGAGTCGCTCGCGCACGTGGGGAACGTTGATGACGGCGTGGTGGGCGACCTCGTGAAGACACACCCAGAGGCGGACGTCGTCGCGGTCGAGCGACCATTCGGCGCTGAAGTGGTCGAGGTTCGGGAGCAGGACGAGGATCGGCGCGTCGGGCGGGCGAGGAACCGGCAACGAATTGCCGCCCAGCGCGGAGCGGGCGAGATTGCCGACCATCGAGCCGGTGGTCATCCCGAGCATCATCGGCCCCATCATCTGGGACAGGGACGCCATCATCTCCGCCATGGGGTCGCCCACGGGCAGGTCGTCGGGCGTTCCCATGCTCGCCGTCATGCCTTCGGCGAGCGCTTCGAACAGCGGCCGGTAGTCGTCGATCGTCTGGTCGGCCCATTGGCTGCGGTTGGCCACCGTGGCGCGGAGGGCGCCGCCGCGGGCTACCGGGAGGTCGGTCGCGTTCTGGACCTGGAGTTCGGCGACCCGAACGAGGGTCTCGACCGCGATGCGGTCGGCGGGGTCGATGTTGGGCTCGGACTCCCCGTCGTTGGCGATCGAGCGGGCGAGTTGGCGGGCGGCGTCGACGCCGCCGGCGGCCTGACCCTGGAGCATCTTCATCAACTCGCCCAGGAAGGGAATGCCGCCGAACGGGTCGCCATCGGGTGGCAGATCGTCGCTCATGACGGCATGGTAGGTGCGTGACCGCGTCTTTACGCCCCGCTCCCGACCCTCTGGTCGCCCGATGACCCGCGTCGTGGTCACCGGGGCGGCCGGCGCGATCGGGTCTCGCGTCGTGCGGCGGCTGGCCGAGGCCGACGACGTGCTCGAGGTGCTCGCCGTCGATCGGGTCGGCACTCCGGTGGCATCCGATGTCGAGTCGAAGCGGGTCGACCTCGCGGCGGGACCGCTCGGTGCGATCTTCTCGGGCGCCGATGTGATCGTTCATCTCGCGTCCGCATCCACCCCGGGTCAGCCCGAGCCGGCGGCGGAGGAACTCGACCTCGCGATCACCCAACGGGTGCTCGACGCGGCCGGCGAGGCGGGCGTCGGACAGATCGTCGTTTTGTCGACGGCCATGGTCTACGGCGCGTGGGCTGCGAATCCGGTCCCGATCACCGAGGACGCGCCCGTCCGCCCCAACCCCGACTTCAGTTGGGCGGTCGCCCGGGCCGACGTCGAGCGGCTGGCCGCAGAGTGGCGCGCCCGCCACCCCGGGGCTGCGGTGGCGATCCTTCGACCGACGGCGATCGTCACCGACGACGACCTCGGTGGGCTGGCCCGGGT
>JAUIML010000145.1 GCA_030432715.1 Acidimicrobiia bacterium | reverse complement strand
TCTGGTCACCTCGGGGCGCAGCCGCCGGCTGCGCTACGCCCCGGTCGATCACCCTCCATGGCCGTTGTACCGGGCCCGGGTCGAACGAATCGATGACGAACTCGTGACCGCGGCCGGCCTTCCGGCCCCGTCGGGGCGCCCCCACGGGCTCTATTCACCGGGCGTTCCCGTCCGGGTCGGACGGCCCCGACACCTCAGCGTCTGACCCGTCCCTGGCCGGGCAGGACGTTCGGCCCGAGCGAACCTCGGGTCCGAGGGGCACACTTGGGGCATGGCAGAGATTCCGTTGTCGCATGTGAAGATCCACGGCCACGACGTTCGCTACCGCCGAGCGGGCACGGGCGAATCGATCGTGTTGATCCACGGACTGGCGGGAAGTTCGCTCACGTGGCGAGAGGTCATGCCCACGCTGGCGGAGAAGTACGACGTGATCGCGCCCGACCTGCTGGGCCACGGCGAGTCGGCCAAGCCGATGGGCGACTACTCGCTCGGCGCGATGGCGAGTGGTCTCCGGGATCTCCTGGCCATCCTCGACGTCGAGCGGGCCACCATCGTCGGGCAGAGCTTCGGCGGCGGCGTCGCCATGCAGCTCGCCTACCAACATCCCGAGCTCTGCAACCGTCTCGTCCTCGTCGGATCGGGCGGTCTCGGCCGGGAAGTGAGCTGGATACTGCGCCTCTGCAGCCTGCCGGGGGCCGAACAGCTGATGCCCCTGGTCTTTCCTCGCCCGGTCGCCGGGATCGGCAACGCCATCGGCGGGTTCCTCCACGACCGCGGAATGCGGGCCCCGCTCGTCGGCGAGATGTGGCGGGCCTACTCCTCGCTGGCCGGGGCCGAGAACCGGAAGGCGTTCGTGCGCACCATGCGAGGCGTGATCGAGCCGAGCGGGCAGACGGTCAGCGCGCTCGACCGCCTCTACCTGGCCGGCAACCTCCCCACGCTGATCGTCTGGGGCGACCGGGATGCGATCATCCCCGTCGAGCACGCCCACGCGGCCCACGAGGCGATCCCGGGCTCCCGTCTCGAGATCCTCGAAGGCGTGGGCCACTTCCCGCACGCCGAGGCCCCAGACCGGTTCACGGAGGTGATGTGCGACTTCATGGCCACCACCGAAGCGGGCCCCAGCACCCACCTCGGCCTCCGCGACGCGCTGGTCGCCGCGGCGGGCTGACCGCCTCGGGTGCGCATCCGCGCGCCCGAGTCACGCCGTAGTCCTACCGTGAGCACCTCCTCGCCGTCCCGTGGCCTCGTTCTCGTCACCGGCGCGTCCGGATACGTCGGGGGCCGCCTCGTCGGCGAACTCCTCGCCGCCGGGTATCGCGTCCGCTGCCTCGCCCGTACCCCCAAGAAGCTCGACCGGGCTCCCTGGCGAGACGAGGTCGAGGTGATCCAGGGCGAGATCGAAGGCGATCTCGATGCCGCGGTGGCCGATGTCGATGCCGTCTACTACCTGATCCACAGCATCGGCGAGGGCGACGACTGGGCCCAGCGCGAAGCGGCCGGCGCGGCCAACCTGCGCGATGCCGCGGCACAGGCCGGCGTACGACGCATCGTCTACCTGGGCGGCCTCGGCGATGCCGACGGCGGCGAACTCTCCCGCCATCTGGAGTCGCGCCACGAGGTGGGCCGCGTCCTGGCCGACGGCCCCGTGCCCGTGACGGAGCTCCGGGCCGCAGTGATCATCGGCGCCGGCAGCGCCAGCTTCGAGATGCTCCGCTATCTGGTCGAAGTGCTCCCGGTGATGGTCACGCCGCGGTGGGTCGACACGAGGTGCCAGCCCATCGCGATCCGCGACGTGATCCGGTACCTGGTGGAGGTCCTCGACACAGAGGACACGAGCGGCCGCGTGCTCGAGATCGGCGGTCCCGACGTCCTCACCTACCGGGAGATGATGGCGGTCTATGCCGAAGAGGCCGGCCTGCGGAAGCGGCTGGTGATTCCGGTACCGGTGCTGACACCACGGCTGTCGTCGCATTGGGTCGGCCTCGTCACGCCGCTCCCCCGCGCCCTCGCTCGCCCACTCGTCGACAGCCTCGTCAACGAGGTCGTCGTCCACGACGACGCCATCGTCGAGCTGTGCCCTGGGCCGCGGAGCCCGTACGCCGTCGCCGTGCGACGCGCCCTGGACCGCACCCGCGGCCACGAGGTCTCGACGCGGTGGACGGGCGCCCAGAGCGTCGCCCTGGCCGGCCCGTTGCCCACCGACCCGGACTGGGCCGGGGGTGCGGTCCTGCAGGACGAACGCCACCGCGTCGTCGATTCGACCCCGGAGGCCGCACACCGAGCCGTCTGCCGCATCGGCGGGGAGCGAGGCTGGTATTCGAGCGATTGGCTGTGGTCGTTGCGAGGCCTGGCCGACAAGCTGATCGGTGGGCCGGGGATGCGACGCGGCCGACGAGACCCCGACGAACTCCGCGTGGGCGACCCGGTCGACTTCTGGCGGGTCGAAGCGATCGAGGACGGTGCGTTGCTCCGCCTGCGGGCCGAGATGCGCCTGCCCGGCGTGGCGTCACTCGAATGGCGCATCGATCCGGCGCCGAACTCCGCCGACGGCCCCCGCTGCGTCCTCACCCAGACCGCGATCTTCGTACCCAGAGGACTGTGGGGACGGGCCTACTGGTACGCCGTCGCCCCGTTCCACCACTTCGTCTTTCCCGGCATGCTCGACGGCATCTCGGCCGACGCGGAAGCGCTGATCGACGAGCCGGGCAGAACCCCCGCAGCCGGCTGAAACCGAGGGGTCAGGCCTTGCGGGGCCCGCGGGGCAGCAGTTCCCCCACGGTCGACTGCTCGACCACACCGTCGACCGTCGCCGCCACCACCACGGTCTCCGGACCACCGAGTTCGAGCGCCACCTGGAGGCATGCGCCGCACGGGAACGTGACCGATCCGTCGGTCCGGGGCGAGACCACCGCCAGGGCAACCGGGAGCGAGCCCGCTTCGACCGTGGCGAACAGGGCGGCACGTTCGGCACACATGGCGAGACCCAGCGACACGTTCTCGACCAGAGTCCCGGTGATCGTGCGCCCATCGGCGGTGAAGACAGCAGCACCCATGCGGAATCCCGAGTACGGGGCGTAGGCCCGCGAGCGGGCCTCGGCAGCGAGGTCGACGAGTCGCTCGAGATCCATGCCTCCACTGTGCCAGACCGCCCGCGACGGCCACGGACCGGGTTCCCAGACAGGGTCGAAGGTCACGGGTCAGACCGCGGGACATTCGCTACCTTGCGGCCATGGCCGAAGACCTGACCGACATCCGCGGCACGCTCGAATCCGAACGGCGTCATCTCCTCACCCAGATCGACGAGCTGACCGTCGGCGGAGAAATCGACCTCGACTTCGACGACGACTTCGCCGACCGCGGCCAGGTCGCCGGAGAACAGGGCGAGAACCAGGTGCTGGCCCGGACTCTCCAGACCCAGTTGGACCTCGTCGACCGCGCCCTCGCCCGGATCGACGACGGAAGCTACGGCACCTGCACCGTCTGCGGCGACGAGATCGGTCCCGAACGCCAGGCCGCGCTGCCGGCCACCGATCGCTGCATCACCCACGCCTGACGGTTCGGCGTCGGGCGGCGACCACGCCTAGCGTGGCGGCCATGACGTTCGACATCGAAGTGACCCGAGACATCGCGGCGGCACCCGAAGCCGTTTTCGCCGCCATCACCGACGTGACCCGCATGGGTGAATGGTCACCGGAGACCCATGCCGCCGAATGGAACGACGGCGTCGACGGTCCCGCGCTCGGCGCCACCTTCACCGGCCACAACCGCAATGGCGATGCCGAGTGGTCCACCAACGCCACGATCGTCGAATTCGTGGAGAACGAACGCTTCTTCTTCGACTGCGATATGAACGGTTTCGTCTTCGCGAAGTGGGGCTACGCGATCGAACCGACCGACGGCGGGTGTCGTGTGACCGAGTACAGCAGCAATCTCATCCCGGAGGAGATGCGTGAGGCCAGCGCCGGGATCTCCGGTGTCGACGACCGGGGCGCACACAACCGGCAGACGATGACGACCACGCTCGACCGACTCGCGGCGGCGCTCGAGTAGTCACGCGTGTTCTTCCCCTACCGTTTCGATCCCCGCTTCGCGATGATCTGGCGCCCGCTGGGCGCCCGAAAGGGAATCGACGGCGTGACCCTCACCGAGGAGACCTTCACCGCGACCTTCGGCCGGGCCCGACTCGAGACGCCGATGGACAACGTGACGGGCGCCCACTCGACCCACGACTACCAGTGGTGGAAGGCGGTGGGCATGCGGCTGTCGTTCGCCGACGACGGCCTCACCTTCGGCACGTCGACCCACGGCGGCGTGTGCGTGCACTTCGCCCAGCGCGTGCCCCGCGTGATCGGTTTCAAGGACCACTCGGCGCTCACGGTGACGGTCGACGATCTCGACGGACTGGTCGCCGCCGTCGAAGCCGGCATCGCCGGCTAGCGGCGGTCAGAGCTCACCGGCCGAGAGTCGCTCGAGCACCTCGGCGGCCCGCACCCGCGTCTCGTCGAGGTCCGCGAGCCGTCGCATGCCGGCCAACTGCTGACCCATGCGGTGGTTGCCGGAGAGGGCTTGTTCGTTGCGAGCGAGGAAGTCCCAGTACAGGGACGTGAACGGGCACGCATCGTCGCCGGTGCGCTTCTTCGGGTCGAAGCGGCAGCCCGCGCAGTAGTCGCTCATGCGGTTCATGTAGGCCCCGCCGGCGGCGTAGGGCTTGGTCGCCATCCGTCCACCGTCGGCGTGCAACGCCATTCCGATGACGTTCGGCACCATCACCCACTCGGCGCCGTCGATGAAGGTCACCCGCATCCATTCGCTCATGCCCCATGGTTCGACGCCGGCCGTGAGCGCGAGATTGCCGAGCACCATGAGCCGTTGGATGTGGTGTCCGTAGGCCCGCTCCCGCAACCCTTCGACCGTGATCTCGACACAGCGCATCTGCGTGGGCGCGTCGCCGGTGAAGGCGGGTGGGACCGGCCGGGTCGCAGCGAGTTGGTTCTCCTCACGGTAGGCCGCGCCCCGATACCAGTAGAGCGACCACACGTACTCGCGCCAGCCGATGATCTGACGGACGAAGCCCTCGACGCTGTTGATCGGCGCATCGCCGTCCCGGTACGCGGCTTCGGCCGCCCGGACCACCTCCTCGGGGTGAAGAAGCCCGAGGTTGAGCGCGCTGCTCAGCACGCTGTGGGCCAACTTCCACTCGGCCGCGAGCATGGCGTCCTCGTGGGGGCCGAAGGGGGCCAACCCCCGGTCGATGAAGTCGCCGAGGCGGACCAGCGCCTGGGCCCGGGTGACGGGCCAGAGGCCGTCGGGGTCGTCACCCCACGTCGGGGCCCCGGACTCGTCGAGGTCGGCCAACACGGCGCGATCGATGTCGTCGAGCGCGAACCGGGTGAGGGTCGGCCACGCTCGCCCGTCCTTCGGAGGTCGCTCCCGATTGTCGTGATCGAAGTTCCACGCACCACCGGCGGGATCCTCGCCGTCCATCAACACGTCGAGCCGGCGGCGCTGCCAACGGTAGAAGTCCTCCATCCGGAGGCTCTTGCGGGCCCCGGCCCACTCGGCGAACTGGTCGGCCTCCGTGAGGAAGAAGTCGTGGTCGACCAGGTCGACGTCCATGGCCGCGAGGCGTTCGTGGGCGTCGATGCTGAACGGCCGGGCGGCGACCACCCGGGATGGCGAGTACTGCGCCCGATGCGCGGCGAGGCCCGTTGCGAACGATTCCGCGCGTCGCTCATCCACCTCGAACCCTTCGTCGCGGAGTTCGGCGGCGAAGTGGCGCATGGCCGACAGCACGACGTGGAGCCGTTGGCGATGCCAGCGGCTCCCGCGAACGAGGGCGTCGCTCTCGATGAGCAGGACCCGACACTCACCGGGCTCGTAGCCGGCCAGTGCGCCGTGATCACGGGCGAGCTGGTCGCCGAGGACCCAGATGGTCGGAAGGTCGCGTCCGGTCACACCACATCCTCGCCCGCCCCCGGCCCGACCCGCGCATCCGCCCACCCGAGTCGGCCCGTAGCACCGAACATGAGGCAGCGCCGCGAGACGACGTCGAGATGATCGGTTGGGCGAAAGACCGAGTGGTCCGAGCCACGACGTCGTTGTTCTCGCACGGCCCCCGACCGCTCGAGCACACGCTCGATCACATGGGCGACCCCGGACTGCTCGGTCCCGACAGCGTGTCCTGGCCCGTGATCGGTGACGCGACCGCGTTCGTCGGCGGCATCCGCGCCCTGCTCGTCCAGACCGCGCATCCCGAAGTGGTCGCCGGTGTCGAGCAGCACTCGCGGTACCGAGACGACCCGCTGGGTCGCCTCACCCGCACGTCGCTCTACGTCACCGAGACGACCTATGGCGCCATGCCCGAGGTCGAGGCCTCGGTCGCTGCGGTGCGGCACGCCCACGGCGGCGTACGGGGACGTTCCTCACGCGGCCGGGCCTACAGCGCGGCCAACCCGGCCATGGCCGCCTGGGTCCACAACGTGTTGACCGACTCCTTCCTCGCGGCCTACGAGGCCTACGGTCCGGCGCCACTCACGCCGGCCGACGCCGACCGGTTCGTCGCCGAACAGACCAGGGTCGGTGCCCTCCTCGGCGCCGACCCACTGCCCGAGACAGCAGCGGATCTGCGAACCTGGATCGGCACCCATGGCGCCATCGAGTCCTCCGGTGCCCAGCGAGACGCCGTCTCGTTTCTTCGCGACCCGCCGCTCGCCCTCCCGGTTCGTGTCGGCTACCAGCTCCTGTTCCGGGCGGCCGCGGCGACCCTGCCGGAAGAGGTCGCGACCGTGATCGGCGTCGACGCGAGCGAGCGCGATGCCAGGATCGGCGCGGCTGCCGTGCGCAGTCTCCGTTGGGCGCTCGGCTCCTCGCCGTCGTGGCACCTCGCACTGGTGCGGGCGGGGGCACCGGTGCCCCCCGGCCTCTTCCGCCAACCCCTGCCCGTCGAGCCCGCCGGATCCCGAGAACTCGGCGCGATGGCATGACCGGCACATCCCCGATCCCCCACCCGGTCGCCGGGGCCTCCGTCCTGATGGCGGGGGCCACCGGCGGCCTCGGGCAGGCACTCGCGGCCGAGCTCCACCGCCGCGGCGCGACTCTGACGCTCGTCGCCCGCACCGCCGGCGCACTCGATCGCCTTCCCGTCCCTGGGGCGCGCCTCGCCGTCGACCTGCGGTCGCCCCACGCGTGCGAGACGGCGGTGCAGACCGCGGCCGACCACGCCGGACGACTCGACCTCCTCGTCAACGCAGTGGGGGTCGTGGCATTCGGTCCGGTCGACGAACTCACCGTCGACGCGATGGAGGAGCTCTTCCTCACCAACACCTTCGTGCCGATCATGTTGGCCCGGGCGGCGATGCCGGTGCTCCAGCCGGGCGGCGCCATGGTCAACATCTCGGGCGTCATCGCCGAGCAGAACCTGCCCGGCATGGCGGCCTACGGCGCGTCGAAGGCCGCGTTGCGGTCGTTCGACGAGGCGCTCGCCAGAGAGTTCCGCCGCCGCAAGCTGCGGGTGCTCGACGCCCGGCCACCCCACACCGAGACCGGACTCGCCGATCGGGCGATCGAGGGCCGCGCCCCGAGGTTCCCGCCGGGGCTGCAGCCGGCGCAGGTCGCAACGACGATCTGCGATGCGATCGAGGAGGGCACGGCCGACCTCCCGGCCGATGCGTTCTGAGCGACCGGGCTCCCGCCTCGCTCGCTGCGACACGACCCGGTATGGTTCTTCTAACAGTCACGTCACCTTCGCCCGCGGGCAGACGACAAGGGGAACCACGATGCCGTCACGAGAACTCGACTTCCCGGTGTTCGACGCCGACAACCACATGTACGAGCCGCCCGAGGCCTTCACCAAGTTCCTGCCGAAGCAGTACGAGGGCGTCGTTCGCTACGTCGAGGTGAACGGGCGGACCAAGATCGCGCTCAAGGGCCAGATCAGCGAGTACATCCCCAACCCCACCTTCCGGAAGGTCGCTGCGCCCGGCGCCCAGGAGGAGTACTTCAAGAGCGGCAACCCCGAAGGGAAGTCGCGCCGCGAGATGCTCGGCAAGGCCATCGAGTCGCCGCCCGCCTACTTCGAGCCCGGCCCCCGGATCGAGCTCATGGACGAGCTCGGGATCGACCGGGCGATCATGTGGCCGACGCTCGCGAGCCTGATCGAGGAACGCATGCGCGACGACCCCAAGACCGTCCACGAAATCGTGCATGCCCTCAACCAGTGGATGCACGAGACCTGGACCTTCAACTTCGACGACCGGATCTTCGCCACGCCGGTGATCCACCTCGGCATCGTCGACCGGGCCATCCAGGAGCTCGAGTGGGTGCTCGAACGTGGAGCGAGGATCATCCTCATCCGGCCGGCACCGGTCTTCGGACTCGAAGGCCCCCGTTCATTCGCCCTCCCCGAGTTCGACCCATTCTGGACGTTGGTCGAGAAGGCCGGAATCGTGACCGGCATGCACGCCAGCGACAGCGGCTACACCCGCTACTCCAACGAGTGGGAGGGCCGCCGCGACGAGTTCACGCCGTTCACCGACAGCAGCGGATTCGATGCCCTGTCGGGCTCCCACGGACGAGCGATCACCGACACCATCGCGTCGGCGATCGGTCACGGCCTGTGCACGCGTTTCCCCGGCCTCAAGATCGCGCCGGTGGAGAACGGGTCCAATTGGGTCCGTCCCCTCGTCGCCCGCATGGAGTCGGCCTACGACTTCAATCCCCACAGCTGGGACGAGCACCCGTTCGAGACGTTCAAGCGGTGCGTCTACGTGCACCCGTTCCACGAGGACGACCCGATCGGTCTCGTCAACCTGATCGGCGCCGACAACGTGCTGTTCGGATCCGACTACCCCCATCCCGAGGGCATGTCCGACCCGATCTCGTTCGTCGACGACCTCGAGGGCCTCCCCCACGACGACATCGCCAAGATCATGGGTGGCAACCTGGCTCGCATCATGGGCGTCGGCGTACCGGCCTGACCACCGAACGACCGCGGGGTGGCGCGCTGCGCCCGTTACCTTGTCGGTAGTCGTTTCGGGATCTGGTCGGAGGTAGCGCGTGCCGTTCGTGGTGGACCCATCGGTGCCGTTCAGCCGCGAACTTCCGATCGTCGTTCGCAAGCGGCTCCGCCGAGCGATCACCACGCTCGACGAGACCGACCACCACGACGCAGTCCAACTCGACCGCATGGCCCACTCGGTCCGGAAACGCTGCAAGGAGGTGCGGGCCGCGGCGCGCCTGGTTCGCCCGTCACTCGGCGAGGAGTTCGAGCCGTTCAACGCCGCGGTCCGGGAGGCGGCGAGTCTCCTCGCCCCGATTCGCGACGCCTACGTGATGTCCCACACCCTCGACCGACTCACCGACCTTCCTGCGCCCGCGCGCGACGCCGACGACCACCCGGTGCACACCCTCGATCTCGACGCCGTCGACCAACGAATCGCCGCCGCCCGCGAACTGCTGGTTGCGGCCCGCAAGCGGGTGAAGCATTGGGACCTCCCCCAGGACGACACCGCATTCGCGGCCGGCCTCCACGCCACCTACCGGCGGGGCCAGAAGGCCCTTCGCCGCCTCCAGAAGGCACCCGACGACGAGCGGGCCCACGAGTGGAGAAAGCCGGTGAAGCAACTCTGGTATCAGTTGCGGCTCCTCGAACGAGCGTCGCCCCGCGTGTTGGCCCCACTCTGCCGCCAGCTCGACGAGCTGGCGGAGCTGCTCGGCGACGATCACGATCTGGCCATGCTCATCGACCAGCTCCGGGAGACGCCCGAACGCTACGGCGGCGCGGCGCACACCGACGACATCATCCGGGTCGCATCGATCGAGCAACAACGTCTGCGGGCCGCCGCACGAAGAGTGGGAGAAACGCTCTACGCCGAACAACCCGACGCGTTCGTCGACCGGACGGTTCGCTACTGGCACACCACCCGCGAGCGGGGCCCCGAGCCGACTCCGGCCACCAACGCGGGGACGGCCACCTCCGATACTGCCGCCCCGTCGACCCGGCCGGCGCCGCCGACCAGCGACGCGAGCACCACCGACGTCGAGGTGTACTTCTCGCCGGCGGA
>JAUIML010000144.1 GCA_030432715.1 Acidimicrobiia bacterium | reverse complement strand
GCACTGATGTTCTCGTTGTCGGCCATGCCGCGGGTGGTCCGCCGGAGGATGTCGAGCACCCGATCGAGTGTGGTCTCGCCCTCGGCCGGCCGGCGGGCGATGGAGGCCTCGAGGGCCGACAGCCACTCGGTCATCGACGCGGCCAACAGGTGATCCTTCGACGTGAAGTAGTGATAGACGGTGCCCAGGGCCACCTCGGCCCGGTCGGCGACCTCTCGCATCTGCACGCCGTCGTAGCCGCCCTCGGCCGCGAGTTCGAGTGCTGCCTGCAGGACCCGTCGACGCCGTTGCGCCTGTTTCTCGGTGAGCGGTCGCGGTTCGGTCGCCGACGGTTCGGACATGGCCGAGATGGTACGGGCCGTGACCCTGACGTACCGTCCTGGCCGTGAAGATCGATGCAGGACTCATGGGCGATCTCGCCGACGCACCACAGCGCGCGGCCGATCTCGCGGCCACCGGACTCGACGGTCTGTTCACCTTCGAAGGCAACAGCGACGTCTTCTTCCCGCTGGTGCACGCCGCCGCGCTCGACCTCGACATCTACACGAACGTGGCGATCGCCTTCCCCCGTTCGCCGATGCACCTCGCATACCAGGCCTGGGACCTGCACCGGGCCAGCGGCGGCCGCTTCGCGCTCGGCCTCGGCACCCAGATCAAGCCCCACATCGAGCGTCGGTACTCGGCCACCTGGGGCAGGCCCGTCGCCCGGATGGTCGAACTCATCGAGGTGCTGCACGCCATCTGGGACAACTGGATCGACGGCACGCCGCTGGAGCACCGCGGCGAGTTCTACCGGGCCGATCTGATGACCCCCCTCTTCGTGCCCGCGGCACTCGGTCACCCGCGCCCGGAGATCTGGGCCGGCGCACTCGGCCCCCGGATGACCGAGGCCATGGCCCGCCACGCCGACGGCATCGTCATCCACCCCTTCAACACCGGCGCCTTCCTGCGGGAACGGACCATGCCCATGATCGAGGCCGGCCTCGAGGCGGCGGGTCGACCGCGCCACGACTTCACGCTCAACGTGGGATGCATCGCCAACCCGTGCCTTACGGACGAGGAGTACGAACGGGCGTCGACGGCGATGCGCTTCAACCTCGCCTTCTACGGCTCGACGCCCGCCTACCGGGTCACCCTCGACCACCACGGCCTGGGCGACCTGCAGCCGCGGCTGCGTGACGTCACGAAGTCGGGCGACTGGTCGACCCTCGGCGACCTGATCGACGACGACGCGCTCGATCTCCTCGCCGTGCGGGGCAGCCCCGAAGCGTGCGCCGCGCGGCTCACCGAGGAGTACGGCGGGCTGGCCGACCGGCTGTCGCTGACGGTCTCCACGGCCGGCGACGAGGCACTGGCCGCCATGATCGACGCGCTCGATCGCCCCACGGTTGCCGGCACGGACGGCGTCACCGGCTAAGTTGGCCGCATGCGTCGACTCATCGTCCTCATGGCAGCATTGACCCTCGCGATCCTGACCGCGGGATGCGGCGACGACGGTGGCCCGGCCGCAGTGGGCAGTGGCGGGGGCGCGCCGGGCGACGCCGACGGTGCGCTCGACGACGTGCTCGACGGTGTGCTCGACGACCTGGCCGACGGATCCCTCGATTCGACCGACCTCGGCGACCTCATGGACAGCGCGGAGGACATGGCCGAGTCGTTCGGCGACTCCGGGTCGGGCACGGTCACCATCAACGGCGACACGATCGAGTTCACCTCGGAGATCTGCTTCTCCGGCCAGGGCGACTTCACCATCGAAGGCGTGGGCACGACGGGCGACGGCACGCCGGTCTGGGTCTCGATCAGTCAGTCGGTCGACTCCCGCGAGGAGATCCTCGAGCAGGGATTCCTCACCGAGGAGATGCTCAACCAGTTCTACGGCGATGCCGACCCGATCATCGACTCGTCGCTGTCGCTCGAATACGGCAAGTCCGAACTGTTCGGCAGCGGCTCCGACGACCTGCCCGACTTCGATGCCAGCAGCGGAATCGGGGGCGACCAGTTGGAGATGACGGTCGACGGCCAGACGGCGACCGGCAGCGGAGAGGCGTCCGACTTCAACTATGTCGCCGGCGACTTCGCCGCCCGCTTCCCCTTCACCTTCACCGCCGGCTGCGGCTGAGCGAACCCAACCGGGTCACTCGGTCACGCGGTCGAGGTTGCGGTGCAGGTTGATGATCCGGCACTCCTCCCCCGAGAGCGTCAGATGGGTGAGACCCGGGGCGTGAAGGCCCCGGTGGGCCCGCTCGACGTTGGCGATGTCCTGGTCGACGACCAGTCCCATCGAGTACGAGCCGGCCTCGATCTCCGCCGTCACCGGATCACGACGGGGGGACCCGGGCTCGACCCGGTCGAAGGCCATGACGTCCATGTAGCCGTCGTCGGGCGTCGCGCCCGGGCGAGCCGCGACCACCTGGAGCAGGTCGCCGAAGATCAACACGGTGATGTTGGGGAACAGGTTGTACTGCTCCATCGTCATCATCTGCTCGGTGCCGAACCGCGAGAGGTCGACCCCCTCGGTCTCGCGGAAGTGGTCCCGGATCATCTCGGCGAGCACGTCGCGTAGGGTCGCACCGTCGGGGATCGGCGGACACTCCCCCGCGTCGCTGCCCTCGCCGAGGCCGACGCGACCACCCATCACCTCGACGAACCCTTCCCAGATCTCCTGGTCGGTGGCACCGCCACGGAGACGGGGCGAGGCGACGCCGTAGGGCTGGCGCAGTCGGCCGTGTCGCTCCCAGATCACCTGAGGGCTGTTGACGTCGTCGACCATGCGCAACATCTCGGGGTGGATGCCCTGCACGTGGTACGTCTCGCTGAACCCGTCGATGATCGTCTTCCAATTGGCCTTCACCGGGATCGACAGCAGGGCCTTGCAGCGGAAGTCGTCGAGGTCGGCCCACGCCGTCTCCGCCGGGACGGGCGCCAGGAAGTCGTGGAGCGGCTTCGCGTCGGCGTCGGGGTTCACGAACACCATCGGGCCCCAGGTGTCGACGCGACCGGCGATGAGCGGGAGTTCGTCGTTGCGCAGGGCCCCGAAACCCTTTCGCGACGGCACCTCGCGGAGACGGCCCTCGAGGTCCCACGACCAGCGGTGGAACGGGCAGCGAAGCTCCGTCAGCCCCTGCTGGTGTGACTCGCAGATCTCGCTGCCCCGGTGGAGACAGGCGTTCTGGAACGCCCGCAGCACACCATCTCGGCCGTGCACGATCAGCATCGAGAACGATCCGACCTCGTAGACGAAAACGTCGCCCGGGTTCTTGACGTGATCGAGCGAACAGGCGAGCTGCCACGTGGCCCCCCACACCTTCTCGGCCTCGATCGCGGCCCACTCGGGGTCGGTGTAGCGCGAGGCATCGACCTTCACCGGCGACGCGACCTGCCCCACCGAGACGATCGTCTCGCCGACGGGCGCATCATCGACGAAGAGCTCCGTCACGACGAGAAGATCTCCGCCAGCCGATCCTTGGCCTTGATCCCGTCGAGGGGTCGACCGACGATCGCCTTCTTCGGGCCGACGATCACGGGCCGCTCGAGCAGTCGGTGATACCGCTCGAGCACCTCGACGACCGCGTCGACGTTGCCGACATAGTCCTCTTCGTTCAACTCGAGCTTCTTGAACTGGCTGTCCTTGCGAACGAGCCGTTCGACCGGGTCCTCCAGCTTCTCGATGAGGGCCCGCAGGGTCTTCTCGTCGGGGAAGTCCTGCATGTAGCGGACCTCTTCGAAGTCAACGCCCATCTCCGCGGCGACCGCCACGGCGTTCTTGGACGAGTTTCAATTGTGGTTGTGATAGATCGTGAACCTGCTCACGAGTACATCTCCCTCAGTTCGTATTTCAGGATCTTCATCGTTGCGTTGCGGGGCAGCGGTCCGTCGTGGATCTCGAGCCGCTCCGGAGTCTTCTGCCTCATGAGGCCGGCGTCGGCACACGCGGCGACCATCTCGTCGAACGTGAGGTCGGCCTGCCCTTCCGCGGTCTCGACCACGGCGCACACCATCTCGCCCCGTTCGGCGTCGGGCAGGCCGATCACCGCGGCATTGGCCACCTGGGGCAGGGTGTAGAGCACGTCCTCCACCTCCTGGGCCGAGATGTTCTCGCCCTTGCGGATGATGATGTCCTTGACCCGCCCCGTGAGCGACACGTGTCCATCCTCGCGCTGCACACCGAGGTCGCCGGTCTTGAAGCGGCCCTGCTCGTCGAACGCATCGGCCTCGAGTGACTCGTCGGTGTAGCCCTTGAAGAGCATCGGGCCGCTGACCCGCACCTCGCCCTCCTCGCCGGGAGCGGCCGTCGTTCCGTCGGCCTTGACGATGTCGACCTGACAGCCCCTGATCGGAGCCCCTTCGGTGTTGGCGAGCTGGTCGTCGGTGTCGGACGGCGACCCCTGGCAGATCATCGGGCACTCGGTCATCCCGTAGCCGTGGGCGATCGGGATACCCATCTTCTCCTTGACCTCGAAGTAGATCTCCGGCGGCATGGGGGCGCCACCACCCGCCATCGCCCGAAGACGGGGCATCGCCGGCCCGTCGACCTTCTGATCCTCGGCGAGGAACATCTGGTAGAAGGCGGTGGAACCACCGGCGATCGTGGCGCCGTGCTCCGCGTAGGCGGCCACGGCCCCCGCCGGGGTGAACTTCTCGATCAGCACGGCCGGGAAGCCGTTGACCAGCATCATCACGATGTAGTCGGGCCCCCCGATGTGGGCGTAGGGGAACGCGATGGTGCCGACATCGTTCTCGTCGGCCTCGAGCGCGATCGCGAGGCCGGTGCCGGCGGCGATGAGCGTGCCGTCGGTGTGCTTCACGCCCTTCGGGTCGGAGGTGGTGCCGGAGGTGTAGTACAGCCACCGCACCGCGTCGCCGTCGGTCGGGGCCGGGGGCAGCGTCGACGGGTCGCCGTGGGGGAGCTCCTCGTAGCCGTTGAGCACCGTGGGCGGGTTGGGGAGGTCGGCGCTGACCTCGGTGGCCATGGCGTGGTAGTCGAACCCGCCCCACTCCCCCGGCGTGAACACGAACTCCGCACCGGTCTGGGCGATGCAGAAGCCCACCTCGCGATGGCGGTAGATGTGGATGATCGGGTTCTGGAGGGCACCGAGTCGCGACAGGGCGAAGCTCAGCAGGATCGTCTCGATCCGGGTGGGCAGGACCCAGGTGACCGCGGTACCGGCGCCGATCCCGAGGTCCTGGAGCCCGGCGGCCACCCGATCCACTTCGTCGGCGACCTCCCGGCAGGTCATGGAGCGGCCCGCATCGTCGATGAGCAGCGGTAGGTCGGGCGACAGTTCCGCCCGGCGGGCCAGGAGCTCCGGGAACGTCGTCGCGTCGAGGATCTTCTCCGTCATGCCGTGGACACTACAGAACACGAGCGGCCCGCTGAAGTTCGCCGCTACGGTCGCCTCATGGGCATCTACAGGGAACAGATCCTGCCGCGGGTCATCGACAAGGCACTCGGCAACGAGGGCATCGCGAAGTATCGCCGCGAAGTCGCGGCCGACCTCACGGGGGAGGTCGTCGAGATCGGCTTCGGTTCCGGGCTCAACATGCCCGAGTACCCGCCGGAGGTCACGAAGGTCTACGCGGTCGAGCCCGCTGCCGTGGGCATGAAGCTGGCGGCCGAACGTGTCGCCCGGTCGCCGATCGAGGTCGAGTACGTCGGTCTCGACGGGCGCGCCCTGCCACTCCCCGACGACTCCTGCGACGGTGCGCTCTCCACGTTCACCCTGTGCACCATCCCCGACGAGGCCGCAGCACTGGCCGAACTCGTGCGGGTCGTCCGGCCGGGCGGCCGGATCCACCTGCTCGAACACGGCCTCGCCCGCGACGAGAAGACCCACGCCTGGCAGCGGCGACTCAACCCGATCCAACGGCGCGTCGGCGACGGGTGTCACCTCGACCGGGACCACACCGCACTGGTCGAAGCCGCCGGGCTCGAGATCGAGGACGCTCGTGAGTGGTACGCGAAGGGTCCCAAGCCGATGAGTGCCTTCTACCTGCTGCGGACCCGGGTGCCCGTCTGAGCCCCAGTGGCCGAGTCAGTGGCCCGAGAGCGTGCCCGACGTCCGGCTGTGGAGGTCCTCGGCGTGGCGGTTGAGGCCGATCAACTCGGCCTCGATGCCCCGGTCGGCGAACTTGGCCACCACGGCGTCGAGCGCGGCGACCGCCGAGGTGTCCCAGACGCGGGCCGCGCTCAGGTCGATCTCGACCCGCGACACCTTCACTGCGTCGTAGTGGAACGCGTGGACGAGATCGTTGGTCGACGCGAAGAAGAGTTCGCCGCTCACGGCGTAGAGCCGCTCGACGTTGTCGGGGTCGACGACACTCGTGACCTTCACCACACCCGAGACGTGACGGGCGAAGAACACCGCGGAGAGCACGACCCCGGCGACCACGCCGTAGGCCAGGTTGTGCGTCAGCACGACGATGCCGACCGTGGCGACCATCACGGTGGTCTCGGTGGCGGGTGAACGACGCAGGGCCCGGGGTGCGATGCTCCGCCAGTTGAACGTGCCGACCGACACCATGATCATCACCGACACGAGCGCGGCCATGGGGATCTCGGCGACGAGATCGCCGAGCACCAGGATCAGGATCAACAGGAACACGCCCGAGGCGAGGGTCGAGAGTCGCGTCCGGCCGCCCGAGCGATGGTTGATCATCGACTGGCCGATCATGGCGCATCCGGCCATACCGCCGAGGAAGCCGGTCGCGACGTTGGCGATGCCCTGACCGCGTGATTCCACGTTCTTGTCCGAGGGCGTGTCGGTCAGGTCGTCGAGGAGCTGGGCGGTCAGCAACGACTCGAGGAGTCCCACCATGGCGAGCGTGATGGCGAAGGGGAGGATGATCGTGAGTGTCTCGAGGGTGAAGGGCACGTCGGGGAGCGCCAGCACCGGGAGGGCCGACGGCAGTTCGCCCATGTCGCCCACCGTCGGCAGGTCGACGTCGAGCATCGTGACCGCGCCGGCGAGCACGACGATCGCCACGAGGGGTGAAGGAATCGCGGTGGTGATCCTCGGCAGCCCGTAGATGATCAGCAGCCCGACCGCGACGACGAGCAGGTTGAGGCCCAGCTGGCTCCGGTCCGGTTCGTCGGAAAGGAGGATGTGGGGGACCTGGGCGAGGAAGATGAGGATCGCCAGGGCGTTCACGAACCCCACCATCACGGTGCGGGGAATGAACCGCATCAACGCGCCGATGCCGAGATAGCCGAGCGAGACCGGGAGCAATCCGGCGAGCACCGTTGCCGCGAACAGGTACGCGACGCCGTGCTCCTCCACGAGCGGGACGACCACCAGGGCCATCGCGCCCGTTGCCGCGGAGATCATGCCCGAGCGACCACCGGCGATCGAGATGATGATCGCGATGGAGAAGGATGCGTAGAGGCCGACCTTGGGGTCGACACCGGCGATGATCGAGAACGAGATCGCCTCGGGGATGAGCGCGAGCGCCACGACGAGGCCGGAGAGCAGCTCGACGCGGGGATTACGCAACCACGTGTTGCGGAACGTGTGTACAGACAAGCGACCGACGGTACGGGGCCCGACGCGCGGCCCGACGGTCATCGGTCACACCGCGGATCAGACGACCGGCGTCCGACCCCATCGCTCGATCACCGGGGCCGCCACGACCTGTCGCATCTCGTCGGCCAACCGGGCGAGGCCCGGCAGCAGTTCCGGCTCGATCTGTTCGGCGTGCAGGAGCAGCCAGCGACCGAGGAACTCGAACGTGATCTTCCCCTCGGTCGACACCATCAGATCGATCATCCGAGCGTCGAGTACCGCCCGGGCGAAGGCCCGATCCTCGCCGATCACGTGGTAGGTGCGATTGAACATCTCCGACTCGAGGTCGAGATCGAGACGGGTCGCAGCGGCGAAGACCTTGGACGCGAGGTTCTCGCGACCGATCACCAGCTGCGGCGCGTGGATCGGGAGCGGGGCCATGGCCGCCGAACGGGTGGCACCCTGATGCCGGCGCATGATGCGGTCACTGGCCCGCCCCTCCCCGGGCCGGGCGCGACGCATCGTCTTCTCCCCCTGCGCGTTCTCGTTGACGGCGAACTCGGTCCACGAGCGCACGTCGAAGGCGTGGACACGGGCGCCGTCCCGGCTCGTCAGGGTGACGACATGGTTGGCCGTCCACCCTCGTCCGTCGCCCCGTGCCATGTGCCGGAACGCCACCTTCGACAGCCCGTAGCCGTCCTCGCTCCGGTACTCCATCCCCGACGCGACGGCGGCCCGACGGGCCTGGTGGTCTCGGCCGCGGTGGTGCAACAGCGAGCGGATCATCCAGAGTCCGGCGCCCATGCACACCACGAGCACGACCCACGGCGTCCACCACTGCTCACTGAACCAGACGAGCGGGTCCTCCTCGACGGGGTCCTCGAACGGCTGCGCCCCGAGGATCGAGGCAACGGACCAAAACGACGTCATGGGTCCCCTTTCGGCGGGAACCCATGACGCGTTGAGTACGGGAGACTCGTTGTGGCGAGCGACGAAGGTCAGACGGCCTCGGCGCCGCGCTCACCGGTACGGATGCGGGCGAGCGTCTCGACGGGGGTCACCCAGACCTTGCCGTCGCCGATCTTCTCGGTCTTGGCCGAGGCGATCACGGCATCGACCACGGCGTCGGCGTGCTCGTCGTCGACCAGAACCTCGATGCGGGTCTTGGGGGTGAAGGTGACGCGGTATTCGGTGCCCCGGTAGGTCTCGCTGTGCCCGCCCTGACGGCCGAAGCCCTGGACCTCGGACACGGTCATCCCCTGCACGCCGACATCGGCCAGGGCGGACTTCACGTCCTCGAGCTTGAACGGCTTGATGACGGCGGTGATCAACTTCACGATTCCATACTCCTCAGTAGGTGTTGATACAAACGATACTCTGTATCAGCATCCAGGCAAGCGTTTCCCCTGATTTCTCAAGGTTCTGTTCAGATATCCTGTGCATTGTACTGGTACAATAAACGGCTAGAGTGTCGACATGGCAGAGACCGAGCCCATCTACCCCGGCGTGGTCACCTACGAGGACCAGATCGGCATCGAGCGGCGCCTCGCGATCCGCCTCGAACCCGACACGGCGATCCCCCGCTTCGAGCAGCTCCGCGCCCAACTCTCGGTCATGGTCGCGGTGGGGCGGCTCGCACCCGGGGCGCGCCTGCCCACGGTGCGCAACATGGCCGAGCAACTCGACCTCGCCCCCGGCACGGTGGCTCGGACCTACCGAGAACTCGAAGCCGACGGGATCGTCAAGGGCCGCGGCCGGCTCGGCACGTTCGTGGTCGACGAACCGCCCCACAGCGAGCCACTCCGGCAGCGTCGCGAACGCATCGCCGCCGCCGCCGCGCGATACGTCTTCGAGGTCCGCCAGCTCGGAGCCGACGCCGACGCCGCGCTCGCCGCCGTCGCCGATGCCTTCGGTCCCGACGAACCCACCTGAGCCGGCCGGCGGCCGCGACCTCAGGTCGGGATGTCGCGAAACGGGATGCCCTTGTCGGGCCTCGGCTCCTGAGGGAGCCCGAGCACGTTCTCGCCGATGATGTTGCGCTGGACCTCGTCGGTACCGCCGCCGATCCGGCTCATCCACTGCCCGAGGAACGACTGGTTCTGCCAGAAGCCGCCCATGTGGGCGTCATCGTCGTAGAGCGTGCCCGCGGCACCCATCATCTCCATCGAGAGGCTGCCCAGCATCTCGAGCCGGACGCTGTTGGCCAGCTTCAGCACCGAACTCTCGGGCCCGGGCGACTCGCCGCGTGATGCCGCGGTGCGCACCCGGTACCCCAGGAAGCGGATGGTCTCGGCCACGGCGTGCAGCCGCATGAGCGACTGCCGGACCACCGGGTCGTCGGCAACCCCGAACGTGCGGGCCAACTCGAACACCTCGGCCATCATGGCCGACTGCCCACCGATGCCCGTTCGTTCGTTGGTGAGGGTCGTCAGGATCGGCCCCCAACCGGCATTGATCTCGCCGACCACGTTGGTCCGCGGCACTCGCACGTCGTCGAGGAACACCTCGTTGAACTCCGAACGACCGGTCGGCTGCTTGAGTGGCCGGATGTCGATGCCCGGCGTCGACATGTCGACGATCAGGTACGTGATCCCCCGATGTTTGGGCT
>JAUIML010000143.1 GCA_030432715.1 Acidimicrobiia bacterium | reverse complement strand
CCGTTTCTCGGTCGGGAGAGCGGTTGCGCCGGCTTCGCCCCGCGGCGTGACGCGCACGATCGTCTCGAGCGCGAGCTCGGTCGACGACCGGACTCGTCCCCCGGTCAGCGCGTACGGGCGTACACGCAGCCGGTGGTCGCGGGGTTGGTCGGTCATCGGGGAAGCGCGCTCTGGAGTTCGGCACGCAGTTCGGGAGTGAGGAACGGACCGGTCTTCTCCACGAGGACCGCCATCTCGTAGCCGACGAGTCCGACGTCGCAGTCCGAGTCGGACACGACGGCGAGGCAGGATCCGTCGCTCACGCCGGTCACGAAGAGGAAGGCGTTCTCCATCTCGATGATGATCTCGTTGACCCGCCCGCCGCCGAAGCGACCGGCCGCCCCGTAGGCGAGGCCGATCAGCCCGGAGGCAACGGCGGCGAACCGGTCGGCCGCATCGCGGTCGAGGCCGCCGGACAGGGCCATGGGCAGGCCGTCGGACGAGACGACGACCGCCTCGCTGACGCCCGGGACCCGCTCGACGAAGTTGGCGACGAGCCAGTTGACGTTGGTCGCTGCAGTGCTCATGTTGCTCATATCGGGGCTCCTCAGCTCCGTCGGTTCGGTTGATCGGTGCCCGACTCGGGCGTGCGTCCCTTTCGGAGACCGGCGCGATACCTGGACAGCATCTGGCGGACCTCCTCGGGCGAACGGTTGGCCGTCGGCGCGCTGGCCGCCGTCGGTGCAGCACCGGCGGTGACCCCCGGTGCGTACTTCGAGTCCTCGGGGACGTCGATCTGCTTCGGGGTGCGGCGGATGAGCCCAGCGCTCGTGACCTGCTGCGGGACCGCACCGATCCCGGCGGGGTCGCGGGCCGGAAGCGGTGCGCCCGGCGGGGTGTCGGTGGCCGCGTCCTCGCTGGTCGGCGAGGGTGTCTTGGGCGTGCGGGTCGGGAGACCGGCACCGCCGTCGATGGGAGCGAAGATGTCGGTGTCGGGATCCGCGGGGGCCGCAGGAACTCCGGCGGGGCTGCCGAACGCAGCGAACAGGTCGCCACTGGCATCGGTCGCCGCCGGCTCGGCCGGCACCGGCGAGGGCGCCGGGGTCGCATCGGCCACCGGTTCCTCGGGAACGGTCGCGGGGGGAGTCTTCGGCGTCCGGGTCGGCAGCTTCGAGAGCCCGCCGTCGTCGGCCACGACCGGGGCCTCGGGAGCCGGGGCGTAGTCCGGAGTCGTGAAGCCGGGTGGGCTGTTGAGGAAGGGGTTGCTCGGCGGGTCCGCGGCCACCGGCGGCATCTCGTAGTCGGGCGCGGTGGGCGCCGTCGCGACCGGAGGTTCGGGGATCTCGGCGATCACCGGCTCCAGGCGGTCGTCTCCGTCGGCGAGGTCGCCTGCTTCGGTGACGGGCGGTTCGAACGTGGTCTCGTCGGCCCGGCCGACCATCTCCGAGGGGATCGTGACGACTGCGGTGACCCCGCCTTCGGTCCCCGAGGCCAGCTGGACTGTCACGCCGAGTCGGTGGGCCAAGCGCGACACCACGGTGAAGCCGAGCGAACGGCTGAGGTCGAGCCCGACCAGTGGCGGTTCGGCCAGTGTCTGGTTGGCCGTGGCGATCTGTTCGGCGCTCATGCCGATGCCCTTGTCGACCAGCGTGAGCTGGTAGCTGTCGTCGGCGATCCGGTAGCCGACGACCTCGACGTCGAGCTCGGGCGGCGAGAACTGGGTGGCGTTCTCCATCAACTCCGACATGAGGTGGGCCAGGTCGACGGCGACCGATCCGGCAACGGTCGAGGAGTCGACCGACATCAGCTGGATCCGGCCGAAGTCCTCGATCTCGCCCATGGCGACACGGAGCACGTCGGCGATCTCCACGGGGCGGCCCCGGCGTCGGGTCGGCTCGGCGCCCGCCAGGACCAGCAGCGATTCCGCGTTGCGGCGCATCCGCGTCGCGAGATGGTCGAGACGGAAGAGGTTCTCGAGCTGGTCCGGGTTCTCCTCTCGGGACTCGAGCTGATCGATGAAGTCGATCTGGCGGTCGAGCAGGCTCTGGTTGCGGCGTGCGAGGTTGACGAAGATGTCCGAGATGCCTCGGCGGAGCAGGTCGGTCTGCTCCTCGGCGACGTCGATGGTCACCTGCTGGATCTCGGAGATCGCGTGGGCGAGCTGGGCGACCTCGTCCCGACCCTTGGCCTCGATCGGCGTCAGCACGGGGGCCTCGGCCCGCCCGGCGCTGCGCATCGATTCGACCAGTGCCGGCAGTTCCTCGGCCGAGAGCTGTTCGGCGCTGCGGGTGAGTCGGGTCAGAGGCCGGCTGATCGACCGACCGATGATGACGGCCATGACCAGCGCCAGGAGCACCACCGATCCGGCGAGGATGAGGAACGACTGGGCCTCTTCGTTGGCGGCGGCCGCTTCCTGCTGGGCAGCAAACGTCGCGTCGGAGGCCAGCGTGCCGACGATCTCGTTGATGCCGCGCAGTCGGGCCTCGCCCAACTCCAGCCAGCCGAGTACGCCACCTTCGGTGGTGCCGCGGATGTAGTCCTGGATGTCGCCGACGGTGTTGTACGTGCCGTCCTCTCCGAGGTCGGGAAGGACGTCGCTGTTGCGGAGCCGTTCGAGGCCGATGAGATAGTCGGCGTTGGCGCCGGCGGTGAAGGCGAGCGCGCTCTGCTGCGCTGCCCGTTCCTCGTCGGCCAGCAGCGGCACCGCGCGCAGGCTGACTTCGCCCTGGGCGATCGCCTCGGAACCGATGGAGGTGATCTTGGCGTAGGCCGACTGCATCTTGATCAGCTCGTTGAGGCTGGTCAGTGAGCGGAAGAGGTCGAGGTCGCTGGCCTCGGCGGCCAGCTGGATCGTTGCGTCGTCGACGGCACGGCTGGCGCCGGCGAGCAACGTGGCGGTGACCGTGTCGGCCCCGCGGTCGGGGCTGATGGTGTTCGGGAGGCGAGCGACGAGATCGTCGAGATCGGCGAGCAGCTGTTCGTCGGTCAGGTCACCGCGAACAGCCTCGTAGGCCCCGAGCCATCGTTGGAGCTGCGCATCGGTGGCCGCGCGCTCGTCGCCGACCGGATCCGGGTCGGTCGGGGACGCCTGCTCGATGGTGAGGAGTCGGATTCGCTCGATCTGGACCGCGAGCGAGAGATCGGCGCCGGCATCGGCGAACTCGGCGATCCGAGCCTCGCCTTCCTGGAAGTCGGTCCGCTCCGTGCGGTCGATGATGCCCGAGTACGCGAACACCATGACGGCGACGAGCGGCGTGGCGAGCAGCAGCAGGAGCTTGCCTCGAACCTTGATCCTCTTGAGCATGCGGTCGGCCTCTGAGCGTCGGAGCACCCGGGGTGGTGCCTCCCGGCTCAAATCGGCCGACGCGCGGCGGAGTTGAGGACTCGAACGAATCCGGCCGGCGGAATCGGCCGCGCCGCCCGCGACGGGCTAGCGGAGGGGGGCCGCGGCGGGCGTGATCGGTGCCGGGAGCTGGGATTCCTCCATCAGCCAGGCGTCGACCGCCGCCGCCGCGGATCGACCCTCGGCGATGGCCCACACGATGAGACTCTGGCCTCGCCCCATGTCGCCGCAGACGAATACCCCGTCGACATTGGTGGACCACGAGTCGTCTCGGACCACATTGCCGCGTCCGTCGAGTTCGACGCCGAACTGGTCGGTGAGGGCACCCTGCTCGGGGCCCGTGAAGCCCATCGCCAAAAGCACCAGCTGGGCCGGGAATTCCTCTTCGGACCCTTCGATCGGGTCGAACCGCATCCGGCCGTCCTCGACGACCTGCTCGACCCTCACGGTGCGTAACAGCGACACGTTGCCGTCGTCGTCACCCACGAACTCGACGGTGTTGATCGCGTACTCGCGGTCGCCGCCCTCTTCATGGGCCGAGCTGACTCGGTAGATCACCGGCCAGGTGGGCCAGGGGTTGGACGCGGGTCGCTCGTCGGGCGGTCGGGGCATGATCTCGAACTGGTGGATGCTCCTTGCGCCCTGGCGGTGCGAGGTGCCCAGGCAGTCGGCACCGGTGTCGCCGCCGCCGATGATGATCACGTCCTTGCCCTCGGCCGTGAGCGTGGGTTCGTCGAGGTCGCCCTCCTGCACGTGGTTGGCGATCGGCAGGAACTCCATGGCCTGGTGGATGCCGGACAGGTCACGCCCGGGAATCGGCAGATCGCGTGCCTGCGTCGCCCCGCACGCGAGCACGACCGCGTCGTACTCGGCCCGGAGTTCATCGGCCGTGACATCGGTGCCGACACTGACGTTGCAGCGGAACTCCGTGCCCTCGGCCTCCATCTGTTCGATGCGGCGGTCGAGGTGGCGCTTCTCCATCTTGAACTCGGGGATGCCGTAGCGCAGGAGTCCACCGGGGCGGTCGGCCCGCTCGTAGACCACCACGGTGTGGCCGGCGCGGGTCAACTGCTGGGCGGCGGCCAGGCCGGCCGGGCCCGATCCGACCACGGCGACCGACTTGCCGGTGCTGACCACGGAGATCTCGGGAGTGACCCACCCCTCCGCCCAGGCGCGGTCGATGATCTCGACCTCGATGCGCTTGATCGTCACGGGCGGCTCGTGGATGCCGAGCACACAGGCGGCCTCGCACGGAGCCGGGCAGAGGCGGCCGGTGAACTCCGGGAAGTTGTTGGTCGCGTGGAGCCGATCGATCGCGTCCCGCCAGTGCCCGCGGTACGTGAGGTCGTTCCAGTCGGGAATGATGTTGCCCAGCGGGCAGCCGTTGTTGCAGAACGGAATGCCGCAGTCCATGCAGCGGCTCGCCTGCTCGCGCAGCTTGTCCTCGGGGAACGGGTCGTAGACCTCCTTCCAGTCCTTCAGCCTGACGGGGACGGGACGCCGGGTCGGCAGCTCCCGGTCGTGCTTCATGAATCCGCGTGGGTCGGCCATCGTTCGCTCCTCAGCCCCTGGAGGCGGCCATGATCGCCTCGGTCTCGTCCTCGCCGGCGGCTCGGGCCGCCGCAGCGGCTTCGAGCACCCGGCGATAGTCGGTGGGCATGACCTTGACGAACTCGCCGGCGGTCGTGCCCCAGTCGGCCAGGATCCGGGCGGCGACGTCGCTTCCCGTCTCGTGGCGATGCTTCTCGATCCGGTCCCGCAGCCACTCGAGGTCGTCGTCGTCGAGGGTCTCGAGCGCGACCATCTCCATGTTGACCCGCTTGGGGAACACCCCGTCGGGGTCGTGGACATAGGCGATGCCCCCGCTCATGCCGGCCGCGAAGTTCCGGCCGGTCGGGCCGAGGATCACCGCTCGCCCGCCGGTCATGTACTCGCACCCGTGGTCACCGATCGCCTCGACGACGGCGATCGCGCCGGAGTTGCGGACGCAGAAGCGCTCCCCCACTGCGCCCCGCAGGAACACCTCTCCCCCGGTGGCGCCGTAGAGGATGACGTTGCCGGCGATCACGTTCTGCTCGGCGACGAACCGGGCGTCGTCAGGCGGCCGCACGACGATGCGTCCGCCGGAGAGCCCCTTGCCGACATAGTCGTTCGCATCACCGCTCAACCGGAGTGTGATACCGCTGGGTACGAACGCCCCGAAGCTGTTGCCCGCCGAACCGGTGAAGTTCACGACGATGGTGTCGTCGGGGAGGCCATCGCCACCGTGGCGAGTCGTCACCTCGAATCCGAGCAGGGTGCCCACGGTGCGGTTCACGTTGCGGATGGGGATGTCGATCGTGACCGGTCGTCCCTCGCTCAGCGCGCCTTCGGCGAGCTGGATCAGGGTCTGGTCGAGGGCCAGCTCGAGCCCGTGATCCTGGTCTTTCCACTGGTGACGGCGAGACTCCTGGGCGATGTCGGGAACGAACAGGATCGGCGAGAGGTCGAGGCCGTCGGCCTTCCAGTGCTCGATCGCGTCGGTCACGTCGAGTGCCTCGACCTGTCCGATCGCCTCGTCGAGCGTGCGGAAGCCGAGCTCGGCCATGAGTTCTCGTACCTCCTCGGCGATGTACTCGAAGAAATTGACGACGAACTCGGGTGTGCCACTGAACTTCTCCCGGAGTTCGGGATTCTGGGTGGCGACGCCCACGGGGCAGGTGTCGAGGTGGCAGACCCGCATCATCACGCAGCCCATCACCACCAGCGGTGCGGTGGCGAAGCCGAACTCCTCGGCTCCGAGGAGCGCCGCGATCATCACGTCTCGGCCGGTCTTGAGCTGGCCGTCGCACTGCACCACGATCCGGTCGCGGAGGTCGTTGAGCAGCAGCGTCTGCTGGGTCTCGGCCAAGCCGAGCTCCCACGGACCGCCGGCGTGCTTGATGGAGGTCTGGGGCGAGGCACCCGTGCCGCCGTCGTGACCCGAGATCAGCACGACGTCGGCGTGGGCCTTCGAGACGCCGGCGGCAACCGTGCCGACACCCACTTCGGCGACGAGCTTGACGTGGATGCGGGCCCTCGGGTTGGCGTTCTTGAGGTCGTGGATGAGCTGGGCCAGGTCCTCGATCGAGTAGATGTCGTGGTGGGGCGGAGGCGAGATCAGCCCCACGCCGGGTGTGGAGTGCCGGGTCTCGGCGATCCAGGGATACACCTTGTGGCCGGGCAGTTGGCCGCCCTCGCCCGGCTTCGCGCCCTGCGCCATCTTGATCTGGATGTCGTCGGCGTTGGCCAGGTACTCGCTGGTGACGCCGAAACGGCCACTGGCCGCCTGCTTGATGGCGCTCCGTCGCAGGTCACCGTTGTCGTCGGGGGTGAACCGACGGGCGTCCTCGCCGCCCTCGCCCGTGTTGGACTTGGCGCCGATGCGATTCATGGCGATGGCGAGGGTCTCGTGGGCCTCCGCGGAGATCGAGCCGTAGCTCATCGCCCCGGTGGAGAAGCGCCGCACGATGGACTCGACCGACTCGACGTCCTCGAGCGGCACCGACGGCCGCTCCTCGGAACGGAACTTGAACAGGCCTCGCAGCGTGCCCAGGTGCTCGGCCTGGTCGTTCACGCGTGCGGTGTACTCCTTGAAGATGTCGTAGCGGCCTTCCCGGGTCGCGTGCTGGAGCTTGAACACCGTCTCTGGGTTGAAGAGGTGGTACTCGCCCTCTCGTCGCCACTGGTATTCGCCGCCGACCTCGAGCGTGCGATGGGCCCGCTGGGTCGGATTCCTCGGGAACGCCAGTCGGTGCCGGGCCGCGACCTCCTCGGCGATGACGTCGAGCCCGACGCCGCCGAGTCGGCTGACCGTGCCGGTGAAGTACTCGTCGACGACCTCGGTGCTCAGGCCGATGGCCTCGAAGATCTGGGCGCCGGTGTAGGACGCTACCGTCGAGATGCCCATCTTGGACATGACCTTCAGGATGCCGGTGCCGGCGGCGGCGACATAGTTCCGGTGGGCCTGCTCGAGGTCCATGGACGGATCGAGGCCGTGGTCGCCGTTGGCGATCATGTCGTCGATCGTCTCGAACGCGAGGTACGGGTTGATGGCGTTGGCGCCGTAGCCGAGCAGGAGGCAGATCTGGTGGCACTCTCGGACGTCGCCGCTCTCGACGACCAGCCCGGCCCGGGTGCGTGTCTTCTCCCGCACCAGATGATGGTGCACGGCGCTGGTCGCCAGCAGCGACGGCACGGCGGCCATCGTCTCGCTGGTACCGCGGTCTGACAACACGAGCACGGTGGCTCCGTCGGCGATCGCCGTATCGGCCTCCTCCCGAACTCGCTCGAGGGCGGCGGCCATGCCGTCGGCCCCATCGGCGACCGGGTAGAGCGTGGACAGCACCGTGGATCGGAAGCCTTCGGGCCCGTCGCCACCGTCGAGGGCGACGAGCCGGGCCAGCTCCTCGTCTCGGATCACCGGATTGTCGAGATGGATGGTGCGACACGAGTCGGGTTGCGGGTCGAAGAGGTTGCCCTCCGGCCCGACCCGGGCGAACGTCGACGTGATGATCCGCTCGCGGATGGCGTCGAGCGGCGGGTTGGTGACCTGGGCGAACAGCTGCTGGAAGTAGTCGCTGAGCTGGCGCGACCGGTTGGAGAGGACGGCGATCGGCGTGTCGGTCCCCATCGAGCCGATGGCTTCCTTGGCATCCCGGGCCATGGGGGCGATCAGCAGCTTCTTCTCTTCGATCGTGTAGCCGAAGGTCTGCTGCCGCTGGACCAGCGTGCCCTCCTCGCCCCGACGCGGCGTGCCGTCGGGGAGATCGTCGAGGGTCACGAGATGCTGGTCGATCCACTCGCCGTACGGCCGGGCCGCGGCGATCCGTTCCTTGATCTCGTGGTCGCGGACGATACGCCCTTCCTCCGTGTCGATGAGGAACATGCGCCCGGGCTGGAGGCGGCCCTTCTCGACGATCTTGTCCTGGGGGATCTCGACCACCCCGACTTCGCTGGCCATGATGACGAGCCCGTCGTCGGTGACCCAGTAGCGGGAGGGGCGCAGACCGTTGCGGTCGAGCACCGCCCCCATGACCCGGCCGTCGGTGAACGCGATCGACGCGGGCCCGTCCCACGGCTCCATCCGGGCCGCGTTGTACTGGTAGAACGCCCGCGGGCCGTCGCCCATCTCCTCGTGGTGTTCCCAGGGCTCCGGGATCATCATGAGCACGGCTTCCTCGAGCGGGATGCCACCGAGCACCAGGAGTTCGAGTGCCTCGTCGAACCCCGCGGTGTCGGACGCTCCGGGGGTGCAGATCGGGAACGCCCGCTCGAGTCCGGGCAGGTTCGGTGAGGACAGCAGCGCTTCCCGGGCCCGCATCCAGTTGCGATTGCCCTGGATCGTGTTGATCTCGCCGTTGTGGGCGACGATGCGGTACGGGTGGGCCAGCGGCCACGACGGGAAGGTGTTGGTGGAGAACCGTGAGTGCACGAGGGCGAGGGCGCTCTCGACCCGCTCGTCGGTGAGATCGGGGTAGAACGCGGCGAGCTGGGGCGTGGTGAGCATGCCCTTGTAGACGATCGTGGCGCTGCTCAGCGACGGGAAGTAGACACCGTCGTGGGTCTCCGAAGCGCCACCCATGGCCTCGTTGGCCTCGTCGGGGCCGGCCGGAAGCGAGATCTCGTGCTCGATCCGCTTGCGGGCGATGAAGGCGGGACGATCGAGCCCACGGCCCGAGAGCGGGCTGCCCTGTTCGTCGACGCCGGACACGAACACCTGACGGAAGATGGGCATCGTCATCAACGAAGCCGAGCCGAGCATCGACTCGTCGACGGCGACATCGCGCCAGCCGAGGACCTTCAGACCCTCCTCGTCGAGAATGCGCTCGACGGCCTCGGCGGCCACCATCGCGACCTCGGGGTCCTGCGGAAGGAAGGCGATGCCGGTGGCGTACTCGCCCTTGGGCGGGAGCTCGAACGGCAAGACGTCGCGATAGAAGCGATCGGGAACCTGGATCAGGATGCCGGCGCCGTCACCGGTGTTGATGTCGGCACCCTGGGCGCCGCGGTGTTCCATGTTGCACAACGCCCCGATCCCCTTCATCACGGTGTCGTGGGAGGGGCGACCGTGCAGGTCGCACACGAAGCTCACGCCGCACGCATCGTGCTCGTTGCGGGGGTCGTACAGGCCTTGACGGGGTGGCAGATCGCCAGCCATGGGGTCTCCTCGGGGTCTCCAACATCCGGGCGCGAACACCCGGGGTGATGTGGAGCTGGGACGACGTTGGCCCGGCTGCCAGGACGGGAAATCGTACCGATTCCCCGCCGGGGACGACCAACTCGGGCCGTCGCTGGGTCATCATAGGCCGATGCGTGCTCCTGACCTCTCGGTTTCCCGGCGACTGCTCGATCTGCTGGATCGGTCCCCCACCCCGTACCACGCGGTCGAGACAGCGGCCGAGGAGCTGATCGGGGCCGGCTTCGCCGAGGTCGCCGTGGGAGCGCCTCTGCCGGCTCGGGGCCGCGTGTTCGTGCGTCGGGGCGGTGCCCTCGTGGCCTGGGTGGTCGACGAGGCGCACGGGCCGGCGAGCCCCGTGCGGGTCGTCGGGGCCCACACCGACAGTCCGAACCTGCGAATCAAGCCCCAGCCCGACCGCCGCCAGGGACCGTGGCACCAGCTCGGCGTCGAGATCTACGGCGGTGTCCTGCTGAACTCCTGGCTCGATCGGGATCTGGGACTGGCGGGGCGGGTCGCGGTGCGCGACGGCGCCGCGAGTGTCGTGCGCCTCTTCCGCGACGATCGCCCGCTGCTGCGTGTCCCCCAGCTCGCCATCCATCTCGATCG
>JAUIML010000142.1 GCA_030432715.1 Acidimicrobiia bacterium | reverse complement strand
CCTTCCCCCGCGAACCTCGTTGAGGTTCGGCTATCCGTTCCTGGCCCTGCCATCCGTTTGCCCCATCGCTTCGAGATCGATTCCCTCGAAGGCAGCGGCGTGCCGTGGGTCGAGTTCGCGGACGACCTGGCCGCATGCAAGGCGCTCGTCGAGAACTCCATCGTCGGCGAAATCCGCCTCCGCCAGCTCCACGAGCCGGTTCGCGATCAGCTCCGCTTCTTCGTTCGTCACGGTGTCGACCTCATACGCATCGACCAGCTCTGCGCAGGTCGACGCCTCCGCCACGGCATCCGCGGTCGAAGTGTCATCGTCCCCGCAAGCGGCCAGCACGAGCGTGGCGGAAACCATCGCGGCCGTGAGCCCACGCGTACCCCTCGTCACTGCATCCCCTTCATCTGCGGCCGGAATCGGCACGACTCAGTCTGCCGAGAAAGCGTAGACCGGATCATCGGACCACTGCGCCGGGGATCACCGCGGGCGCCCCGCAAGTGAGGTCCCATACGGGAGTTGTTCGGGCCCTGCGCATCCGGCGGGGAGGGCGGCCACACTGTCGACCGTGAACCGAGAATCTCTGAGCGATGGCAGCATCGAGAAGGTCGCAGCGGCAATCCGCGAAACGGCAGACGCCGAGATCGTTCCGCGGTTCCGCCGCTTGGCCGAGCGCGACGTCGAGGAGAAGACACCGGGCGAGATCGTCACCGCCGCAGACCGAGCCTGCGAGACCGCACTCATGCGACGCCTGGCGTCGATCGCCGACCTTCCCGTGATCGGCGAGGAAGCGGTCGCCGCCGATCCTGCCCAGCTCGCCCTCCTCGGTCCCGAGACCTCGTGCTGGCTGGTCGACCCGCTCGACGGGACCGCCAACTTCGCGGCCGGCTCCCCCGACCATGCGGTGATGGTGGCCTACCTCCATCGCGGTGTCACCACCGCGTCATGGATCTGGCAGCCGGTCAGCGGGCAGATGTACGTCGCCGAACGAGGAGCCGGCGCCACCGTCAACGACCGGCCGGTCGCCCACCGCCCAGCAACCGACGACTCTCGACCACTCATCGGTGTCATCAAGGACCGCTTCCTCCCCGACGACACCCGGCACCATGTCCACCGCCAGGCCGGCGTTCTCGGGCCGGTCCACGCCGGGGTCAACTGCGCCGGGATCGAATACCCCGACCTCGCGACCGGCAGCACCGACTACATCCTCTACTGGCGGACCCTGCCCTGGGACCATGCACCCGGCGTGCTCCTCGCCACCGAGACCGGATGCGCGGCAATCCGGCCCGACGGCTCCCCGTACCGGCCCCACTCCCGGGAGTCGGGGCTACTGGTCACACCCCGCCACCGCGCCGCCGAACTACGACACCGACTCCTCGACCCAGAGCACCGAACCGCCGAGGGCTGACGCTCCGCTCGGAGACTCGCGCCATTTTCATTCTGGAGATTTCATTCTGGAGACATTGACTCAATCATGATTGAGCTATAGGGTCGTCGAGTGCACGATGACCTCGCTCGGCGAGCGCAACTCCACGCGGCGGTCGGCGATCCCGTGCGCCTCGGGATCGTGGAGGATCTGGCGACCTCGGATCGAGCTCCCATGGAGTTGGCCGAGGCCTTCGGCTTGGCATCGAACCTGTTGGCCCACCACCTCGACGTCCTCCAGGAAGCGGGGCTGATCGAACGCTTCGTCTCCGCGGGTGACCGACGTCGACGCTATGTCCGACTCGTCCGCGGCCCCCTGGCCGACCTCGGGATCACGACTGCCGGCGCAGCCGGATCGGTGTTGTTCGTGTGTTCGCACAATTCGGCACGATCACAACTCGCGGCGGCCGTCTACCGGGATCGCACCGGCAACCTTGCCAGTTCGGCGGGCACGCACCCAGCCGAGCGGGTCCACCCCGGCGCGATCGCCGCGGCCCGTCGCGCCGATCTCGATCTCTCCGATGCCACCCCTCGACTACTCCAACCGGGCGAGTCCGCCGACCGTGTGGTCACGGTGTGCGACCGCGCCCACGAGGAGCTCCGGCCGGGAGCGGACTGGTGGCACTGGTCGATCCCCGACCCCGTCGACGACGGAACGCCCGACGCGTTCGATGCCGTCATCGCCGATCTCGACTCACGTATCGCAACCCTCACCTGAAAGGCTCCTTCCCAGATGTCCGACACCGACGACACCGCTGGCGACTCGACTCTCACGACCGAACAGACGCTGCTGATCCGGCAGGCCTCCCGCCGCCTCGGCGAGGAGTTCGACGGCACCTTCAATGCCGAGACGATCGAGCGCTACATCACCGACTCCCGGGCCAAGCTCGAGTCCCGAGCGAGCTTCGCGACCTGGTTGCCGATCCTGATCGAACGCTTCACCCGCGACCGCCTGCGCGCCCTCGCCCGTCTCGAGGTCGGCACCCTCGACAAGCCTGCCGTGCTGTTCCTCTGCGTTCACAACGCCGGACGTTCGCAGATGGCCGCCGGCTGGCTGCGCCACCTCGCCGGCGACGCGGTCGATGTCTTCTCCGGTGGCACCGATCCCGGCCTCGAGACCAACAAGGCCGCGATCGCCGCCATGGCCGAGGTCGGTGTCGACATCTCGAGCGAATACCCCCAGCCCTGGACCGACGAGATCGCCCGCGCCGCCGACGTGATCGTCTCGATGGGCTGCGGCGACGCCTGCCCGATCTTCCCCGGCAAGCGCTACGAGGACTGGCCCCTCACCGACCCTTCGGGCCAGCCCATCGAAGTGGTCCGCGAGATCCGCGACGAGATCCGGTCCCGGATCGAGGCGCTCATGGCCAGCCTCGAACTCACCCCCGCATGACCGACGCCGACCGACCCTCATCGAACGGCGCAGCCACTCCCAGGCCAACCGATCGCTGGCGACCCGACTGGTCCGCCCTGACCGCCGAGTTCACGGGCACCGCCTTCCTCCTCGCCGCCGTCATCGGCTCCGGGATCATGGCCGAGAACCTGACGGACGACGTCGGCCTCCAGCTCCTCCAGAACGCCTTCGCGACCGCCGGGGTTCTCACCGCCCTCATCCTCGCCCTCGGCCCGGCATCCGGAGCCCACTTCAACCCGGCCGTCACCCTCGCCGACCGCATCTTCGGGGGGATCGACACCCCCACCGCCGCCAGCTACATCGCCGCCCAGGTCACGGGCGGAATCATCGGCGTCATCGGCGCCAACCTCATGTTCGACCTCGCCGCCGTCGACTGGTCGACCAAGGACCGCTCCGCCGGACACCTCGTCTTCGCCGAGGTCGTCGCCACCGTCGGCCTGCTGCTCGTCATCTTCGGCGTCGTCCGCTCGGGACGACCCTCCGTCGCGGCGTTCTCCGTCGGCGGCTACATCGCCGGCGCCTACTACTTCACCTCGTCCACCAGCTTCGCCAACCCCGCCGTCACCATCGCCCGTACCCTCTCCGACACCTTCGCCGGCATCGAACCCGCCTCCGCCCCCGCCTTCATCGCCGCCCAGCTCGCAGCCGTCGCCATCGGAGCCGGACTCATCCGGCTCATCTACCCGCACATCAGCGACGTCGCCGACCAGGTCATCGTCCCCCACGACGACTGACCGGGCTCGGCGCTTCTAGAGAAGCTGGTTGACTCGCTCGACGAAGCCCTCGGCATCCTGTTTCTGGATGACGGCGTAGGCACGGTGGCTCCCGTCCGCGAAGAAGATGTGAACGTCGGCTGTGTTCTTGTCGCGACGCTCGCAGACGAGCTCTTCGAGTTCGCTTCCTTCGAATGCGCCGATGATGCTCTTGAGCTTGCCCTTCCAGTTGAGATCGAAGAGGACCAAGCGCTTGTTCGTCACCGTCAGGTAGGCGTTGCAGGTCGGGATCTGCGCGGCGACTCCGCCTCCGCCTTCGATCGCGCCCACAGTCCTGCGCTGTTTCTGTCGGAGCCGGTGCAGGTCGATCTCACCCATGTTCAGGTGGTCCATACCACCACCGGTCACATTGGCGACGACCGCCTGCTGAACCACCTCGTCGTTCGGCAGGAACGCAGCGGCTTGGGGAACGATCTTGTCGGTGTAGTCGCGTGCCATGCACCCGATACTCCCCACGCGATGCCGAACCGTCAACAACGCGGCTCTCGTTCAGCGACACCAGCACCGGCCCCGCAGCCATCCACCCCGATCTGCCCGCCAACAAGTGGCACCGCGTCATCGCCCGCAGCTGGAAGACTGCGCCGGCCCGGTGCGAACCGGGAGCGGTGGGGTCGAGTCGAGAGAGGGTTGGACGATGGCGGGGCTGGGTACAACTCGACAGTGAGCGACGGGCGAGACAACGATGCCACCGACCGGGCGCGTCCGATACTGATGATCGGATGGCTGGCGAAGGGCCTGCTCTTCGTGACGATCGGGCTCCTCGCGATCGGAATCGCCCGGCGCGGCTGGGCCGAGAACGAGACCGATCAAAAAGGCGCGCTGGCATCACTCGCCGAGAACGGCGGTCGGGTGCCGTTGTTCGTGGTCGCCCTCGGTCTCGCCGCCTACGCGGCGTGGCAACTGTGGGCGGCGATCGTCGGCCAGGGACGCGAGCCGCTCTCTCTGGCCAAACGGGTCGGGTGGGTCGGTCTCGCCGCAACCTACGGGCTACTCGCAGAGACGGCCCTGACGATCTCGACCGGCGGCGCGCCCTCGCCCGACGACGACGGTCCGGCGTCGCCCGTCGGCCTCACCGACCGGCTCTTGGACCTCCCCGGAGGCGCATGGGTGGTCGCGGCGATCGGATTCGGCACCGCAGCCGTCGGTGTCTACAACCTCGGCAAGGGTGTGTCCGGCGACTTCCTCGACGACATCGACACGAGCGGTCTCAGCGATGCACTGCAACGCGTGCTTCTTGGCGTCGGCGCGGCCGGCTTCTTCGCCCGTGCCATCGTCCTCGTGCTCGCAGGGTGGCTGTTCATCGACGCGGCCCGCCGAGGCAATCCCGAGCGCGCCGCAGGCCTCGACGACGCCCTCGACGCGCTCGCCCGGGCGCAGGGGGGCGGACTCCTGCTCGGATTGACCGGAGTGGGACTCGTCGCCGCCGGCGCCTACGACATGGTGACCTTCCGCCGCCAGCGGATCCGCAGCGACGACGACTGAGTTCGCATCTCGTCAGAGGTTTCGCACCAGCCGGCGATGGGCAAGCAGTCTGCAGCGTCGGCGACCGCCCACGCTGCAGCCGAGAGAAGGCGCACACCATGTTGCCCACCGACGAGACCCCTGATCTGCCCAACCTCGAGCACGGCGATGCCGACGCCGGTGTCGAACCCGACGACCCGAAGGCTGCGAAACGTGCCGCCGAGGACGCCCCCGATGTGAGCGATGCCTACGGGGCTGCCAACGAACGCGGCGCACAGGTCGAGGGCGAAGGGGCAGTCGACGACCGCGAGGGTCGAGTCTGATCGAGGCGGCGGTGCCCTCTTCCGCAGCATTCAGGGTCGCCGCCGTCCTCACCTGGACCGCGCTGCCGGTCGTCGGATGGCTAACTCCCGAGTATTCGCTCGATCGTTCGCTGCTCCCATGTCGATGACGCAAACGACGGTCGATTGAGCCGGACGACGAGACCATCGACCGCAATCCCGGCGCCCCATCCGATGAGGGCCCAGAGAGACCACCAGGCCGCCCACTCGCCGGCGATTCCGGCGGAGAGGTTCACGAGGAGATTCACGGCGAAGTTGACGACCATACTGCCCGCGAACACGGCGGCATGGACGTGGAACACACGTAGCTGCTGGACGTATCGTCGGGCCGCTTCCTCTCGTTCGTCCGCCGCTTGATCAACCTGGCGCGGGGCTTCGGTCCTCTCGGTCATCGCTTCGTTCCTGTCGCTTGGGTTCGTATCGAGGTGGGTGGGTGCTCGGTCCCCTCGGGGACCGGCCGGTCGCCGACGGCTCAGCGGGCGGCTTCCGTAGCGGGCGTGGTGACGCTTGGACCGCGGAGCAGGACGACGCCGGTCCAGGCGAACCAGGCGATGGATCCGAGTCCGAAGATCATGCCGACGTCGGAGAGGCCCGGGATCAGCGTGATGAGGCCGGCGGCGGCGCTGATGACGCCGAGCACGTTGAGTCCCTTGGGGAGACGCTTCGAGCCCCATGCAGCCACGCTCACCAGCAGGATCCACATCCCACCGACGAGCTCGTTGCCACCGCCGAGGCGCTGATGCAGGGCTCGGGCGAGCGGGATGATCGCCACGCCGAAGACCAAGAAGATGACGACGTGCCAGGCGAAGAGTGTCGACTGATGGCCGACGAGGAACTCGACGGACTCGGCGGTTGTCGCGTCGGTGTCGGTGTAGGTAGGCGTCGAGCCCTGCGACGGCGTTGACGCCTGCCAGCAGGCCGTTCGCGAGACCATCCGGCACGCTCTCGACGCCGAGCACCGCTCCGGCGACGACATCGCGACGCCCGCCGAACTTGGGTGCAGACCGCCTCGCCCGTCACCTGCAGCACGTGACCCGACGGGGTGCGAGGTGGCGACGGTCCGTTTCAGCCGCCGGGTTCGAGGAGGCCGGTTTCGTAGGCGTAGACCACGGCGTGGACACGGTCACGCAACGCGAGCTTCATCAGGATCCGTTTGACGTGGGTCTTCACCGTGCTCTCGCCGACGATCAGCTCGGCAGCGATCTCCTTGTTCGACAGGCCCTGCGCGATCAGTACCAGCACCTCGCGTTCGCGGTCGGTGAGCCGGTCGAGTTCGCGGTTGCTGACGTCGGTCGGAGTCGGCCCGTCTGCGGTCGCTCGCGAGAACTCGCGCATCAGCCGACGTGTCACCGACGGCGCCAGTAGAGCGTCTCCGCCGGCGACGACGCGGATCCCGGCGAGCAAGTCTTCGGGAGGGGTTCGCTTGAGCAGGAACCCGCTGGCGCCGGCGCGAACCGCGTCGTACACGTACTCGTCGAGTTCGAACGTGGTGAGGACGAGTACCCGAGTCCCATCCGGTTTGTCGGCGTCGGTGGCCAACTCGCCGACGATCCGCCTCGTCGCCTCCAGCCCGTCCATGCCCGGCATGCGGATGTCCATCAGGACGACGTCGGGCTCCAGCGACCCGGCGAGTTCGATCGCGGCGTTGCCGTCGCCCGCCTCGCCGACGACCTCGAGGTCGTCCTGGGTCTCGATCATCATCCGCAAGCCGGCGCGGACCAGGACGTCGTCGTCGACGATCAGCACTCGGACGGTCATCGGTCGTCCTCTGCTCGCGGGATGTGTGCCTCGACGCGGTAGCCGCCGCCGGCCCGCGGCCCGGTCGTGAGTCGGCCGCCCAACAGTTCGACGCGCTCGCGCATCCCGATCAGTCCGCGCCCACCACCGCCCGTCGCCGTGGCGGCGCCGCGCCCGTCGTCGATCACCTGCACGATCAGCTCCCGGTCGTCGCACCGGAGTGTGACCTCGATGTGGGCCGGGCCGGCGTGCTTGACGGCGTTGGTCAGTGCCTCCTGAACGATGCGGTACGCAGTGGCGCTGGTGGTGTGCTCGACGGTCCGGTCGAGTTCGGGCGGGCACCCGTCCACGAACTCGATGTCGGCGCCGGCGGCTCGGATGCCCTCGACGAGTCGGCCGATGTCGGCCAGGCCGTAGGCGGGTTCGAGCGGTGCGGCGTCGTCGGTGGCGTGCAGGAGGCCGAGCATGCGGTCGAGGTCACCGAGTGCGAGCCGTCCGACCCGCTCGATCTCGCGCAGCGACCCGACGGCCCGTTCGTCCTGGGTGGCGAGGCGGGCGGCGCCGGCCTGCATCACCATCACGTTCACGCTGTGGCCGACGGCGTCGTGCAGCTCGCGAGCGATCCGGTTGCGCTCCTCCGCGACCGCCTGGCGAGCGACGGCATCGACCGCCGCCTGGGTCGCCGCGGCGTGTTCGGCGAGGGCCGCCTGGCGTTCGTGGGATGCACGGACCTGACTCCCGAACGCCCAGCCGACCAGGAAGAACATGACGAACACGAATCGGGCGCCGCCGTCGAACGCGTCGATCTCGCCGGGCCCGTAGAAGGTGATCGGCCACACGGCGAGCAACCCGATCGCGAGGATCGTCGCGGACACCCGTGGCGGTCGGGTGAGCGCCACCGTGTACGCGAGCGGTACCAGTGCGAGCGTCCCGTTGCCCTCGCCGTAGTCGAAGGCGCCGACGAGGTAGATGCCGATCGCTGCCGCGAGCACGGTGAGTGGGGCGAGACGCCGGACGACGATTAGCGCGGCCGGCGCCATGACGAGGAACCAGCCGGGGAAGCCGACGGCGCCGAACTCGTCGACGGCATCGGGCCGGGTCATCTGGACGACCGTGACGAACCCGAGTGTCAGCGCCCCGCAGGCGTCGGCGACGAACCAGATCGGGGCGCGATTCGGGGTGCGGTCGGGAGCGAACGACGTCATCACGTGGGTCGACAGTACCGGTCGTCCGTCGGGCGGTCGTCCCCCCGTGGGGGGACCCGGCGTCACCCCACGGGGCACGGTTCGCGACCGCCCCGGGGAGGGACGACCGCGACGGGGGTCGACGAGGAGAGTGGTCGTCGATCGGACAGCACGTCCGACTCGTTTCCACAGGAGCCCCGATGCACTCGACACCGACCCACGCCCACAGAAAGCACCGCACCATGAGCATCACTACCCGTCAGCCCGTCACGACCACCTCCACCGACGACCGGAGCAGCCGCATCGGTGGCGCCGCCGCCGTCGTCGCCGCCCTCACCTTCGTGTTCGGCATCGTCATGTTCGCCACGGGCATGTCCGACTACACGACGGGCGATCCGAGCCCGGCCGAGTCCGTCGACTTCCTCGTCGCCCACCAGGGCTCGCTGTTCGTCTGGTACCTCGTCATCTTCCTCGTGTTCGGCATCGCCCTGGTGCCGCTCGCCCTCGCCCTCCACCGGCGACTCGCACCGGCCACGCCGATGCTGGCCACGACGGCCACCGCCTTCGGGTTGATCTGGGCGGGCCTGATGTTCGCCACCGGGATGATCGAGAACATCGGGATCGAGGTCGTCGCCGACCTGGCCGGCTCGCACCCGGGTGACGCCCCCGCCGTGTGGTCGTCGATCGACGCCGTCACCAACGGCCTCGGCGGCGGCAACGAGCTGCTCGGCGGACTGTGGATCGGCCTGATCAGCCTGGCCGCCCTCGCCTCGGGCACCCTCCCGAAGGCCCTGAACTGGCTCGGCGTGGCGACGGCAGTGGCCGGCCTGGCCACCCTCGCCCCCGGCTTCGAAGCCGCCGAGATGGTGTTCGGCCTCGGCTCGATCGCCTGGTTCGTCTGGATCGGCGTCGCCCTCCTCCGCGACCGCACCGCCTGACCTCACCAACCCACGAACCACCCACGACACACAGGAGTCCGCCATGACCATCACCACCGAACCCACGACCTTCGCCCCGCCCCGGATCGCGACTGCCCCCGACGGCTTCGCTGCGAGTGCGACCGACGCGGTCAAGACCTACGGCCGCGGCGACGCCGCCGTCCACGCTCTCGCCGGCGTGACCGTCGGCTTCGAGCGCAACCGCTTCACCGCCATCATGGGCCCGTCCGGGTCGGGCAAGTCGACCCTCATGCAGACCGTCGCCGGCCTCGACACGCTGACGTCCGGCTCGGTGGCCATCGGCGGCGTCGAGCTGTCGTCGCTGAACGACAAGCAGCTGACCCGCATGCGTCGCGACAAGATCGGCTTCATCTTCCAGTCGTTCAACCTGGTGCCGACCCTGACGGCCCGGGAGAACATCCTGCTGCCGCTCGATCTCGCCGGCCGCAGGGTCGACGCCGACTGGCTCGACCACGTCGTGTCGACCGTCGGCATGGGAGAGCGTCTCCGCCATCGCCCGACCGAGCTGTCGGGTGGCCAGCAGCAGCGCGTCGCCGTGGCCCGTGCGCTCGTCAGCCGACCCGAGATCGTGTTCGGTGACGAGCCGACCGGCAACCTCGACAGCCGCGCCGGCGCCGAGGTCCTGTCGTTCCTGCGCACCGCGGTGCGCGAGCTCGACCAGACCGTCGTGATGGTCACCCACGATCCAATCGCCGCGTCGTACGCCGACCGGATCGTCTTCCTCGCCGACGGTCGCATCGTCGACGAGATGTTCTCGCCCACGCCCGACTCGGTGCTCGACCGCATGAAGCGGTTCGAGTACTGACCCGTCGACCTCCACGAAGGGACACGCCATGTTGCGCCTCTCCATCCGTTCGCTGCTCGCCAAGAAGCTGCGATTCATCACCACGGCGGTCGCCATCGTCCTCGGCGTCGCCTTCACGGCG
>JAUIML010000141.1 GCA_030432715.1 Acidimicrobiia bacterium | reverse complement strand
CACCGCGGAGGACGAGGCCCTGCTCGCCTCAGTCGATGCCGCCCTGGCCAGGGTCGACGAGCAGATCGAGCGCGTCGAGCTGCGCAGCGCGCTGCGCAGCGCGATGGACGGGGCCCAGGCCATCAACGCCTACCTCAACGCGACGGAGCCCTGGAAGCTGGCGAAGTCCGATCCGCCGCGTTCGGCGGTGGTGCTCGCCACCGCGCTCGACGCGATCAACGGCATCCGGGTGGCGTTCTCGCCGTTCCTGCCGTTCAGCTCGGCCCAACTCGACCTCGCGTTGGGTGAGGTCGACGGCTGGACGCGCGTGCCGGTGCCGCCGGGTACGCCGATCGACAAGCCGACTCCGCTGTTCCACAAGGTCGACGTCGACGCCCTGCTCGCCGACGACTGAGCGGGGAGCGAGCGATGGCCTGGATCGATCAGCACTGCCACATCCCTCCCGGTGGCGATGGCACCGCCCAGGTCGACGAGGCCCGGGCCGCGGGCGTCACCCGCATGGTCACGGTGGGCACGACGATCGAACAGAGTCGGCAGATGATGGCCGTCGCCCGCGTCCACGACGGCGTGTGGGCCACGGCGGGAGTGCATCCCCACGACGCGAAGGACGGTGTCGAGGGGCTCGAGGCGTTGCTCGACGCGCCCGAGGTCGTCGCGGTCGGCGAGGCCGGACTCGACTACCACTACGACCACTCGCCTCGCGACGTCCAAGCCGACGTGTTCCGCCGCCAGATCGCCATGGCCCACGACCGTGATCTCCCGTTGGTCATCCACACCCGCAACGCCTGGGACGACACGTTCGCCGTTCTCGATGCCGAGGGCACGCCGCGGCGCACGGTCTTCCATTGCTTCACGGGTGGCGTGGCCGAGGGAGCGGAGTGCCTCGCTCGGGGTGCGCTCCTGTCGTTCTCGGGCATCATCACCTTCCCGAGCGGTGGCGACCTGCGTGACGCAGCCGAACACTGTCCGCTGGATCGGCTGCTCGTGGAGACCGACAGCCCCTACCTCGCTCCCGTGCCCCACCGGGGCAAGCCGAATCGCCCGGCGCTCGTGCCGCTGGTGGGTGCCGCGGTGGCGGCCGCGAAGCAGTGCAGCGTCACCGAGGTCGAAGCGGCGACGTGGGCGACCGCGGCACGGTTCTACGGACTCGACGAGCCCCGCGACTGAACCCTGCCTCACCGCGCTTCGGCCGCGAAGGTTGCAATTGTGTTACGACGCTCCTACCGTCGCGCGGGTACGGGAGTCCACTGTCGTGTTCCGGCGGTGGCCGAGCGGAAGGACGGAGCATGAGCGAGACGCGTCGCAGACTCGATCGTGCCGCGGCGCTGTTCGCCGCTGTCGTCGTCGCGACCGCCTCGCTGGTCGTTCCCGCCGGGGCGACGCCGCTCGCCCAGACCGATGCGGCTGCGTTCACGAGCCGGGCCGATGCCTGGACCCAGGCCCGCAACGAGCACCGCGACGCCGCCCGAGAGCAGGCGTTGCGTCTCGCCGAAGAGGCCCGACAGGCCGAAGCCGAGCGCCTGGCGGCCGAAGAGGCGGCCCGGGTCGCCGAGGCCGAACGGCGGGCGGCCGAGGAGATCGCCCGGACGAGCACCACCACGGCCCCGCCCACCACCGTGGCGCCCACCACGACGGCACCACCGACGACCACCGGCGCTCCCCCGAGCGAGGACGCGACGTCGACCACAACGGCGGCCCCGGCCGCTCCCGGCCAGCCGACCGCAGCCCAATGGGCCGTGCTGCGCCAGTGCGAGTCGAGCGGCAACTACTCGGTCGTCAGCGCCAATGGCCGCTATCGGGGGGCCTATCAGTTCTCGCAGGCGACATGGGACTGGGTGGCCGGGCTCGACCATCCCGAGCTGCTCGGTACCGATCCGTCCACGGCGGCTCCCGCCGACCAGGACGCAATGGCCCTTTCGCTGTGGACCCGGCGGGGCTGGTCGCCCTGGCCGATTTGTGGCGCAGAGGCATCGGCCGTCTGAGCACCGGGTGACCCACAGCCCCCAGGAACTGCGAGCGTTGCTCGACCGGCACGGGCTCGAGCCGCGTCGTGCCCTCGGTCAGAACTTCGTCGTCGACCCCAACACCGTGCGCCGCATCGCCCGGCTGGCCGGCGTCGGGCAGGGTGACCCGGTCGTCGAGATCGGCCCCGGCCTCGGGTCCCTCACCCTGGCCCTCGTGGAGCTCGGCGCCGAGATCACCGTGGTCGAGATGGACCGCGATCTCCTGCCGGTGCTCCGGGAGGTCGTCGAGCCCCGCGGCGTCCGTGTGATCGAGGGCGATGCCCGTGAGGTCGACTGGACCGAGCTGCTCGCCGCGCACGAGCACTGGAGCCTGGTGGCCAATCTTCCCTACAACGTGGCGACCCCGCTGGTCCTCGATCTCCTGCGCGATGTGCCGCGGATCGGGTCGATGCTGGTGATGGTCCAGCGGGAGGTGGGGGAGCGGCTCGCGGCCGGTGCGGGCGATCGCGCCGTCGGCATTCCGTCGATGCTCGTCGCCTATCACGGGGTGGCCGAGGTGGTCGGCCGGGTCCCGGCGACCGTGTTCCATCCCCAGCCGAAGGTCGAATCGGTGCTCGTGCGGATCGAGCGGCATGCCGAACCCCCGGTTTCCCTGCCGCTCGCCGAGATCGAACCTGTCTTGCGCGCCGCCTACGGGCAACGGCGCAAGATGCTGCGGCGTTCACTCGCCGGCCTGGTGGATGCCGACGGGTTCGCGGCGGCCGATGTCGATCCCACGGCCCGGCCCGAGACGCTCGATCTGTCGGCGTGGGCCCGGCTGGCCGCTCAGTGCGCTTGAGTCGCCCACAGTTCGGCCATGGCCGCGATGAGATCCATGACCGGCGTCGGCTCGTCGCGCCCCTCGAACTCCCGGTAGCAGGTGTCGACGAGGGTCACGATCCGCTCCGGTTCGCCCCAGTCGCTCCACCGGTCCAGTGAGAGATCGCGGGCGGCCACGCGCACGGGCATGCCCCGGTCGAACCGGTCCCGGCACTCGGCCCGGCAGTACTGCAGATAGGCCCGGATCTCGCGGAGACCGGCCAGGTCGGTGATCGGTCCGTGGCCGGGCACGATCGTCTCGGGTTGCCATCCCTCGATCGTGTCGAGCGCCTCGAGGAGATCGGGGATGGAACCGGACCAGAGAATCGGGTGTCCTTCCACGAACAGGATGTCGCCGGTGTAGACGGTTGACCGGTCGGGCACGTGGACGAGGACGTCGCCCTCGGTGTGCGCGGGGCCGACCTCGAGCAGTTCGACGGTGGTGTCGCCGACCAGGCGCGTCATCTGGCCGTCGAACGTGACCGTGGGCGTGGGCCGATCGATCCCCTCGAACTGGAAGCTGCCGAAGCAATGGAGGAAGAACTGGCCCGTGACACCCAGCTCGTCGGCCATCGTCATGAATCGGGCCATGGTCTCCGGCCGCTCGTGCGCCATCTCTCGCGCGGCCGCCGACGACGCGATCACGTCACAGGCGAGGAGTTCGTTGCCGTTGCAGTGGTCGCCGTTGCTGTGGGTGTTGACCAGTGCCGTGATGTCGGTGTCGGGAAGGGCGGTCGCGAAGCCGTCGAGCATCGCTCGGGTGAGCGGCAGATCGATCAGCGTGTCGACGAGCAGCGACTCCTCGCCGTCGACGATCAGACCGGCATTGCTCCAGCACCATCCGCCGTCGGGCTGGAGCCAGGCCCAGTTGCCCTGGCCGAGGTCGTGGAGTCCGTGGGTGAACGGCCGGGTGCCAAGCGCCATGCGCGCACCCTAGCCTTCGCCCGTGATCTCGATCTCCGCTCCGGCCAAGCTGACGCTCTCGTTGCGGGTGACCGGCACGCGTGATGACGGCTACCACCTGATCGATGCGGAGATGGTCAGTCTGGATCTCCACGACACCCTCGAGATCAGCGACGGCCGCGGGCTCGAGATCATCGGGGCCCAGGGCGAGGGCGCCGTGGAACCCGACGACGACAATCTCGTGCGCAAGGCCCTGCGGCTCTGCGGCCGCGAGGCACACGTCCGACTCCGGAAACGGATTCCCGCCGGCGCCGGCCTGGGAGGGGGCTCCGCCGATGCCGCGGCCGTGCTGCGCTGGGCCGGATACACCGACCTCGCCGGCGCGGCGTCGATCGGTGCCGACGTGGCGTTCTGCCTCCGGGGTGGGCGCGCCCGGGTTCGAGGCATCGGGGAGGTGGTCGAGCCCCTCCCACACGCGGAGCAGACGTTCACGCTCCTGACCCCACCGGTGTTCTGCTCGACACCGGCGGTGTACGCCGCATGGGACCGGCTCGGCGGACCTCGGGGTGACCACGGCAACGACCTCGAGCCTGCGGCGCTCGAGGTGGCGCCGGAGCTCGCCCGGTGGCGCGATGAACTGGGCGACGCGTCGGGTCAGCGGCCACGGTTGGCCGGAAGTGGCAGCACCTGGTTCGTCGAAGGAGCGGTTCCGGGGCCCGGGCGAGTGGTGACGACGACCGTCGCCGCGCACTGAGTCGCTTCGGGCGAGCAGGGCGGGGCCCTACTTGCGACGCTGGTGGCGCGTCCTTCGGAGCATCTTCTTGTGCTTCTTCTTCCGCATGCGCTTGCGGCGCTTCTTGATCAGTGAACCCACGGAGAGCGACGCTACCGGGCTCGGGGCCGAGGCCCACCCCCCGGCGAAAATCAGAATCTCGCGATCGGGGTGAAATCCCGTCCGGGCCTCGTCGTTGTGACCGGTGCCGGCCCGCCGGTGCTCCGATCCACCCAGAAAGACCGTGTCGATCATGATTCGCTTCCTCCGTTTCTCCTGCCGTCCGATCGCCGTTGCGGCGTCGGTTGCGGCGCTCCTGATGGCGGCGGTGCCGGCCGCCTCCGGTGCAGTGGCCGACCCGGCGCGAGGCGAGGTTCCTGTCGCCGAGGGGCATCCGTATCGGCGGGCCTACACCCAAACCGTCGGACGGTCGCTCGACCTCCCCGACGTCGATGCCGCCGTACGGCTCGCCTGCGAGCCGCGGGTGACGGACCAGGCCGCACCGGCCGCGGTCGCCTGCGAGTGGGGCGGCGGCGATGACGTGGCCGTGCGGGCATGGCAGTTGTGGAAGCTCAGGCTCCGACCGGCGAGCGACGGGCGGGTGCTGGTCGCCCAGGTCGGCGCCGAGGTCAGCTCCCATCTCGACCGTGACGTCGACGGGCCCGGCCACTATCTCTACGCCGTGCTCGGTCTCGACGCGAGCGGCGAGATCATCGCCCGCAGCCGTATCGAGTCGGTGCGCCTCGGGGCGCGTGATCGCGAGGTCGCGGTCGAGCCCATGCTGCTGGAGTGCGCCGCCCACCGCGCCGGTTCGGTGCGGGCTCCGGAGGTCACGGTCGGGTGCGACTGGCGGCCGGTGCGGGACGGGACGGCCGTCGGCTACGTTCTCTGGCGTCAGACGGACGGTGGGGCCCGCACCGCGATCGCCCGCGTCGGGCTCGCGACGACCGCGGTGCGTGATGCCGAGGTCGCCTTCGGCCACCGATACGCCTATGTGGTGACCGCGGTCGACGGCGCCGGTGAGGTCGTCGGCCGGAGCCGTCCGGCCACCGTCGGGATCCCTGTGCCGGAGCGCCCGGCCGAGCCGGAGGTCGAACGCCCCGTGGTGCGGCCGGCGGAGGTCCCCGACGAGCGCCCGGTCGAGCGCCCGGTCGAGCGTCCGGTAGAGCCGGCCGACGACGACGCGGTGGAGCGGCCGGCCGCCCGCCGCGGCCCGGTCGGCTGACGCGCCGCGTCGCGTGGCCACGGTGTCTCGTGCCTCCCCTTCGCCACTGCCACCGGATGCGGGCCGCGATCGGTCACGCTGGAGGACGGTGGACGACCCGGACGACCGTGATCTGTTCGACGAGCGTGCGCTCGTCGAACGGGCGCGTGTCGAGGCCGACGGGTTCGCCGAGCTCTACCGCGCCTATGTCGATCGGGTCCATGCCTTCGCCTATCGCCGCTGCGGCGATCCCGAGCTGGCGGAGGACCTCACGGCGGCGACGTTCGAACGGGCGCTCCGGAGCCTCGACCGCTTCGAGTGGGGTCCCGGCGGATTCGCCCCCTGGCTCTTCCGGATCGCCGCGAACGAGGTCACCGATCACCACCGCCGACGGGGACGACGACGCGGCGACCGGGCCCGACGAGCCGAGGACCGGCTCCACGACCGGGCCTGGGTCGATGATCTCGACCGGATCGAAGGGGCCGACCGGCTCGATGCGCTCCGGGCCGGCCTCGACGCGATCAACCCCCGCTATCAGCGAGCCCTCGTCCTCCGGCACCTCAGCGGCCTCGATCACGAATCGGCGGCGCGGGCCATGGGTCTGACCCCGCCCCGGATGGCGGTGCTCGTCCATCGAGCGACGAAGGCGCTGCGCCGCGCCGTCGAACGCCAGGAAGGAAGCGGTTCCGATGTCTGAAGACCCCCATCCGCTCGACGAACTGGGCCGATCACCGGTGCCGCGGATCGATGAGTCCGCCAGTGCCCGGATCGAGTCGGGTCTCCGGGTCCTCCATTCGCAGCAGCGGTCGACCCCGCAGCGCGCCGGTTGGAGGGCCTGGTTGGTGGCGGCGCCCGCCCTGGCGCTTGCGGTCGTGGTCGTGACGATCGCCCTGATCGCCGGGGACGAGCGGGGGGTGGCGGCGCTCGAGCTTCGCGGGGCCGAGAACGTCGTGATCGCGCTGCCCGGCGGAGCCGTGGTGACCGATCCCCCGGATGGCTATCGGCTCGTGGAGGGTGCGGTGCTCACGGTGGGGGAGGGCGGACGCGTGACGATCGACGACCGGGTGCTCGGAGCCGGTGCGGTGGTGACGGTCGAACAGGGTGTGCTCGTGACCGACACCGTGCCCCCGCTCACCGTGGACGGCCCGCCGGGCACGGGCCCGACGTCGTCTCGATCTCCGACGACCGTGGCGGAAACCCGCAGACCGCAGACCACCGCGGCGGAGTCACGGGCTCCGGAGACCAGCGAGCCGGAGACCCGACCGACGGATAGTCCCGCGCCGACGCAGGAGCCGAGAGACCCCGATGGGACTCTGACGCGGCCGGTGGACCGCCCCCCGACCACCTCGGCTCCGTCCACCTCCGAAGGGTCACGGGACGGTGCCGGGGAGGGCGTTTCCACGACCGTTCGCCCGCGGGACGGCGGCCGTGACGCGGGGGACGGCACGGGCTGACGTCGGTCGGTCGTCATCGAAGCGCGGGCGTTCGCGGTACCGTGAGTCCACCACCTCGGTGGCCCGTAGTTCAGTTGGAAGAACGCCGGCCTTTGGAGCCGGATGTCGCAGGTTCGAGCCCTGCCGGGCCAGCCATCCACCCCACGACCGGCCAGCCGTCGACCGATGCCCTCGGCTTCGCGTTCGTCCCCGCCGGTGCGGCGCGCTAGAAACGCTTCGTGCCCTCGGTTGCCCCATCCGTCGTCGTCGTGGCCAGCGGACCCGACACACGCCTCCGATCGGCTGTGCCCATGGCGCTGCACCGCCTCTGCGGCCGCACGGTGGTCGGCCTCGTGCTCGATGCCGTGGAGGCCCTGGAGCCTCGACGGATCGCGGTCGTGGTCGGCCCCGACGACGACGAGATCGCCAAGGAGCTCGAAGCGGGCTCGATCGAGATCGCCCGCGTGCCCGCCAACGTCCGCCACGATCCGTGTGCCGCGGTGCTCGCCGCCCTCCACGGTTGGGCCGCCGACGACCTCGATGACGACCTCGACCCCGACGACGACGAGGTGTTGGTCGTGCCCGCCTCGGTGCCGCTGCTCGACGGCGAGACGTTGCGGGCGTTCCACCGTGCCCATCGTGGCGGCGACGCGTCGGCCACGGTCCTCGGCGCGGCCGAGGGCGATTCTGCGATCTGGTTCGTCCGTCGCTCGCTCCTCGCCCCGGCACTGCGGCGCACCGAGTTGCCGGAGATCGCCGCCCTGCGGGAAGTGCTCGAGGAGACCGGGCACGGCGTCGCGACGTTCGAGGCCGAGCGCCGGCTCGCGTCGTTCGACGCGGCCGACCGCGCCGACCTCGCCGCCGCGGAGGCTCACCTGCGGGAGCGGATCAACGCCCGCTGGATGCGGCGCGGGGTGACCATGCGCGATCCGCAACGGACCTACATCGATCTCGACGCCCGCCTCGGCACCGACGTCACGCTCCACCCGGGGGTCCTGCTCCGGGGAGCGACCGTGATCGGCAACGGTTCCGAGATCGGCGTCGGCTGTCATCTCGTCGACAGCCGGATCGGCGACGACTGTCGGCTCGAACAGGTCACGGCGGAGCTCGCGGTCGTGGGCGACCACGCCCGGGTCGGTCCGTTCGCCGTGCTCGAGCCGGGCGCCGAAGTCCCGGCCGCGACCGTCACCGGCCCGTTCTACACTGCGGGTCCGGACGCGCATCGACCCGACCCGACCGATTGACTGGACGCGGATGCAACTGATCAACCACAAGAAGCTGCATGTCGTCGCCGGGCGGGCCACGCAGGCCCTTGCCACCGACATCTGCCACGAACTCGGCGTGCCGCTCGGGTCGCCCAACATCGCCGAGTTCGCCAACGGTGAACTCCACGTGAAGTACGGCGAGTCGATCCGTGGCTCCGACGTCTTCATCGTGCAGACCCACACGGCGTGGGAGGGCGGGTCGATCAACGACGCCCTGATGGAGCACGTCATCATGGTCGACGCCGCGAAGCGCGCCTCGGCGAAACGCATCACGGTCGTCGCCCCCTTCTACGGCTACAGCCGTCAGGACCGCAAGGCCTCGGGCCGGGAGCCGATCACCGCTCGGCTCGTGGCCGACCTGTTCAGCGTTGCCGGCGCCGACCGTCTGATGTCGGTCGACCTCCACAGCGGCCAGATCCAGGGGTTCTTCGACGGGCCGGTCGATCACCTCGTCGCGATGCCGGTGTTGGTCGACTATCTGTCCGACATGGGCGACGACGATCTGGTGATCGTGTCGCCCGATGCGGGGCGTATGAAGGTGGCCGAGCGATACACCAACCTGCTCAACGCCGATCTCGCCTACGTGCACAAGCGGCGATCGACCGAGGAGATGAACGCGGTCGAGGCCAAGGAGATCATCGGTCACGTCGCCGGACGGACCTGTGTACTGATCGACGACATGATCGACACCGGCGGCACGATCTGTGCGGCCGCCGATCTGCTGGCCGAGAACGGCGCGGGCAAGGTCATCGTGGCGACGACCCACGGCGTCTTCTCCGGGCCCGCCATCGACCGATTGAAGAACGCCGCCATCGAGAAGGTGCTCGTCACCGACACGCTGCCGCTGCCGCCCGAGAAGCAGATCGACAAGATGGAGGTGCTCAGCGTCGCGCCGATCATCGCCCGGGCGATCTCCGCCGTCTTCGAAGACACCTCGGTGAGCGAGATCTTCGGCGGCAACCACCTCGCCTGAGATCGACCCCGACGGGGTCCCGTTCGGGCTGTGGCGATTCGCGCCGCCACCGATAGCCTGATCCGTCGGTCCTTCGCCGGACTGTCTCACCACGGGGCCAGCATCGTCCCGCCCTTCTCAGGAGCCCAGAAACCATGTCAGACCAGCTGCTGCTCGCCGCCGAGACCGGCCGTGAAGAGGGCACCCGCTCCTCCCGCCGTCTGCGTCGCGAGGGCCGCGTGCCCGCCGTCGTCTACGGCCTCGGCGCCGACCCCGTCGCCGTCTCCGTCGCCTGGCCCGAATTGCGTGCGGCGCTCACGACCGATGCCGGCGTCAACGCGATCATCACCCTGCAGATCGACGGCGACGAACAGCTCTCCGTCGTGAAGGACCTCCAGCGTCATCCGGTTCGCCGCGACGTGATCCATGTCGACTTCCAGCGCGTCACCGCCGATCAGCAGATCGAGGCCGACGTGCCCGTCACCCTCATCGGTGAGGCGCTCGAGGTCACCCGGGCCAACGGCATGGTCGACCAGACGCTCTACACGCTCACCGTGTCGGCCAAGCCGGCCGAGATCCCCGATGAAATCGAGGTCGACATCTCCGAGATGACCCTCGGCGACGCGATCCATGTGAGCGACCTCGCCCTTCCGAGCGGTGTCACCACCACGGTCGACCCCGAAGACACGGTGGCGGTCTCGCTGGTCACCCGCTCGACTCGCGAAGCCATGGCTGCCGAGGACGCGGCCGAAGCAGCCGAAGAAGCGGCCGACGGCGGCGACGCCGAGGCCGACGCCGGCGACGACGGCGACGGCGACGGCGACGACGACTGCGACGCGGTGGGCGACCGCTGATGGTCGGCCGTCGGCTCAACCCTCGCCGGGGCACCCCGGCCGACCTCCTCGTGGTCGGCCTCGGCAATCCGGGTGACGACTACGCCCGGACGCGCCACAACGCGG
>JAUIML010000140.1 GCA_030432715.1 Acidimicrobiia bacterium | reverse complement strand
TGGTCGAGAGCAGTGTCGTCGAGAGCAGTGTCCTCGAGAGCAGTGTCCTCACCTAGGGAGACGGCGGCCGCCACACTGGAGGCGTGACCGCTGCCGGCCCTGGTTCCACCCGCTGGACCCACGTCGCCCTCCCCACCCGAGACCTGCAGGCCAGCCTCGACTGGTACGCACGATGGACCCCGCTGATCTGCGTCCACGATCGTCGCGACGAGAACGGGAGCACCGCCTGGCTCGGCCACCCGGTCGACCCCGACACACCCGCTCATCCGTTCGTGCTGGTACTGATCGAACAGGCCGACGACTACGACGAAGTGCGCACGGTGCTGTCGCCACTCGCGCACCTCGGTTTCGAGATGCCCACCCGCGAGGCCGTCGACGAGGTCGCCGAGCGGGCCCGAACCGAAGGGGTCCTGCACTGGGACGCCGTCGATCTCGGGCCACCGGTGGGGTACATCTGCGCCATCGTCGACCCCGACGGCAACGTCGTCGAGTTCAGCCATGACCAGGGTGTCTATGCCGCGGCCCAGGAGGCCGACGGCCTCCCCTGATCAGGCATCCTCGGCCAACGTGTGTCCCATCCGGTCACGCTTGGTCTGGAGGTAGCGCACGTTCTCCGGGTTCGATTCGATCTCGATCGGGACGCGAGCGGCGATCTCGAGGTCGTAGCCCTCGAGTCCGCCGAGCTTGGTGGGATTGTTGGTCATCAGCCGCATGGCCGTGATGCCCAGATCGGCGAGAATGTTGGCCCCGACGCCGTACTCGCGGGAGTCGATCGGGAGGCCCTGGGCTTCGTTGGCCTCGACGGTGTCCATGCCCGTGTCTTGCAGGGCATAGGCCCGCAGCTTGTGGCCGATGCCGATTCCCCGGCCTTCGTGGCCCCGGAGATAGACGAGGACCCCTCGACCCTCCTCGGCGATCTTCTGGAGCGCGGTCTGGAGTTGGGGGCCGCAGTCACAGCGGACCGAGGCAAGGATGTCGCCGGTCAGGCACTCGCTGTGGACCCGCACCAACGGGGGTTCGCCGCCCTCCACGTCGCCCATGACGTAGGCCACGTGCTCGACCCCGTCGAGCACGGAGCGGTAGGCGTGGGCCATGAAGTCTCCGTAGGTGGTGGGCACCCGGGCGGCACCGAAGTGCTCGACGAGCTTCTCGCGGCGGCGACGATGCCGGATCGAGATCAGCCGCAGGCCCCATCGATCGGCGAACTCGCGACAGTCGGCGAGGCGAAGCATCGTTCCGTCGTCGTTGGTCATCTCACAGATCGCGGCGACCTCGGCCCGGCCGGCAAGGCGGCACAGGTCGACGGCGGCCTCCGTGTGACCGGCACGCTTGAGCACACCACCGGGACGGGCCCGCAGCGGGAAGATGTGACCGGGACGGCTGAACTCCCGGGGCGAACGGCCGGGGTCGGCCAGTGCGGCAACGGTACGGGCACGGTCGGCGGCGGAGATGCCGGTCGAGTTGCCGGCCACGAGGTCGATCGTGACGGTGAAGGCCGTGCGGTGGGCCTCGGTGTTCTCGGTGACCATCAGCGGCAGCTGGAGCCGGTCGGCGTGTTGTTCCGTCATGGGGGCGCAGATCACGCCGCTGGTGTGGCGCACCATCCAAGCCATCTTCTCTTCGGTGATGGCGTCGGCGGCGATGATCAGGTCGCCCTCGTTCTCACGGTCCTCGTCGTCGACCACGACGAGGAACTCACCGCGTTTGAACGCTTCGATCGCGTCGTCGATCGTGTCGAGTTGCGTCATGGTGAAGATCTCCGGATCAGTGTGAGGGCCGGACGAGGCGCTCGACGTACTTGGCCAACACGTCGGCTTCGACGTTGACCGTGTCTCCCACGGTACGCCGTCCGAGCGTGGTGACCTCATGCGTGTGGGGGATGACGGCGATGGTGAAGCTGGTTGCGTCGACGGAGGCCACGGTGAGGCTGATCCCGTCGAGCGCCACGCTCCCCTTCTCGACCACATAGGCGGCGAGGCTCGGTGGGAGTTCGAAGGTGTAGCGATACGAGCCGTCGTCGAGCTCGGTGACGGCGGTGATGGTGGCCGTCGCGTCGACATGCCCCTGCACGACATGGCCGCCGTAACGACCGTTGGCGGCGAGGGGCCGTTCGAGGTTGACGACATCGCCGGGTGCGAGGGCTCCGATGTTCGTGCGTTCGAGCGTCTCGGGCACGGCGTCGGCAGCCCACGAATCGCCGTCGAGCGCCACGACGGTGAGACAGCAGCCGTTGACGGCGATGGACGCGCCGAGCTCGGCGTCGGAGAGCACGAGGGCGGCTTCGATCACCACTCGAGCGCCGTCGCCCACCGGGGTCACGGAACGAACCGTGCCCACCTCTTCGACCAGTCCCGTGAACATTTCTAGAACATGTTCTAGTAATCGCCGAGAACTGTCAAGGCGTCGGCGATGTCGGTCTCGAGCTGGGCGACCAGCTGATCGATGCCGTCGAACTTGCGCTCGCTGCGGAGGAACTCGACGAACGAAACGTCGATCCGCTCGCCGTAGAGGTCGCCTTCGAACCCGATCAGGTGCGCTTCGAGCAGCGATTGCTCGGTGTGTTCGTAGAACGTCGGGCGGCGACCGATGTTGATCGCGCAGGGATGGCGATCGCCGTTCTCGCGTCGACACCACCCGGCGTAGACGGCATCGGCCGGCCATGCCATCACCTTGGGAACCGGCAGGTTGGCCGTGGGGAACCCGATGCCGCTCCCCCGCTGATCGCCGTGTTCGACCACACCCCGCACGGTGTAGGGCCGGCCGAGCATCGCGGCGGCCCGGGCCACGTCACCGCCGGCGAGCGCACGGCGGATCTTGGTGGAGGACACCGGCTCGCGGGCGTCGTCGCGATGGCGGATCAGATCGAGGGCGATCACCTCGAAGCCACGCTGCTCGCCCATATCCCGAAGGCCCTCGACATTGCCGCTTCGACCCTTTCCGAAATGGAAGTCCTCGCCCACGACGATCGCCCGAGTGTGCAGCGAGTCGAGAAAGACGTTCTCGACGAAGTCCTCGGGGTGGGTGGACGCCCGTTCCTCGTCGAAGCGGACGACATAGGTGTAGTCGATGCCCTGCTCGGCGATGAGCTCGAGCTTCTGTTCGAGTGTGGTGAGCAGCCGCGGGGCGCTCTCAGGGCGGACGACGTGGGCCGGATGGGCGTCGAAGGTCACCACCGCGGAAGCGACACCGAGCCGCTCGGCGACGCTGCGGACCTGACGGAAGACCTCCTGATGCCCGATGTGCACTCCGTCGAACACGCCGATCGTGGCGGCGACGGCCACCGACGGCGGCAGCGTGTCGATCGGGTCGCGCAGGATCTCCATCGTCACGACGCTATCGGGGGATCACCAGCGAAGGCTTCGTCGCCTCCTTGTGCGCCTCGTAGACCGCCAGTAGCTCACCGCCGGCATCACACACGGCCCAGGGTCCGGGCTCGTCACCCACGCCGAGCCGAGACCGCTCGAGCAGCTTCCCGTGGCCGATCTCGACCGCGATCTCGTCGTCGACCGTCACCTGGTCGAGGTGGCGGACGGCGTCGGCGATCGGGCGCAGCGTGGGTTCTTCGATGGTGCCGGCATCGTCGAGCGTGAACCCGCCCACGGCGGTTCGCCGGAGGGCGCGGAGGTGGGCGCCGCCGCCGAGGGCCGCGCCGAGATCGGCGGCGAGCGTGCGCACATAGGTACCCGACGAGCAGTCGACCTCGCAGCACCACACGCCCGGCTCGCCGGGGATCGGCTCGACGTCGAAGCGGTGTACGACGACCGGCCGGGGTGGCCGAACCACCTCCTTGCCCTCCCGAGCGAGCTGATGGAGCCGCTTCCCGTCGATCTTCACCGCGGAGACCATCGGCGGGATCTGCTCGATCGCACCCGTGAGCGGGGCCGTTGCGGCCCGCACCTGGGCATCGGTAACCGCCGACATGTCGTGGGTCGCCGTCACCTCGCCGGCCGCATCGAGCGTCGATGTCTCCGTTCCGAGCACGATCTCGCCCACATACGACTTGGGCAGCTCGGTCAAGAACCGCAGCAACCGGGTCGCCTTGCCCACGCCGAGCACCAGCACGCCGGTCGCGTCGGGGTCGAGGGTGCCGCTGTGCCCCACCTTTCGGGTGCCCAGCACTCCCCTGCTCTTCGCCACGACGTCGTGGCTCGTCCAGCCGGCCGGCTTGTCGATCACGACCACGCCGTGGGGGCCCTCGTCCTTCTTCGCCATCGACTCAGTCGTCGTCGAGGTCGGGAACCGGCGGCCGGTCGTCGCTGCGCAGCAGTGTCTCGATGCGCTCGGCCGCCCGCAACGTGGCGTCGGCCCGGAACTCGAGCTCGGGTGTCTTGCGCAGCCGAGCCTGGCTCCCGACCGCCTTGCGCAGACGCCCGCGATACTCGTGCAGGGCCTCGGCAACGGCGTCGTCGTCCTCGCCGTCGAGTGTCGTGAACCAACAGACGGCACGATGCAGCTCTCGGTCGACATCGACCGTCGTGAGCGAGACCAGGGTGAGGCGGTCGTCGTCGAACCCCTCGAGCTCTTCGGCGAGGATCCGCTTGATGAGCTCGCCCACGCGAGCGGTGCGGTTCGCGCTCGCCGGATTGGCTCGTCGTCCTCGCTTGTTGCCCTTGCCGGCCATCAGTTCTCCTCGAGCCAGTGCGTCGCCGCACCCAGCACTTCGATCTCGGGAAACGACCAGACGAATCGCTCCGCCTCGTCCATCACCTGCTCGGCATGCGACGGCGACGCGGAGACCACCGCCATGCCGATCGCCGCACGTTGCCACAGATCCTGATGGTCGACCTCGGACACCGCCACCGGGTGCCGGTTCCGCAGCCCGTCGATCACCGGCCGCAACACCGACCGCTTGTCCTTCAGCGACTGGCAGTGCGGCAGCCGGAGATCGAGCTCGACCGCGAGGACGTGCACGCTAGGAGTCGAGCGTGCGCTCGATCTCGCGCTCCTCGTACGTTTCGATCACGTCGCCTTCCTTGAGGTCCTGGAAGTCGGACAGACCGATACCGCACTCGTAGCCCGCGGCGACCTCGGTGGCGTCGTCCTTGAAGCGCCGGAGCGACTGGACCGTGCCCTTCCAGATGATCGTGCCCTCGCGGAGGAACCGAACCTTGGAGTTGCGGGTGATGACGCCGTTGGTGACGTAGCAGCCGGCGATCTTGCCGACCCTCGGCACGCTGAAGATCTCGCGCACCTCGGCGTCGCCGGTGACGACCTCTTCGAACTCGGGGGCGAGCATGCCGACCATGGCCGCCTCGATGTCTTCGAGCAGCTTGTAGATGATCTCGTAGGTGCGGATCTCGACACCCTCGATCTCGGCCAGATCGCGGGCCTTGCGCTCGGGACGCACGTTGAACCCGATGATCGTCGCATTGGACGCCGCGGCCAGCTGGATGTCGTTCTCGGTGATGCCACCGACACCGCGATGCACGAAGCCGATCTTCACCTCGTCGCGTTCGAGCTTGCGCAACGACTCGGTGACCGCTTCGAGGGAACCGTTGACGTCGGCCTTGATGACCATGTTGAGCGTGGCGGCTTCGCCCCGCTTGATCTGTTCGAAGATGTCTTCCAGCTTGGCTCCGCCCGAAAGGGCGTGGGCCTCACGACCGAGGCTCGACTGGCGTTGCCAGTGTTCACGGGTGTCGGCCACCCGGTTGGCGACCTTCTCGCTGGGAGCCACGACGAACTCGTCGCCCGCCGCCGCGACCTCGCTGAGACCGAGCACCTGCACCGGTGTGGAGGGGCCGGCCTCCTTGACGTTCTCACCGTGATCGTTGATGAGCGCACGAACCCGTCCCCAGGCCGCGCCGGCCACCATGGGATCGCCCACCCTGAGCGTGCCGCGCTGAACCAGGACCGTGGCCACCGGGCCGCGGCCGATGTCGAGGTTGGCTTCGAGCACCACGCCCGACGCGCGTCCCTCGGCGCTGGCCCGCAGGTCCTCCACCTCGGCGACGAGGAGGAGATGATCGAGAAGATCGTCGACGCCGACGTTCTGCAGAGCCGAGACCTCCTGGAAGATGGTCTCACCGCCCCACGCTTCGGGCACGAGACCGTGCTCCGCCACACCCGCGATCGCCTTCTGCGGATCGGCGTTTTCGCGATCGATCTTGTTGACCGCCACGACGATCGGCACTTCTGCTGCCTTCGCGTGGTTGATGGCCTCGATCGTCTGCGGCATCACGCCGTCGTCGGCCGCCACCATGAGGATCACGATGTCGGTCGCGCCGGCCCCGCGTGCCCGCATCGCGGTGAACGCCTCGTGACCCGGGGTGTCGATGAAGGTGATCTTGTGCCCGTCGCGCTCGACCTGGTAGGCGCCGATGTGCTGGGTGATGCCACCGGCCTCACCCTCGACCACGTTGGCGTTGCGGATTCGGTCGAGCAGCAGCGTCTTGCCGTGGTCGACGTGGCCCATGACGGTGATGACCGGCGGACGCAACGGCGCGTCGGCGTCTTCGTCTCCGACCTCGAGCAGCTTCTGCAGCTCGACTTCCTGCTCCTCGCCCGGGTCGACGAGACGGATCTCGGCTCCGATGTCGTCGGCGAACAGCTCGATCATCTCGTCGGACAGCGACTGGGTGGCCGTGACCATCTCGCCCGCCTCCATCATGAACCGCACGACGTCGGCCGCCGTCCGGTTCAGCTTCGGACCGAGATCCAGGGCCGTCGATGCCCGCTCGACGACGATTTCGCCGTCGGGGACGGGTGCGTCGTCGGGGGTGTAGGCCGGCGCATCCATCGGCTGGAGTTCTTCGCGATTGCGACGGCGACGTCCGCCCTTGCGACGCGGCGGACGGCGTCCCTGGTTGGGCCCGCCCGGGCCGCCACGGCCGCCGCCGGGGCCACCACGACCGGGGGCACCGGCACCGGGGACCTGCTCGCGCGGGCCGCCGGAGGGCCGCCGACCGCCCGGCATGCCGCCACCGCTCGGGCCGCTACGAGACGGCTCGCGGGTGGGGGTGCGGGGACCGCGTCCGCCGGGTGGCGGCGGGATCGCACGGCCGGTCGAGGATCGCGGCGGGGGCGGAATCGGCTTGCCCGACGTGGAGGTCGGGGCGTCGCCCGGCTTCACGTTGGGGTTGATCGCCACCTTCTTGACGACCTTCTTCACGACCTTCTTCACGACCTTCTTGACCACGGGGGCGGTGGCCGCCGCAGGTTCGTCGGTCGTGCGCTTCGGCGGCGCGCCCGAGCCGCTCGACGAGATCACCCGAGCCGGGGCCGCGGGCGGGGGCGGAGGGGTGGCGGGGGCCTCGTCGGCCGGCGCCTCGTCGGCGGGCGCCTCGTCGGCGGGCGCCTCGGGGGCGGTCGGTTCTTCGACCGGCGCGGCCTCGGTCGGCGCCTTCTCGGCGGGTACCTCGTCGGCCGGCGCCTCGTCGGCGGGCGTTTCGGGGGTCGTCGACTCTTCGACCGGGGCGGCCTTCTTGGCCGCCTTCTTGGCCGCCTTCTTCGCGGACTTCTTGGCCGCCTTCTTCGAGGACTTCTTGGCGGTCTTCTTGGCCGGTTCGGGCGGCTGCTCGTCGCGGATCAGACCTTCGCGCTCGGCCTTGCGCCGGACCCGATCTGCTTGCGCGTCAACGATGCTCGACGAGTGGCTCTTGACCCCGATTCCGAGGCCCTCGGCAAGCTCCAGTGTCTCGGCATTGGTGAGACCGAGCTCGCGAGCGAGTTCGTAGACGCGAATATTGGATGGCACGTTCTGGCGAAAGTCCTTGTGATCAACGAACGGCGAGGATGGGCCCCACCGGCAATGGTCTCAACCGTTCGCGTGCGGGCACGCGAGCGGTTCTGTCGACCACGACGACAAGAGCCTAGCGATCTCCGCGCCGTTCACCTCGGCTCGCAGGCCGCGGCGGAATCCCTTACGCTGCGTGGCCAATTCGACACACGCAGGGGACGGTCCGACCCACGCACCGCGGCCCGGACCGGAGCCCGTCACCAGTGCGCCGTGGTCGTATCGCACCCGCACGAGATCCTCTACGGGCAGAACCCGCCGGCACCCCACACACGTGCGCTGCGGACTACTCCTCCTCGTCGCCGGCATCGCCCTCGCCGGCATCCGCCGGGACCGCGTCCGTCACTTCAGCATCACCATCGCCGGCATCCGCCGGGACCGCGTCCGTCACTTCGACGTCACCATCGCCGGCATCCGCCGGGACCGCGTCCGTCACTTCGACATCGCCCTCGGCGGCACCGGCGGTCGATTCGGCGTTGGCCTCGGTGTTCTCGTCGACCGCTTCGGCCCAGTCCGAGGCCGACACGGCCTCGCCACCATCGGCGGGCTGCCAGACCTGCTCACCCGTCTCGGGATCGGTGATCCACTCGCCCTCGGCCCACTCGACGTCGCCGTAGGCCTCTTCCTCGGCCAGCTGGGTCTCGCTCTTGATGTTGATGCCCCAGCCGGTCAGGCGGGAGGCGAGGCGGGCGTTCTGCCCCTCCTTGCCGATGGCCAACGACAGCTGGAAGTCGGGCACGATCACGTCACAGTCGCCCGTCTCGGGGTCGGGCCGGACCTGGGTGACCTTGGCCGGCGACAGCGCCTTCATCACGAACTCGTCGAGATCCTCCGAGAACGGAACGATGTCGATCTTCTCGCCCCGCAACTCGTTGACGACCTGGCGCACACGTGCACCGCGGGCGCCGACACACGCGCCGACCGGATCGACGTTGGAGTCGTTGGAGTAGACGGCGATCTTCGTGCGGTGTCCTGGTTCGCGGGCGCAGGCCTTGATCTCGACGATGCCGTCGGCGATCTCCGGGACCTCGAGCTCGAACAGGCGCTTCACCAGGCCCGGGTGGGTCCGGCTCACGACGATCTGGGGGCCCTTGGCCGTCTTGCGAACCTCTACGATGTAGGCCTTGATCCGCACGTTGGAGTCGGGACGCTCGTAGGGGACCTGCTCGGCCTGCGGCAGCAGGGCCTCGACCCGACCCAGATCGAGCAGGGTGTAGCGAGCGTCGGTCTGCTGGATCATGCCCGTGACGATGTCGCCTTCACGGCCGGCGTACTCCTCGTACTTCAGCTCGCGCTCGGCTTCCCGGATGCGCTGTGTCATCACCTGACGAGCGGTCTGCGCGGCGATACGGCCGAAGTCGTCGGGAGTGACTTCGAACTCCTCGCCGATCGGCTCGCCGTCTTCGTCGAGTTCCTGGGCGAACACCTGGAACTCCATGGTGTCGGGGTTGATCGTCACCCAGGCGTATTCGTAGGCGTCGGGCATCCGCTTGTAGGCGGACTCGAGCGCATCGGCCAGCGCGGCGAACAACGCATCGACGGTGATGCCACGCTCCTGGGCGAGGGCCTGGAGGGCTTCCATCATGTCTTGGTTCATGACGTCGGAGCTTCCTTCTCGGGGATCTTCTGGTTCTTGGACGAGGACTTCTTGGGCGAGGACTTCTTGGAGCCGCCGGGCTTCGGGGTCGGTCCCCATTCGAAGACGGTGCGGGCCGTGTTGATGTCGCTGATCGGCACGACACGGGTCTCGCCGTCGACGGCGACCTCGATGTGGTCGTCGGCCGCGGCGACCAGCTCACCCCTGATCCGGCGGTCGCCGTCGGCGTCGGGACGGGTCTTGATCTTGACGACGCTGCCCACGGCCTTGCGGAAGTGATCGGCGGTACGGAGACTGCGCTCGAGACCCGGGCTCGACACCTCGAGGGTGTAGCGGCCGGGAATCGGGTCGGCCTCGTCGAGCAGGTGGCTGATGGCCCGACTGATCCGCTTGATGACTTCGATGTCGATGCCGGTGTCGGTGTCGCCGAGTACACGGTCGGGATCGTCGACGAAGATGCGAAGCGCGCCACCGTTGTGCTCGATGTCGTAGAGCTCGACCGACTCGGCTTCGACGATCGGGAGTACGAGGTCGCGGACACGATCGACGATGGCCATGCGAGCTGCTCCCTTCAATCGAGAAAGGCGTGGCCCAGGGCCACGCCTCATCCAAATGGACTACCGAAACGTTCTCTGCACTCTAGCAACATCCGGGAGTCGTCAGTCGGCTGCTGCCTCCACCGCGGCCACGAAGGCGTTGTGCACACCCTTCAGGGTGAACTCGTCGGCCCCCGGGCCCGGCTCGACGACGGGCAACAGACGGCGGAGCAAGAGCGTGCAGGCGACCCAGAGCACCAACGACAAGACCCCGATCACCAGCCCGAGTGGCAACATGACCGGGAATCGGGCCATCGCCGCGCCGAACGCGACGCAGGCGACCCCGCCGTAGACCGCCGACTTCTGCCGCCGGACCAACACCTGGACCCGGTCGAACTCCGGCTGGGTGAGCGGCACCCGCACGACATAGGGGGCCTTACCGGCCTTCGCGAACCCGTCGGCCCGTTCTCC
>JAUIML010000139.1 GCA_030432715.1 Acidimicrobiia bacterium | reverse complement strand
TTCCCGCCCGGCGCCGCCGAGCCGGTGCTCCGCCTGTCGAGCCGGGTCACCTCCGAGGGGTACGACGCGTGGAAGCCGGTCGACGAGCAGATGGACGAACACGAGCGACTCCGCCTGATGTACGTCGCCGCCACCCGTGCTCGCGACCATCTCGTGGTGTGCCTGCACCGCCTGGCCGACACCCGGCGGATCACCAGCGCCGGCGTGCTGGCCGAACCGGGCCTCGCCTCCGCCGCCGGTGTGCCCTACGAGCCACCAGCCGCCACCGTGCCCGCCAACCCCCGACCCAACCCGACCCCGTTGCCCCCACGCGACGAGTGGGCCACGGCCCGCGAAACGGCCCTGACTGCCGCATCACGGCGTACCGTCATCGCCGCCACCACCCTCGCCCGAGAAGACTCGCCGGGGTCCGGGAGTCCGGCATCGCCGGACTCCGACGCCGACCCGGGCGTCGACCCGACCGACCCCGGTCCCGTCCCCGACCTCCTACCGACCGATCCCGGCCTCGACAAGCGGCCTCGCGACCTCGACCTTCCCCCGTGGCAGAAGGGCCGCTACGGCACGGCCGTCGGGCGAGCCGTGCACGGCGTGTTGCAGGTGGTCGACCTCGCCACCGGCGCCGGCCTCGACGACGCGGCCCGGGCCCAGGCCATGGCCGAGGGAGTGGCGAACCGCACCGACGTCGTCGCCCGTCTGGCCCGCGCCGGTGTGCAGTCCGCGGCCGGTCGGGCGGCGGCCGGCGCCGATCACTGGCGCGAGCTGTGGGTGGCCGCGCCGCTCGGCGAACGGGGCGAGTTCCTGATCGAGGGATATGTCGACCTGCTGTACCGGGCCGACGACGGCCGCCTGGTCATCGTCGACTGGAAGACCGACCATGTCGAGGGCGACGACGACGTGGCCGACAAGCTCGGGCGCTACCGACTCCAGGGCGCGAGCTACGCCGCCGCGGTAGAAGCCGCCACCGGCGAGACCGTGGGCTCGATGGTCTTCGCCTTCCTGCGTGAAGACGGCGCAACCGAGGCCGAGCTTCCCGATCTGCGGGCCGCGATCGCCGACGTCCAGACGCGTGCCGCCGAGCTCGCTCGCGAGTCCGACACGGCCGACGCCCGGCTCTGAGCCGACCCTCAACCGCGAAGCGCGGGCCGCTCGCTCACCGTCGCCGCAGGCGCTCGCCCAACTCGCCGGCGAGTCGCGCCAGACCGACGCCGAGCTCCGAACGCTCGGCGGTGTCGAGCTCGCCGATGTCGAGGTCGAACGCATCCAGGACCAGCTCGAGCGTCGAGTGAGCCGCATTCAAGCCGGCCGGGGTCAGCTCGATCAGCGCCCGTCGCCCGTCGTCGGGATCGGCGACGCGGGTGACCAGACCCCGCCCCTCGAGCCGGCGGATCGTCTTGGTCGTGCCGCCGGTGGTCTGGATCAGGCGGTCGGCGATCTCACCGGCCGAGAGCCGATGAGGTTCGCCGTGCATCCACAGCGCGCTCAGCGCACCGAACTCCGACGTGTCGAGTCCGTCGCCGGCGAGCGTGTCGGCCAGCCACGCCTCGACCTGGCGGCCGGCCCGGAAGACCCACACCAGCACCTCGACCGTCGTCCAGTGGCGGGGGTCGACATAACGCTCGAGCTGACCGAGCGTTTCCGTCGCCGGATCTGACGCGTCGGCCGAGGGACGAGAAGCAGGGTCACTCACGGACCCGACGATACCTGGTCACCCCTTGACATTCCTTCTCAGGAAGGTACTTTCATCTTCGTGACGATCACCAACGACGCCTCTGCGCCCGCCGTCGATCCCGACGACATCGACTTCAGCAACCTCGACGTCTTCGTCGACCGCTGCCCCCACGACTGGTTCACCTACCTGCGCGAGAACGCGCCCGTCTGGAAGAACAAGGCCACGCCCGAGTCCGGCGACGAGCCCTTCTGGAACGTCACCAGCTACGAGCTGATCACCGAGGTGCACCGCGCCGGCACGCTCTACAGCCATCAGACCGGGCCGGGCCGCAACGGCGCCGGCGGCATCTCCCTCACCGACCAGGCCGCCGAGCGCGGACCGGGACTCCAGATGGTGATGACCGATCCGCCGAAGCACACGACCTACCGAAAGCTGGTCAACAGCGGCTTCACCCCCCGCATGGTCCGCCGCCTCGAGGACGCCTTCCGCCTCCGCACCACGGCCCTCCTCGACGAGGTCACCCCCAGGGGCGAGTGCGACTTCGTCACGTCGATCGCCGCCGAGCTGCCGCTGATGGCCATCGCCGAGATCGTCGGAGTGCCCCAGGAGGATCGCGACAAGCTGCTCGACTGGAGCAATCGCACCATCGGCGGCGCCGACGAGGAATACCAGTCGAGCCCGTCCGCCGACGGCGACTTCAGCGACTCCGAGTCGGCAATGGTCGAAATGGCGATGTATGCCCACGAGCTCACCGACCGCAAGCGGGCGGAGCCGGCCGACGACCTGTGGACCCGGCTCACCGAGGCCGTCGTCACGATGGAGGACGGCAGCCGTCACGAACTCAGCGAGATCGAACGCGACCTCTTCTTCACCCTGCTGATCATCGCCGGCAACGAGACGACCCGGAACTCCATCTCCAAGGGGATGATGGCGTTCTTCGATCACCCGGACCAGTGGCAACGCTGGCTCACCGAGCCCGAGGCACTGGCCGCCACGATGGTCGACGAGGTCCTGCGCTTCACCAGTCCGGTCAACTACTTCCGCCGCACCGCCACCCAGGACACGGTGTTGGGCGGGGTCGAGATCAAGGGCGGTGAGAAGGTCCTGCTCTGGTACCCGTCGGGCAACCGCGACCAGGCGGAGTTCGGCCCCACCGCCGACCAGTTCGACATCGGTCGGACCCCCAACCACCACATGGCGTTCGGGGCCGGCGGTGCCCACTTCTGCCTCGGCGCCAACCTGGCCCGGCTCGAGATCAAGATCCTCTTCGAGGAGCTGGCCAAGCGCTGCCCCGACATCCGTCCGACCGGCCCGGCCGAGCGTCTGCGGATGAACCTGGTCGACGGCATCAAGCACCTGCCCGTCGCCTTCACCCCCAGTCCCGCCCTGCTCTGAGCCGGAGCCGCCCGTCACCCCGGTGGATCCCGACCCCCACGCGCTCGCCGTCTACGGCACGCTCATGCCCGGTGGCGAGAACCACTGGCTGGTGCGCTCCATCGCGGGCGAATGGACGACGGGCACGGTCGCCGGTTGGGCCTATCCGATCGGTTTCGGCCCAGCCGAAGGGCACCCGGGCATCACCCTCGACCCTGCCGGAGGCCGGGTGCCGGTCGCCGTCCTGACCTCGGACCGGCTCCCGACGCACTGGCGCGAGATCGACGACTTCGAAGGACCGGGGTACCGCCGGGTCCGCTGCCCGGTCGAGCTCACCGACGACGGCACGATCGTCGAGGCCTGGATCTACGAGACCGACCCGGAAGCGGAATAGGCCCGGCCGGGCGCGCCGCCTAGATGATCTTGCCGGCGTGACCCTCCCAGTAGGGATCCTTCAGCCGGCGCTTGTAGAGCTTGCCGTTGGGGTCTCGGGGCATCTCGGTCGTGTAGTCGATCGAACGGGGCAGCTTCTGCTTGGCGATCTGACCCTGCAGCCAACCCATGATCGCGGCGGTCGTCTCGTCAGTGGGTTCCCAGCCCTCGCGGAGCTCGATGACGGCCTTGATCTCCTCACCCGTGTCCTCGTTGGGGATGCCGAACACGGCAACGTCGCCGACGGCCTCGTGCTGCTGCAGCGCACCCTCGATCTCAGCCGGGTAGATGTTGACGCCACCGGCGATGATCATGTCGTTGGCCCGGTCGTTGAGGAACAGGAAGCCGTCGTCGTCGAGGTACCCGATGTCGCCGACGGTGAAGAAGTCACGCAGGCGGGACTTCTCGGTCTTGTCCTTGTCGCCCTTGTACTCGAAGGCGTTGCCGGGCATCTTCATGTAGACGGTGCCCGACTCGAACGGCGGGAGCTCGTTGCCGTCCTCGTCGACCACGATCACCTCGGCCCCCGGCCAGGGCGAACCGACCGTGCCGGGCTTCTTGAGCCAGTCCTGCGGGCCGACGATGGTGCCCCCGCCCTCGGTCGCGGCGTAGTACTCCCAGACGGTGTCGCCCCACCACTCGATCATCTTGCGCTTGGTCTCGACGGGGCACGGTGCCGCCGCGTGAACCATGCGTCGCAGCGACGACACGTCGTACTTCAGCCGCACCTCATCGGGCAGCTGGAGCAGCCGGTTGAACATGGTCGGCACCATGTGGGAGTGGGTCACCTTGTAGCGCTCGATGCGCTCGAGCAGTCCCTCTGGGGTCCACTTGTCCATCAGCACCACGGTGTGGCCCATGTGGAGGCTCATCGTGGTCCAGTTGTTGACGGCCGTGTGGTAGGTCGGGGCCTGGGTGATCTGGACGTTGTCGTCGTGCGGCATCGTGCCGAAGAGCATGAACAGCCCGCCGGAACCGGCCGAGATCTCGTCGACATCACCCTCCGGCAGCGCCCGGCGCACGCCCTTGGGCCGCCCGGTCGTGCCCGATGTGTAGAACATGTAGGAGCCGGGGGAGGTGTCGTCGGGGCGCTCACCGGACTGCCCGTCGATCAGGTCGGCGAAGGGGCGGAACCCGGGAACCGAACCGACCGAGAAGCGGTTGGCCTCCGGTGTCACGCAGTCCTCGAGCACCCGGACCGCTTCGTCGGCGAAACGCTCGGAGACGATCAGCGCCTTCGTCTCGGAGTCGTTGACGATGTAGCTGATCTCCGGGCCGACCAGATGCCAGTTGACCGTGGTGATGTAGTAGCCGCCCTGGAACGCGGCGAGACACACGGCCACCTGCTCGAACGAGTTCGGCAGCACCGTGGTGACCTGGTCGCCCTTCTGCAGGCCCGCGGCCCGCAGGCCCCGGACGATTTTGTTGGTGAGCTCGTAGAGCTCGCCGTAGGTCATCTGGTTGTGGTCGGGATCGACGATCGCGAGATGGTCGGGGTCGGCTTCCGCGATCTTCCAGAAACCGGTGACGTCAGTGTTGGCCATGCGGGAGATTGTCTGCGGTGGAACCCCGCCGGGTCCAATCAGGACGGACGAAACCCGCCCGCGTCACCCGAGTTGCTCGACGGAGGCCCCGGCCATGGCCCGACAGGACCAGAGCCGCGGGGCCACACCCGACCACGCCTCGTAGGCCCGGGCCACCTCGGCGAGAAAGGGTTCGACGCCCGCGGAGCCACCCGGGTCGCGCACCAGGGCGACGGCGCAGCCGGCGAAGCCGCCACCGGTCATCCGGGCACCGAGGCAACCGGGCGCGGCACGAGCGATCTCGACCATGCGGTCCAGCGCCTCGCTCGAGACCGCGTAGAGGTCGCGCAAGCTGTCGTGGCTCTCGTTCATCAGCCTCCCGACCTCCGCCGCGTCCCCCGCGCGCATCGCCGCCGCAGCGGCGAGGGCGCGTGCGTTCTCGGCGACCACATGGCTCGCCCGACGGTGCTCGAGCGGATGCTCCGACGCGAGCGATGCGAGCGCGGCGACCTCGTCGATGTCACGCAACGCGGGCACGCCCAACAACGAAGCGGCCCGGAAGCAGGTCGCCGCCCGCGCCGAGAACTCCGAGTCGACCAGCTCCCTCCGGGTCATGGTGTCCATCACGACGACGGCCGTACCCGCGGGCAGCGGGTGCGGCGTGATGTGGAGCGAGCGACAGTCGATCAGGCTGGCGGATCCGGCCACCGCCGAGGCGCAGATCAACTGGTCCATGATCCCCGTCGCCACGCCGAGCAGACGGGTCTCGACCTGCTGACCGATCCGGGCCACGTCGACGGGTTCGATGCCGAAACCGGCCCGGTCCGCGATCGAGAGCACCGTCGCGACCTCCACCGCCGCGGAGGAGGACAACGACGCCCCCGTCGGGATGTCGGTCGCCACCGACCCTCGCCACACGGGCACGTCGACACCCGCGCGCCGCAATCGGTCGCCCATCAGCTCGTGGGTGGTCTGGATGTAGATCCCCCAGTCGGGCACGTCGCCGTCGAGGGTGAAGGCGCCGTACCCCTCGGAACGGATCTCCGAGTCCGTACCGGGCGGCCCGTCGCTGAGGGCGATCACCGTGTCGAAGGGCAACGCCATCGGAAACACGAACCCGTCGTTGTAGTCCGTGTGCTCCCCGATCAGGTTGACGCGCCCGGGCGCCCGCACGACGGCGGCGGGTTCGCCCCAGTGCGCACGGTGGGCCGCGACGGCCCGGGCGCGGGCATCGCCGACGGGCTCAGTCGACACAGGTGGACCCGCCGTCGACCACCAGCTGGGTGCCGGTGATGAACGACGCGTCGTCGGAGAGCAGGAAGCGCACCGCGGCCGCCACCTCTTCGGGCCGGCCCAGCCGCCCCATCGGCTGGCCCTGGGTGTAGACCTCGGTGAGACCCTCACCCTGCGGCAGGAGCGGGGTGTCGATGTAGCCGGGACACACCGCGTTGACCCGGATCCCGTCGGCCGCGAGCTGGGCCGCCATCGAGCGGGTCAGGCCGAGAAGGCCCGCCTTCGATGCGCAATAGGCCGGAATGAAGGCGTGGCCGATGAGGCCCTCGATCGACGAGATGCCCACGACCGCGGCTCCCGGACCACCCGCTCGCAAGTGCGGCAACAGGGCCTGCGTGAGCATCGCGTGCGCGGTGAGGTTCACGTCGACGACCTTGTCCCAGGCCGGATGGTCGAGCGCGCCGATGACGTCGGCACTCACCGTGCCCGCCGCGTGGACGAAGCCGCCGATCGGCCCGATGGCGTCGGACGCGGCGGAGGCGGCGGCATCGAGGGCTTCGGTGTCGGTGACGTCGATGCCCGTCCCGACCGCGGTCACGCCGTGGGCGTCGGCGATCTCGGTGGCCGCCGCGATCGCCGCATCGCCGTTGAGGTCCCACAGGGCGACCGGTCTCCCGACCTCGGCCAGCGCCTGCGCGCACGCCCGGCCGATGCCGGAGGCACCGCCCGTCACCACCACACCTGATTTCGGAGACACACCCGGTCGAGTCATGACCGGAGCCTGCCAGCTACGCAGCCGGTTGGGCCAGAGCGATGATCGAGAACACGCCGCCGGCCGGGTCGGCCGTGTGGTTTCTCAGCCGACCGGTTCGGCCGGGTTGATCGCGACGAGTTCGAACATGTCGAGCTGATCGCGCCACCAGTCGGCGGGCACCATGGTCTTGCCGGGCACGTCGGTGAGCGACTGATCGACCAGTTCGACCACGTCGGGCCGACCGACGGCATCGAGCCGCAGGTCGAGAAGTGCGTCGATGACCCGCGAGCGGCTGCACACGTCGCCGTCGACGGCCTCGCGCAGGCGCCGAATGGTCGTTTCCAAGTCGAACTCACTCATGACCGTCCCAACGTCTCCCTGCCGTGTCTTGTTCCGGATTCCCGAGGAATCCGCCGGAACCGGTGTGGCACCGGTCATAGCAGCGTCGGCGGGTCGACCGCCCTCGTGAGGGCAACCGTGCGGAAACGTGCCCTATCGACGCAGACTCTCGAGCCACGCGTCGGCCGTGTCGAGTCGTCGGCGCAGGGCGGTCTCGTCGGCCTCGCCGACGCGTTCGACCTGGCTCCGGCGGTTCAGCTCGGCATTGACCGACCGGTGGTCCATCCCCGTCGAGCGCACCAGCTCGAGCACCCGGTCGGCGTTCCACTGGCGGAGGTCCTTCTTGCGGGCATGCTTCGACCGGAGGCCGCCCAGGGCGGCTCTGGGGTCGGTGCCGCGTCCGGGCAGCGCCGGGGGCGGCGGCAGGTCGACGGGGAGCCCGGCGAGCTCGTCCACGTCGACCACGACGTCCTCGTGGGGGTCGGTGCCGTCGTCGATGGAGGCCGCACCCGAGACACCACCGTCGGCGTCCGTGGCGTCGAGTGCCGTGGACGACAGCGCCTGGAAGAGCGACGGCTGCTCCTCGATCTCGACCGCCTTGGTGAGATCGTCGAGTGCAGACTCCTTCTGGGCGTCGTTCGCGATCCGCTTGTCGATCGAATGGCGACGGGTCTCGGCCAGCGTCGCCGCGTGGTGACGGAGCCGCGGGTCGTCGGGCACGAAGTAGTACGCCTTCTGCGACTTGCGCCCCGGCGTCCAGCGGGCGATGCGGCCGACGGCCTGGCGGAAGAACAGTGGCGTGATGGTGGTGGTCGCGTGCACCGCCACCCGCAGGCGAGGGATGTCGACCCCTTCGGAGATCATCCGCACGGCGATGACCCAGGGATCCTCCCCGTGGGCGAACTCGGCGATCACGTCGGAGGCCCGGGGATCGTCGGACACTGCGAGGGCCGGCGTCTCGCCCGTCCATCGTTCGAGCAGACGCGCGATGCCGCGGGCGTGCTCCTGATCCATGGCGATCACGAGCCCACCGGCGTCGGCCGACTGTCGCCGGATCGAACGGAGGCGTTCGTCGGCCTTGACCAGCACCGTCGACAACCAGTCGCCCTTGACGCTGAGGGCGGTGCGCAGGCGAGCGCTGCGGTCCTCCTGGTCGAGGTCGTCACCGAAGCTGGCCTCCTTCAGGGCACCGTCGGCGCCGATCCACTCCATGTGGCCGTCGAAGCGGGGGAAGAAGACGGGGCGCACAACCCCACCGTCGACGAGGGCGCTGCCGTAGTCGTACTCGTAGTCGGCGACGGCGTCGCCGTGATCGCCGAGGGTGTAGGTGACGAACGGGATCGGGGCGTCGTCGGACCGAAACGGCGTGCCCGACAGGAGCAGCCGGGCACCGGCCCGCTCGAACGACGCCTGGACGCCCTCGCCCCAGGTCTTCTCACCGCCGGCGTGGTGGATCTCGTCGAGGATGACGATGCCGCCCTCGCTGAGCTTCGCGAGGAGCCGCGACGACGTGGCCGCCTGGGCGTAGGTCACCACGATGCCGTGCATGTCGCTGGGCACCGTCGGCTCGCGGCCTTCCCAGTCGGGCTCGAGATGGAACCCGAACCGCTCCGCGGCCGACGCCCACTGGAGCTTGAGGTGCCGCGTGGGGACGACCACGACGACGGGCCGCCGTTCACCGGCCAGCCAATGCCGAACGGCGGTGAGCGCGAAAGTCGTCTTGCCCGCGCCCGGGCAGGCCACCGCGAGGAAGTCGCGATGGCCACCGTCGATGTCTTTCTCGCGGACGACCTTGTCGAGGAATTCCCGCAGAGCCGAGTGCTGCCACTTGCGGAGAGTGATCGACCGGGACGCAGACACGGCGGCCGACGATAGCCACGTGCGATGCGACCGCGGCGTACCCGGATCGGTAGATTCGCCGGATGTCCAGCGCTGAAGAACCCGCCCGCTCGATCGAGGACGAAGTCCGGCTCGAGTACCACGGCAAGGTGGCCGTGATCACGATCGATCGCCCCCATGTCGGCAACGCCCTCAACCCGCCGTGCCGTGACCGGATCCGCGATCTGTTCAACGAATTCAACGTCAACCACCGGGCTCGCGCCGTGGTCCTGACGGCCTCGGGCGAGAAGCTCTTCTGCCCCGGCGCCGACCTGTCCCACGTCTACGAGAACGACCGGGCGGAAGACATCCCCGATCGGGTGATCGGCGACCCGCGCCGCATGATGCTCGACGGGCAGTACACCCTCTTCCCGGCCCTGCTCGACTGTGACGTACCGGTGATCGCTGCGGTCAACGGCACGGCTGCCGGCATGGGCGCCCATCTGGCCCTCGCCTGCGATCTCGTGATCTGCGCCGACAACGCCAAGTTCGTCGAGGTCTTCGCCCGGCGCGGCCTGGTGCCCGACGCGCTCGGACCGTGGCTGCTCCCCCGCATCATCGGCGTACGCCGCACGATGGAGCTGATGCTGTTCGCCGAGGACGTCACCGCCGACAAGGCCCTCGAGTGGGGTCTCGCCAACAAGGTGGTGCCCCAGGCCGAGCTCATGGACGCGGCGATGGAGTGGGCCGAGCGTCTCGCGGCCGGCCCCACCCGCTCGTTCGGGTTCACCAAGTGGCTCGTCAACCAGAGCCTCGACACCGACCGTAGGACGATGATGGAGAACGAGGCCCTCGCCGTGGAGCTCAACACCTACACGGCCGACTCCGAGGAAGGGGTCGCCAGCTTCCGCGAGCGCCGCAACCCGGAGTGGAAGGGCTACTAGCCCCCGGACTCGACCGGCGAACACCTCGATCGGCAGACACGGCGATCATCGGGGCTCGACGATCCGGGCACCATCGCGCCGTCACCGCCGCCCGTGGGTCAGGGCTTCCAGCGGTCGATGTGGACCGACGACTGCATCTGCCCGACCAGGCCCACCTCGTCGAACATCGATGCGGTCGTCTGGCCGATCGCGTCGGCGGCCACTCTGTGGACCCCGTCGAGACCGATCCAGGGGGTGGTCGGGAGCCGGTTGAGG
>JAUIML010000138.1 GCA_030432715.1 Acidimicrobiia bacterium | reverse complement strand
TAGGTCCACCAGTGGGGGAAGCGCTGGCGAATCTCCTCGGCGACCCCCAGAGGTAGCTGCTCGAGGTCCTCGAAGGGAGCGTCGGCCGGTGGACGGCGCGCGTTGGGGGCGACCACGATCATGTGCTCGCCAGCGATCCCGCGCGCGGGGCCGAGGATCGCGCGCCAGTCGCGGCCCAACCCGTGGAGGCTGATCAACACCCCGTAGCGGCCGTCGGCTGCCGGTTCGCGGGGGACGTCGATCACGAGCTGGGTGTCCTTTTGCACCCGCGGCGCGCCGACGAGCCCGAGGCGAAGGCCCGTGGGCGACATACCCAGTGCCGCCTCGGCCTCGGCGCGACCACCGGCCGGCCGCATCGGCTCGAGCATGTGACCCCAGTGGCCGTGCGGGATGACGGCGTGCACGGTGTGGTCGCCATACGTGTAGGACTCCTCCATCACCGCTCGGCCGTAGTCGCTGTGGTGGACGACCACATCGGCCTCGGATGCCCAGATCTCGTAGATCTCGGTGGCGTCCTGGGCGGCATGGGGCACCCGGTTGTGCTGGGTCCAGAAGATCGTGACGCCCGCGGCCCGCAACGACTCGATCGTGCGGCGGGCGTCCTCCGGCCGGAGGCCGCTCGTCCATTCGGGCCAGTGGATGTGGGCGACATCGAAGGCCGACATCGTGGCGGGATCGTGCAACACGGCAGCCGACTCGACGACACGATCCCCGAGCGGCCCCCACAGGCTCTGGTCGTACCAGTGCCCGTGGGCCGTGCTCGCGACGCGGAGTGGAGGCGTGACCCGGACCCGATAGTCGAGCACCGTTGCTGGTTCGAGCACGAGTTCGTGCAGGCGCCGGTGCTCGTTCCAGAACGAACGGTGTTGCTGCATCCCGCTGACGTCGACCGTCGTGGACGTGTGCGCGTGGTCGGTCTCGAACTCGACCGTCAACGGCTGACCCCAGACCTCGGGGATGTCGACCACCACTGCGTCGAGGGTGCCGGGATCACGGTCGAGTGTGATGGAGTCCTCGATCACGAGCGAACGTCCCTCGACGCGATAGGTCGCCGTGCGGCTTCCCTGGATCGGCACCTTGGCGTCGTCACCCGCGCCGAAGTCGAGCGTCGAGAAGTAGTCGTGGGTCACCGTCACCGTGCCGTCGTCGTGCGACAACGCCGAGGGCGGGCCGTTCACGGTTCGCACCACCCCGTCGGCATGCACCAGCGGGAGCCAGCCGACGTGACGGGCCGATTCGACCGCGGTCTCGAATCGCCCCGGCCACCGCGGCGAAGGGGTGTAGTCGCCCCACATCCCTCCGACGAACGGCATGACGAAGTCGAGACCGCCGCCCCGATGGACCCACGCCCCCGCGTTTCGCTGGTCCTCGAACGCCACCAGCCGATCGACCGGCGAGTAGCTGTCGGCGGGGGTGGCCGCCTCGAGCGGCGCGGCCGTCCGCAGTTCGTGAGACGCCTGAAGCAGCTTGCCGAGCAGATCGAGGGTCATCTGGAGTCGCCGCTCGGGGCCGCGGTACCCCATCGTCATCCGGTGCTGGTGAGCGGTCACCAGCCCCTCCGAGAACCATCCCTCGAGGGCACGCGCCGCCAGGTCGGCCTTGCCGAGCCACCCGGCCACGTCGGAGCCGAGCGAGCGCCCGGCTGCCGTCGCGCCGAGCTCGACGTTCATCACCACGCCGAGGGCTCCGGTCGAGCGCCCCCACGACACCGCGGCTCCCGGCGTGGCGAGATCGGCCAGGTCATCGAGCACCCGCACCAGACCCGTTGCCCAACTGTCGCCGAGTTCGGGGGCGAACGGCTCGGCGAACAGGTAGACGTCGGGCGTGTACATGTCGTAGTTGGCTCCGCCGAAGTCGTCCCACCATCCGTGGGAAAGGCCGCCGAACAGCGACCGGAGCAGGTCGAGCAGCTCCTCCAACCGGTTGACATCGGGCAGGCGGCCGAGCGCTCGACGAGCGATCTCGCAGCGGGTGAGCACCACGGCGAAGTTGTTGGGGAGCTTGCCCTCGTCGAGCATCGACAACATCGACGACGAGTCGATCGCGGACTCGACGTTGGCATGGTCGGTCTCCGACCAATGATCGAGGCGGGGATTCTCGTCGAGGCCACCGAGGCGCTCTACGGTCTCGGCAGCGCGATACGAGTAGAAGCTGTGAGTCGACGGGCCGTCGAGGCGACGCACGATCTCGAGCGCCGCAGTCGCACAGTCGATGCCGGCCACCTGCTCGACCCCTTCGCTGTGGAGCAGTCCGAGGGTGAAGGCGAGATCGGCCCGGGCATCGGCCCCCACCGCGTACCCACCGAGCACCAGCGGGAGCTCGAGCTGCGGCGCATGGTGGGTCTCGAGGTCGACGAGAACCGACTCGGTCAGGGCGACGAGCCGGTCCGCGAGTTGAGCAGGTGTGGTCATGGCGACGGCATCTCCGATCGACGGAAGCCCGTACGGTAGTGCCCGTGACGACGGTGTACGGAATGACCACGGGCAACTCGCTGCAGCCCGCGACGGAGGTGCGACGGCACCGGCTCGAGGCCACATCCGGCCTCGCGGTCGAGCTCCTCGACCTGGGCGCGACACTCGCTCGCGTCGAAGTGCCGGGCGACGACGGCGAGGCGGTCCCCCTCCTGCTCGACCTCGACGGCCTCGCCGACCGCGAGGACCCGGTGCGCAACCCCTACCTCGGCGTGACCGTGGGGCGCTACGCCAACCGCCTGCGGGCCGCCCAGTTCCCGCTCGACGGCATCACCTACGCCGTCGACGCGAACGAGGGCGACAACCAGCTCCACGGCGGATCGCCGGGGTTCTCGCATGTCGTCTGGGAGGCCGAGGCCGCCGCTGACCAGGTGGTGTTCCGGCGGACCAGTCCGGCCGGCGAGAACGGCTTCCCCGGCGCCCTCGACGTGCAGGCGACCTACCGGCTCGAGGACCACACGATCCACGTCATCTACGAAGCGACGACCGACGCGCCGACCGTCGTCTCGATGACCAACCACGCCTACTGGAACCTCGGTGGACCGGGTGAGGACGACATCGGCCGTCATGCCGTGATGCTGGCAGCCGAGACCGTGGTGCCGATCGACGAGTCCACCCTTCCCGCCGGACCCCCCGAGCCGGTCGCCGGCACCCCGTTCGATCTCCGGCAGCCCGTCACCCTGGCGGATCGTCTCGGCTTCTCGCTTCCCAACGGATTCGATCACTGTTTCGTGGTCGACGGCGCCGGTCTGCGACGCCACGCCCGCGTGAGCCATCCGAGCGGGCGCACGCTCGAGGTGTGGAGCGACCACCCGGCGATCCAGTTCTACACCGGTGCCTTCCTCGGGGGTGGCCCCGGGGCCGACGGCCGCCGCCACGATCCCTTCGCCGCGCTCTGCCTCGAACCCCAACGGATCCCCGATGCACCCAACCTCGAGTGGGCGCCGTCGGCAGTGCTGCGACCCGGAGAGCGCTACCGTCACGAGATCCGCTTCCACCTCCGCTGGCGCTGACCGGCGCGCCACGGGAGCCCGCGACAGGAGCCACCATGCCCCGCCTCAGCACCCGCAGCCGATCCGTCGCCGACAAGGTCGTCCTGATCACGGGCGCCGCCTCGGGCATGGGTCGGGCCGAAGCCCACCTGTTCGCCGACGAGGGCGCGAAGGTAGCCGTGACCGATCTGGCCGCCGACGCGGTCGACGCCGTCGTGGAGGAGATCGCCGAGGCCGGCGGCACGGCCCGCGGCTACGTCCTCGACGTCACCGATCCCGACGCGATCGCCTCGGTCACGGCCCGGATCCGCGACGAGCTCGGCCCGATCGACGTCCTCGTCAACAACGCGGGCGTGGCCGTCGGCTCCACCGTCGACGACGAGACCTTCGACGAACGGTTCCGGTTCGCCCTCGACGTGCTCCTCACCCCCCACCAGCGACTCATCCGGGCCTGCCTCGACGACCTGCGGGCCAGTGGGGAGGGCCGGATCATCAACATCTCCTCGACGGAGGGTCTCGGGGCCTCGCGCGGCTCGATGCAGTACACCACGGCCAAGCACGGCGTCATCGGCCTGACCCGGGCGATGGCGCTCGCCCTGGCCCCCGACGGCATCACCGTCAACGCGGTGTGCCCCGGGCCCATCCTCACCGGCATGACCGAACTCATCCCGGCCGAACACCGCGACACGTTCGCCCGCCGTCGCACCGCGCTGCGCCGCTACGGGGATCCCGAGGAGGTCGCCCACATGGTGCTCAACCTGGCGCTGCCGGCGTCCAGCTACGTGACCGGTGCGGTCATCCCGGTCGACGGCGGCCAGACCATGAAGAACGACTGACGACGACGTCGATCGAGGGGCGCGCGAGACGACGGAGGCCAGGCCCCGCTGGTACCGTTCCTTCTTTGCGATTGTGTGACGAACCGGTCACCACCCGCTCCCACCTCACGTATGCGTCACCTTCTCCGACCTCTCCGCCGCGGCAACGCGCTGCTCATGGGCCTCCTCGGCGCGCTGGTGGTCGCCGCGACCCTGGCGTCGGCCCAGGAGTCACCCGAGGACCTGCGCGAGCAACGCCGCGAGGTGCAGGAGGACGCGGCCGAGCTGGCCGGCGAGGTCGATGCCCTGACCGACGACATCGAGGAGCTCACCGCCGCCCTCGAGGCCCTGCGGGCCGCGGTCGACGCCCAGCAGTCCGCCCTCGAGGCGGCCCGGCGACGGGTTGCGGCCGCGGAAGCCGCCGAGGCCTCCGCGGAAGCCGCCATCACCGCGCTGGAGGACCAGATGTCCGCCACCCGATCGCTGCTCGAACGGTCGGCCGTCGAAGCCTTCATCGGGCACCAGGGTCCCAACAGCGATCAGGGCGCGCTCGACTCGAACCCGTGGCAGTACGCCCGCACCGAGTCACTCATCGAGTTCGGCACCGGCGACACCGCCGACCTCATCGACGACCTGCGCCGCATCGGCTCGGCCCTCGAACGAGAACGAGACGATGCCGCAGCCATCACGATCGAGCTGGCCGCCGAGGAGGCCGAGGTCGCCCGGCGCGTGAGCGAGCTCGACGCCGCCCTCCTGCGGGAGGAACAGATCCTGGCGGCCGTGGAGGATCGACTCGATGCCCGGTTGGCCGAGGTCCAGGCGCTCGAGGCCCTCGATGCCGACCTCGCCGCCCAGATCAAGGCCGAGGAGCAGCGCATCGCCGAGGCCATCGCCGCACGGAGTCGTAGCAACCGCACGGTCACCATCCCCGACAACGCGCCGGTCGAGCTGGCCACCGTGCGGGGCATCGTGGTCAATGTGGCGATCGCCGAGAACCTCGAGGGGTTTCTCGCCGCGATGGAGGCGCGCGGCTACTCGCTGGGTGGCGGCGGCTATCGCAGTTCCGACTCCCAGATCAGCCTCCGCCGTTCCCACTGCGGCACCTCCGACTACGCGATCTGGGAGATGCCTGCGTCCCAGTGCCGCCCGCCCACGGCCCGGCCGGGACGGTCGGCCCACGAGCGGGGGCTGGCCATCGACTTCACCTACGGCGGGGCGATCATCCGGAGTCGAAACACCGACGTCTTCCGGGTGATGTCGGAGGTCGCGCCGGCCTACGGGCTCTACAACCTGCCCAGCGAACCCTGGCACTGGTCGACCACCGGCGGCTGACACGATGATTCTCGACCTCGCGGTCGCCGACCCCGATGCCCTGGCCCTGACCGATGATCTCGGTGGACACCGCACCCGCGCCGAACTCGTCGACCGGGCCACGCGGCTCGGTCACGCACTACGCGACGACCTCGGCGTGGGCGTCGGCGGCCATGTCGCCCTCCTGACCGACAACCGCGTCGAGGTGTTCGAGGTCTATCTCGCCGCGGTGCTCAGCGGTGTGTGGTTCGTTCCGGTCAACGGCCTGCTCGCGCCGCACGAGGTCGACTACGTCCTGCGCGACGCCGACGCGCAGGTCGTGCTCGTCGAACCCGAACTGGCCCACCTCGTCCCCGACGGCATCCCGACGGTCGCTCTCGGCCCCGAGCTCGACGCGCTCGTCGAGGCGGCATCGCCCGATCCCTTCCCGCTCGACGGCCCGGCCGGGTCCCGCTTCAGCTACACCTCGGGCACAACCGGGCATCCCAAGGGGGTCAAGCGGGCGATCCCGCCGACCCTCGGCGAGATGCTGACACTCCAGCAGCGACTCGGGCTGCAGGTCGGGTTCGATGGCGACGGCACCCAGCTGGTGACCGGACCCGCGTACCACGCGGCCGTGGGCGGCTACGGCTTCTTCGATCTCTGCAACGGCGCCCACCTCCACCTCATGCGTCGTTTCGACGCCGAACGCACACTCGACCTGATCGAATCGCTCGACGTCCGTCGCACGCATCTCGTTCCCACGATGATGGTGCGCATGCTCCGGCTGCCCGAGGAGCGTCGGGCGTCGTTCGATCCGAGCGGGCTGGCGATGGTGCTGCACGGCGCGGCACCGATCTCCCGGTCGGTCAAGGAGTCGATGATCGACTGGTTCGGCCCGATCCTCACCGAGTACTGGGGCACGTCGGAGGCCGGCGTGTTCACGCGGGTCGACAGCGACGACTGGCGGCGCAACCCCGGCACCGTCGGCCGGTCGGTCACCGGCTTCGAAGTCTTCGCGGTGGACGACAACGGCCGGCGCCTCCCGCCCGGAGAGGTCGGCACCCTCTACTGCCACACCCCCGGCCAGGACCGACCCTTCGAGTACTGGAACGCTCCCGAGAAGACAGAGGCCTCCTACCTCGAGCCCGGGGTGTTCTCACTCGGCGACATGGGTTCGGTCGATGCCGACGGCTGGGTCCACCTCGCCGACCGGGCGACCAACATGATCATCAGCGGTGGGGTCAACATCTACCCGACGGAGGTCGAGCAGGTCCTGCTCGATCACCCCTGCGTCGTCGATGTCGCCGTGTTCGGGATTCCCGACGAGGAGTGGGGCGAACAGGTCAAGGCCGCACTGGAGCTGGTGCCCGGCAGCGACGACCGCACGATCGAGGAGATCCGCGAGTTCGCCCGGGAGCGACTCGGCCGCCACAAGGTCCCTCGGTCGTTCGACGTGCACGCGGCCCTGCCCCGCCAACCCAACGGCAAGCTCTATGTCCGTGAACTGCGTGATCCGTATTGGGCCGGTCACGACCGGGCCATCTGAGGAGCCCGATCCGGATGCTCACGCCCGCCCCCGCCGTCGGCGAGATGGCTCCGGACGTCACGTTCCTCGACGCAAGCGGTCGCCCGTGGCGTCTCTCCGACCAACGCGGCTCGGTGGTGGTGCTGGTGTTCCATCGCCACATCCATTGACTGCCCTGCATCGACCATGCGAGCGCCGTGCGCGACCGCATCGACGAGTTCGGCAGCGAGGCGACCGTCGCCCTCGTGACCTTCACGGATCCCCGGTCGCTCGCCGAGTACCAGTCGCGCCACTCGCTCGGTTTCGTCGCACTCCGTGATCCGGATCGCGACGGCTACCGGGCCTTCGGTCTCGGTCGCGGCAGGGTCGCCCGCGTCTGGGGACTGCGAGCCGCGAAGCGCTACGTCCAGCTGATCCGCCGAGACGGCATCGGTGGTTTGCGGCGGCCGACCGAAGATCCCCTCCAGCTCGGTGGGGACTTCGTGATCGACGGCGAGGGTCGCCTCGTGTGGGGCTTCTGGGGCGACGGTCCCGACCACCGGCCGGCGATCGGTGACCTCATCGCCGCCGTGCGCGACGCGGCGCACTGAGTCAGCGGTCTGCCCCCGCCCGGGCCCGGAGCTCGTCCTCGGTCTGGGTCCCGAAGGAGCCGAGCGAGAGGGCCGGGTTGTCGGGGTCGAGCACGACGAGCGGATCGCGCAGGTCGTCGATGTAGCCGAGCGCGTAGGCCCCCATCCGATACCCCATCAACCGCTGGAGGGGTTCGGGGAACGTCGCCGCGATCTCGAACGGCACCGACAGATACTGGTTCTCCTCCTGGCGGAGGAAGCTCACGTTGTAGGTGAGGTTGATCGCGCGGCGGTGGGCGTCGGTCGTGTTGGGTCCGCCACCGTGATACACCGACCCGCTGTAGAAGAGCACTGACCCTCGGCCCATCTCGGCGGGCACGCTGGCGTCGATGTCGAACTGGAGGCCGTCGGGTTCCCGGTTGCTGCCGACGACCACCCGCGTTGCGCCGTTCGCTTCGGTGAAGTCGTCACCGGCCCAGATGGTGTTGCACTGCACCTCGTATCCCTGCGGGAACGGGAAGAAGTCGAACGCCCACTGGTCGCGATGGATCTGTTGCCCCACCGACCCGGGTCCGATGTCGATGATCTGCGTCAGATGCAGCTGGTAGCTGGTGACGTGACCGAGGAAGTCGTCGCAGGTCGCCAGCACCGTCGGGTGAGTGACGAGGTCTCGGGCGGTCGCCGAACGCGCGAGCAGGCCTCCGGTTCGTCGCGTGTTCCGACCCGTGAAGTCGTCCTGACCGACCCCGGTCCGTTCGGTCCACGGGCGCATCTCGTCGAAGAAGGCATCGAGCTGTGCGTGATCGGCGAGATCGTCGACGATCACGCCGCCGTCTCGCCGCATCACCTCGGCGATCTGGGAACCAGTCGCCGTCGGGGGCAGATGGGTCAGCATTCCCGAACGGTAGTCGCCTCGGCCGACGTGGGACGATGGACCGATGCGCATCGTCTTCTTCCTCTACGAGGGCCTCACCACCCTCGACGTCATCGGTCCCCACGACGTGCTGTCGCGATTGCCCGGGGTCGACGCGATCAGCGTCTCGAAGGACGGCGGACCGGTTGCGGCCGACACCGGTGTGCTCGGCCTCACCGCCACCCATGCCCTGGCCGACGTCGCCCACTGCGACGTGCTCGTGGTGCCCGGCGGGCTGGCCGGCACCTTCGCGGCGATGGAGGACCCCGAGACCCTCGACTGGATCCGGTCGGTGGCAAGCGGCGCGACCTGGATCTGCTCGGTCTGCACCGGGGCCCTGATCCTGGGTGCCGCGGGCCTGCTCGACGGCAAGCGGGCCACCACACACTGGGCGGCCGTCGACCTCCTCCCCGCCTACGGCGCCGAACCCGTCCGCGAGCGGGTGGTGTTCGACGGCAACGTCGTGACGGGCGCCGGCGTGTCGGCCGGGATCGACTTCGCGCTCACGCTGGCTGCCCGCATCGCCGGCGACGAGGTCGCGCAGACCATCCAGCTCGGCATCGAGTACGACCCGCGTCCGCCGTTCGACTGCGGATCGCCCGCCAAGGCGCCGGCCGCCGTGACCGAACTGGCCGGCTCACTCTTCCGCTGACGCGTGCGGTTCCGGCGCGCTGCTCCACCCCGGCTATTCGATCGAGAGCATCTGCCGTGTGCGCTCGAGCGAGTCGACACACTCCTCGACCATCTCGAGGATCACGTCGGCGCTCCGCTTGACCTTGTTCATGGTGCCGACGATCTGGCCGACGGGGTTGAAGGCCACGGCCTGGGCCTTGTCGGGATAGCGGCCGCTGCGGGTCATGGCCTCGTGCACCGCCATCATCTGCAACGGCATGCCGAGCGTGTCGGGCGTGTCGCTACGTTCCCAGGCCTCGGTCCAGTCGTTGCGCAGCATCCGGCAGGGCTTGCCCGTGTAGGAGCGGCTGCGCACCGTGTCCTTGCTGGTGGCGTTCATGTACGAATCGATCTGGGCGGGTGACGACGCCGCCTCCTCGACGGCCAGCCACAGCGACCCGGTCCACACCCCGGCTGCGCCCATCGCGAGGGCCGCGGCCATCTGGCGACCGTTGCCGATCCCTCCGGCAGCGAGCACGGGCAACGGCGCGACCTCGTCGATCACCTGGGGCCAGAGCACCACCGAGCCGATTTCGCCGGTGTGGCCGCCGCCCTCGTAGCCCTGGGCGATCACGAAGTCGAGACCGGCAGCAGCGTGGCGTCCGGCCTGGGCCGGTGTGCCGCACAGGGCACCAACGGCGCGGCCGCTGGCCTGGATCTGCTCCACGAGATCCGGCGGCGGGGTGCCGAGTGCGTTGGCGACCATGACCACGTTGGGGTGGCGCAGGATCTCCTCGACCTGGGGAACGGCGGTTGCCGCGTTCCAGCCCATGAGGCCGGAGCCTCGCTCCTCGTCGGCCGGGAGATCGGGCACGTCGTGCTCGTCGAGAATCTGGCGCACGAACGCACGGTGCTCGTCGGGGATCATGTCCTGGAGCTGCCCGGTGAGCTTGTCGAGATCCATCTCGCCCGCGCCGTCGTACTTGGCCGGAAGCACGATGTCGACGCCGTAGGGCTTGTCGCCGATGTGCTCGTCGATCCAGTCGAGTTCGATCTGGAGTTGTTCGACGGAGAACCCGACGGCGCCCAACACGCCGAGGCCACCGGCCTTGCTCACTGCGACGACGACGTCGCGGCAGTGGGTGAAGGCGAAGATGGGGAACTCGATACCGAAACG
>JAUIML010000137.1 GCA_030432715.1 Acidimicrobiia bacterium | reverse complement strand
GAGAGGAGGTCGGCGGCTCCGGGCAGCTTGGCGACCAACCAGCTGTGCATGACCAGAAAGCTGATCGTCCAACCCGACGCCGGGCAGCCGTAGGAGAGTCGGCGGGTGATCTCGAGGAGATCTCCCAGGCCGCCGCCGAGACCACCGAGCGATGTGGGGACGGCCAGCGGCCACAGGGGCTCGCACTCGACGAGGGTCTCGTCGTGAAGCTGCCGCAGCCGCTCGGCTTCGGTCGCCCGTTCGTCGAGCCGCACGGCCACGCGATCGGCGAGGTCGATGAGGTCCGCGAGGCCGGCGGACGGGCTCACTGCAGGTCCTCAACGACCCGCATGGGGTCCGCCGACGCGCCGTCGGGAGCGGGTACCTCGGTGACCGGGTCGTCGACGTCGTCGTACTCGAGGCGGAGGGCCCGGCTCATGGTGGCGTGCATGGCGTAGGTGCACGTGATGTAGGTGAGCTCGAGGATCTCCTCGTCGGACAGATGCTCACGCAGCGCGTCGAAGACCGCGTCGGGTACCCGCCCGCCCTCCAGGACGAGCGCGTCGGTGTAGGCAAGAACCGCTCGTTGCACGGGAGAGAAGCAGGTCGCCACCGCCCATGCCGGGATGGCCTCGATCTGCTCCTCGCTGAGCCCGACGTCGCGGCAGGCCTTGACGTGCTGCGAGAACACGAAACGGCTTGCCCGCGCGTAGCCGGCGCGCGTCTGACCCAGCTCACGGAGCTGCGGGTCGAGCCGCCGTGCGGGGTCGCGGTAGAACGCGAAGCCACCCACGATGTGGTCGAAGAGGTCCGGCACCAGCGCCGTGACCGTCCACCAGTCACCGGGCGTGCCGGTCTCGGTGCCCGGTTCGGTGACCGGGTCCCGCTCGCCGAAGAGCATCGAGTAGAGCGTTTGGGCGAGCTCGTGGGCCTCGTCGCGGCCGACCTGGCCGAGCCGCGGCATCAGGCCGACTCCGGAACGTGGAACGTGATCGACGGTTCATCCGTACTCATGGGTGGATCCTCGTTTTCCAGGAGTTCGAGCGCCTCCCGGGCGTCGGCAGCGGTCAACGGCGACGTCAGCGTGGCGAACTCCACTGCGATCCCGTCGGGATCCTCGGTGTAGATGGAGACGATCCAGCCATGGTCGATCTCCAACACGGTGAGACCGAGGTCGAGCCAGCGTCGGCGCTTCGCGGCCAGGTCGTCGAGATCGGCAGCGGTGAACGCCAGGTGGTTCGTGAGCACGTCGAGGCCCAGGTCGCGGCAGATGTCGGTGGTGTACGGGTCGGCGCTCGGATCGTTCGAGAGGTCCCAGAACGCCATGAGCTGATCGTCATCCGAACCGGTCGAGTAGAAGACGTGCCGAGCGAAACCGCCCTCTTTCGGGACGATCTCGGTCTTCACCAGCTCGAACCCCATCGCCTCCGTGTAGAAGCGGTGGGTGGCGCGGATGTCCTTCACCGCGAGCGCGATGTGACTGACACCCATCGATCAGGCCTCCTCTTGTTCGTAACGGTGCAGCGCCCGGTCGTAGTCACCCCATCCGACCAGCTCACGCAGGTCGTCGAATGCCATCCGCGCCGCGCTGGAGCCGCCATCCCTGAGCGCCCGGGCGGCGCCGTCCATCGCTGCGGCACCGTGGAGGAGCAGCGACACGGGGTAGAGCACGAGGGAGTAGCCCAGGTCGGACAGTTCTGCCGGGGTCAACCACGGTGTTCGCCCGTCCTCGACCAGGTTCGCGACCTTGTGGCCGGGGGTGACCTCGCAGTAGCGGGCCATCTGCTCGACCGTGCGGGGTGCCTCGAGGAAGGTCAGGTCGGCGCCCGCCGCGGCGAAGGCCTCGACCCGATGGAGGGCCTCGTCGAACCCCATCGCCGCGGCGGCGTCGGTGCGGGCCATCACGAGGAGTTCGAGGCCGTGCTCGTCTCGGGCGTCGACCGCCGCTCGGACCCGAGCGACGGCCTCGGCCCGCTCTACCACTCGCTTCCCTTCGGTGTGCCCGCACTGCTTGGGCCACTCCTGATCCTCGATCATGATGCAGGCCGCACCGGCCCGGGCGAACCCGAGGACCGAACGTCGGGCATTGAGCGGGTTTCCGTAGCCGGTGTCGGCGTCCGCGATCACGGGGAGGCTCGTCGCACCCGTGATCGCGGCGACCTGGCCGACCATCTCCCCGTAGCTCATCAGGCCGACGTCGGGCAGCCCGAGTCGTGCTGCGGCCACGGAGAATCCTCCCGCGAACATCAGCTCGTGACCAGCGGCCTCGATCACCCGGGCCGACAGGGCGTCGTAGCAGCCGGGCGCCACCGCGACGCCGGAGCGGTCGAGCATGCGCCGCAGGTCCGCTGCGCCGCCACCGGATCGAGGGAAGAGGTCTGGCATGGAACGTCAGCTTGGCCCACCGTCGACCGCATCGGGTAACCGCAGCGGTCACCATGGCGATCCGGACGTGTAGTAGTCCTGAGTGCTCTCAGCCGAACAAGGGAGCGCGTGCATGCGCATCGAACTCGACCAGGGCGTGCTGACGCTCACCAACGACGATCCGCCGATCAATCGAATGCGTCTCGACTACATCGACGAAATCGAACGCGTGCTCGGCGAGGTCACGCACGATGAGCAGGTGCGGGCGTTGGTGTTCACCGCCGACGGCGACGACAACTTCAGCGTCGGCATGGACCTGAAGCAGCTGATGTCCGACGAGGGCCGGGCCCGTGGGTTCGAGGCCGTGCTCGACCAGCGGCGCCGAGTGCTCCGAGCGATCGAGGAACTCGGCAAGCCGTCCGTCGCCACGCTGTTCGGCTACTGCCTCGGTGGCGGCCTGGAGCTCCCGCTGGCGTGCACCTTCCGTCTCGCCGCGTCCGAAGGGGCCAAGATCGGGCTACCGGAGACCGATCTCGGCACGGTACCGGCCTGGGGAGGGAGCGTTCGGCTCACCCGCTGCGTCGGGGCCCCGCGCGCCCTCGACATGATGCTCCGGGGCCGGTTGATCGACGGCGACGAGGCGCTGCGCATCGGACTGGTGACCGAGGTCCACCCGATGGAGGAGTTGAAGGCCCGGGCCCAGGAGTTGGCGCGCGAACTCGCTCGCGGTCCCAGGCTCGCCATGGCCGGCATCATGGACACGGTGCTCGCCACGGTCGACGGGTCGCTCGACGAGGGGCTCGACGCCGAGCGCGATGCCGTGCGGCGGTGCCAGGGGACCGCCGACCAGATCGAGGGCGGGATGGCGTTCCTCGAGAAGCGCGACCCCGTCTTCGAGTAGGCCACGGCGCCGCCAGAGTGCCCGAGCGGTTGGCGTCCACGCGCCGCGAGGACCAAGCTCGAGGCCATGACCGACACCCCGAACGGCGCCCAGGCGCTCATCCGTACGCTGGTCGATTCCGGCGTCGACGTGTGCTTCACCAATCCGGGCACCTCGGAGATGCATTTCGTCGCCGCCCTCGACACGGTGCCCGAGATGCGGGGCATCCTCGGCCTGTTCGAGGGCGTCGTGACCGGCGCAGCCGACGGCTACGCCCGCATGGCGGGGAAGCCGGCGGCCACCCTCCTGCACCTCGGCCCCGGCCTCGGCAACGGCCTCGCCAACCTCCACAACGCCCGGCGCGGCCGAACGCCGATCGTGAACATCGTCGGTGACCACGCGACCTACCACAAGCAGTACGACGCGCCCCTCGAGAGCGACATCGACTCGATCGCGGCCGGTGCTCCCGGTTGGTTCCGGCGGTCCAAGTCGGCCGACGAGGTCGCCGGCGACGCCGCCGACGCCGTCGCCGCGGCTCTGTCCTCTCCCGGAGGCATCGCGACCCTCGTGCTTCCGGCCGACACCTGCTGGCTCCCGGCGCCCGATGGGGCCGCTCCTCCGGTCGCGCCGACCGCACCCGCGCCCGTGGCCACCGAGGCGATCGAGCGGGTCGCAGCGCTCCTGCGGTCCGACGCCAGGTGCGGGTTGTTCGTGGGCGGCCGGGCCCTGACGGCCGAGGGCACCCGAGCGGCGGCGCGCGTCGCTGCGGCCAGCGGAGCCACGCTGGTGTCGGAGACCTTCCCGGCGCGCCAGCGCCGAGGCGCCGGCATCCCGGGTGTCGATCGCCTGATCTATCTCGCCGAGTTCGCGCAGATGCAGCTCGCCGGGATCGAACACCTGATCCTCGTCGACGCCGTGGAGCCCGTGTCGTTCTTCGCCTATCCCGACAAGCCGTCGACGATCGCGCCCGACGGCTGCGAGATCATCACGCTCGTCGATGGTCGACACGACGCCCAGGCCGCGCTGGACGCGCTGGTCGACGCCCTCGGGGCCGCCGATGTCGCCGGCCTCGAACCCGGCCGACCCGCCCGGCCGAGCGGGCCACTCGACGTCGGTTCGTTCGCCGATGCGATCGCGGCAACATTGCCCGACGACGCGGTCGTGGTCGACGAGTCGAACACCTCCGGCCTGGGACTGCAGGCGGCCACGGCCGGCTGCCCGCCCCACGATTGGCTGTGTCTGACCGGCGGTTCGATCGGCATCGGTCTGCCCCTGGCGACCGGGGCCGCGGTCGGGGCACCGGGCCGCAAGGTCCTGGCGGTGGAGTCCGACGGATCCGGGATGTACACCTTCCAAGCCCTGTGGACGATGGCGCACGAGGCCCTCGACGTCGCGGTGGTGATCGCCAACAACGGGCGGTACTCCGTGCTCGACATGGAGCTCGACCGGGTCGGCGCCGAGGCCGGCGGCCCGAAGGCCCGGGCCATGTTCGACCTCACCGGACCCGACATCGACTTCGTCTCGCTCGCCCAGGGGCTCGGCGTACCGGGGGAGCGGGTCGAGACCGCCGATGCCCTGGCCGACGCTCTCGATCGGGCCTACGCGACCGAAGGCCCCTACCTGATCGACGCCGTCCTGCCGCCGATGGCGTTCTGAGGCGGGCGTGGAACTCCGCCACCCCGCTCCGTTCACGCCGAAGTGGCGCGGCCGGTGGATCTGGTTCGAGCGCCCCGCCATCGTGACCGAGACGGCCACCCGGCCGGTTCTGAGAGACCCGCGCAGCAAGGTCGGGCTCTTCCGCCGAACCGTGACGCTCGAGAAGGTGCCGACCAGCGCACCGGCGCGGGCGTGGGTCGACGGGCGGTACCGGCTCACGGTGAACGGCACCGAACTCGCACGCGGGCCGGTGCGCAGCGATCCGCGGCGCGGCCACTACGACGTCGTCGACCTGGCCCCCCACCTCCGCCCCGGCCCGAACATCATCGGCCTCACCGTGCGCCACTTTGGCACGGCCACGTCCTGGTGGATGCCGGCGCCGCCCACCTACACGCTGGGGGCCGGCTGTGTCGCGTTCGAGGCCCAGATCGGCGACGATTGGGTGCTCAGCGACGCGGGCTGGAACTGCCTGCCGGGTGAGGCCTGGCAGAACGTGCCGGTGCCGGGTGATGTCGCCTCGTTGCCGCTCGAGTCGTTCGATGCCCGCCGGCATCCCCACGGGTGGGAGAGCCCGGCGTTCGACGATGCCGGATGGGGGAGTGCCATCGAGATCACTCCGATGCACACCGGCGCCAACAGCGAGCCCCGACCCTCCAGCGACCCGTTCGGGATGCTCCGTCCCCCGGTCCGGGTGGCAATGCCCGACGGCGATCGACACCCCGCTGCGCTGACGGCAACCAGCCACCGGTCCGGCGGTCCGGTGGTCGACGACCCGGTCGAGCAGGTGCTGGCCGACGAACGCTCGGCCCCCGACGGCGACGTCCTCCACCACCGCTACGACCTTGGTCGAATCGCTGCCGGCAACGTCGAGCTGACGGTCCGCGACGCCGCCCCCGGCACCATCGTCGACTTCGCCGCGTCGGAGCATCTCGACGGCGATGGACACCTGGCGCCGCTCGGCCAGCACGCAGGCCTCCGCTACATCTGTCGCGGCGGAGCCGAGGAGCGCTTCGAAGGCTTCGACATCGTGGGGACCCGGTTTCTCAATGCGTCGATCCGGGCGCCGCAGGATGGACCGGCGCCGGAAGTCGACGTCGTCGTGCACGATCGGTATCGGCCACGACCCGACGGGGCGCACTTCGAGTGCTCCGACCCCGAGCTGCAGACGATCTTCGAGATCGGCCTCCGAACCGTCGACCTGTGTGCCCTGGATGCCTACGTCGACTGCCCCACCCGGGAGCAGCGGGCCTGGACCGGGGACTCTGTGGTCCACCAGTCGGTGGATCTTGTCACGAACCCCGACTGGTCGATGGCGCAGTGGCATCCCGAGCTCGCCGCGGCGCCCCGGGCCGACGGCATGTTGGCGATGGCGCCGGCGTCGGACTTCGCCCACGACGACCGCTTCTTCGTGCCCGACTGGTCGCTCCACTGGGTACGATCCGTCCACAACCTCTACCGCTACACCGGTGACCGCGCCCTGATCGCAGAGCTGCTGCCGGTCGCCGAGCGAACGCTGCGGTGGTTCGAGTCGTACCTGGCAGCCGACGGCCTCCTCGAATGGGTCGACGGTTGGCTGCTCCTCGACTGGGCGAGCGTGTACTCCCACGGCAAGTCCTCGATCCTCAATGCGTTGTGGGCCCGAGGCCTCGACGACTTCGCCGAGATGGCCGAGTGGCTGGGAAACCGCGGCAGTGCGGAGTGGGCGCGAGGACGGCAAGCAGCCGTGCAGACGGCGTTCGAACTGTTCTGGGACCAGCCGCGGGGGCTCTACGTCGACCATGTACTCGACGGCGTCCCTCAGGCCCCCGCGTCACAGCCCGCCAACGCCGCCGCCCTCGCAGCCGGACTCGTGCCAGAGAGTCGGATCGCCGGCATCGTCGCGGCGATCACCGACCGCACCCGTCTACGCCAGCACGCCTGGTACATGGACACCGTCACCGTCGAGGGGCAGTCGTCGGGCGCGCTCTACATGGCGATCGGCTACCCGGAACCCGACTGGGACACCGGCACCGAGATCGTCGAGTCCGAACCCTTCTTCCGCTATGTGGTGCACGATGCCCTCGCCCGGGTCGGCCGGGCCGACCTGATCGCCGACCTGTGTCGCGACTGGCAGCGCTTCGTCGATCGGGGAGAGACCACCTGGCCTGAGAACTGGGCCGGTGGGACGCGCTGTCACGGGTGGTCGTCGACGCCGACGGGCGACCTCATCGTCCACTGCCTCGGCATCTCGCCGGCCGAACCGGGCTACGCCGCGGTCAGGGTCGCTCCCGCCCTCGGGAGCCTCGAGTGGGCTCGGGCCACGGTGCCCACTCCTCATGGGTTCGTCACGGTCGAGGCCCACGCCGACGGGCGGGTCGAGATCGACAGTCCCGTCCCCGTCGTGCGCGACTAGCGAGCGAAGACCTGCGCGTCGTCGGCGAAGGCCTTGAACTCCAGGGCGTTGCCGGACGGGTCGAGGAAGAACATCGTCGACTGCTCGCCGACCTCGCCGGCGAAACGGACGTGGGGCTCGATGACGAACTCGACGTCGAGGCCGCGAAGGCGTTCGGCCAGGGCGTTCCACGCCTCGACCGCCAACAACACCCCGAAGTGGGGGACGGGCACGTCATCGCCGTCGACCGGGTTCGTCGCCCCACCGGCGGGCGCCATGTCGACCTCGTGGATCACGCGCTGGTGGCCGTACATGTCGAAGTCGACCCAGCGCTCGGCCGATCGGCCTTCGGCGAGCCCGAGCACGGTGCCGTAGAAGGCGCGCGCCGCGCCGAGATCGGTCACCGGGACGGCGAGGTGGAAGCGGGAATCGGGCATGGCGGGCCCACTCTGCCATGACCGACCGGTCGACGACAGTGTCACGTGAGCCGCCCCGGTTTGAGTACGAGCGACCGACATGTGACGCTCTGGGAGTGAACGACACCGCGAAACTCGACCGTGAGGCGATCCACGCCCGCTATCGAGCGGAGCGGGACAAGCGGCTCCGGCCCGACGGCAACGAGCAGTACCTGGAGGTGACCGGCGAGTTCGCCCGGTTCGTGCAGGATCCCTACGTCGAGCGGGTCGAACGGGAGCCGCTCCACGACGAGGTCGAGTTCGCGTTCGTGGGCGGCGGCTTCGCGGGACTGGTGACGGGTGCGGCCCTGGCCCGGGCCGGGTTCACGGATGTGCGCATCATCGAAAAGGGTGGCGACTTCGGCGGCACCTGGTACTGGAACCGCTATCCGGGTGCCCAGTGCGACACCGCTGCGTTCGTCTACCTCCCGCTGCTGGAGGAGACGGGCCACATGCCGTCGGAGAAGTACACCCACGCGCCCGAGATCCTGGAGCACTGCCAACGAATCGGCCGCCATTTCGGGCTCTACGACAACGCCGTCTTCTCGACCGAGGTGACCGACATCGAATGGGATGGCGACACCGCCCGGTGGATCATCCGAACCGATCGGGGCGACGAGATGCGGGCCCGTTTCGTCGCCATGGGCATCGGCCCGCTGCACCGTCCGAAACTTCCGGGCATCCCCGGCATCGCGACGTTCGAGGGCCACACCTTCCACACGACACGGTGGGACTACGCCTACACCGGCGGCGATCCCGCCGGTGCACCCATGACCGAGCTGGGCGACAAGCGGGTGGCGATCATCGGCACCGGGGCCACGGCGGTGCAGTGCATCCCGCATCTGGCTCGGGACAGCCAGGAGCTGTTCGTGTTCCAGCGGACGCCGTCGTCGATCGATGTCCGCAACAACCACCCGATCGATCCGGAATGGTTCCGGACGCTCGAGCCGGGCTGGCAGAAGGAGTGGATGACCAACTTCACCACGCTGCAGACCGGGGGCTTCGCCGACGAGGACCTGGTGAAGGACGGGTGGACCGACATCTCACAGCGCATCCGCGACAGGGTGCTCGCCGACGCGGGCGACTTCAGCCCGGCCGCGATGCAGAAGGCCTACCACGACTCCGACGACGAGAAGATGGAGGAGATCCGGGCCCGCGTCGAGCAGATCGTCGACGACCCGGCCACCGCGGAGGCGCTCAAGCCCTGGTACCGCCAACTCTGCAAGCGCCCCTGCTTCCACGACGAATACCTCGACGCGTACAACCGACCCAACACCCACCTGATCGACACCGATGGCAAGGGCGTCGAGGCGATCACCCCACGCGGTGTGGTGGTGGCCGGCGTGGAGTACGAGGTCGACTGCATCATCTTCGCCAGCGGCTTCGAGGTGGGAACCGAATGGACCCGTCGCGCCGGCTTCGACGTGACCGGCCGCAACGGCCTCACGCTCTCCGAGCACTGGCGCGACGGTATGCGAAGTCTCCACGGTCTGCAGGTGCACGGCTTTCCCAACGCCTTCGTGGTGAGTCCCGCCCAGGGTGCGAATCTCATCTCCAACATCCCCCACAACCTCGTCGAGGCAGCCGAGACCATCGCGGCGATCCTGACCCATGCCGAGGAAAACGGTGCCCGCGAGGTGGAGGCATCGGCGGAGGCGGAGCAGGCCTGGGTCGACCTGCTCCTCGCCGGCAGGCGCCGCTTCGGCGGTGCCGCCGACTGCACCCCGGGCTATTACAACAACGAGGGCCAGCCCGAGGGGCGCGCGGCCATCGACGGGCTCGGATACCCCGGCGGACCCGTGGCCTATTTCGACTACATCGCCGAGTGGCGCAACGACGGACTGTTCGAGGGAGTGGAGTTCCGATGAGCGTGCCCGAACACTTCGACGTGCTGATCGTCGGTGCCGGCATCTCCGGTATCGGCGGCGCCTACCACCTCCAGGAGCAGCGCCCGGGCACGTCGTTCGTCGTGCTCGAGAGCAAGGAGACCTTCGGCGGCACCTGGGAGACGCACAAGTACCCGGGCATCAGGTCCGACAGCGACCTCTACACCTTCGGCTACCGGTTCAAACCCTGGACCGGCACCCCGATCGCCACCGCCGACGAGATCATGCGCTACATGGGCGAGGTCATCGAAGAGAACGATCTCGACCGCCACATCCGCTACGGCCACCTCATCACGTCGGCGCGATGGGACAGCGACGAGCGGCGGTGGACGATCACGGCCACCGGGCCCGACGGCGTCGAGGTGGACTTCACCGCCGGGTTCCTCTGGATGTGCCAGGGCTACTACCGCCATTCCCGCGGGTACACCCCCGAGTGGCCGGGCATGGACCGTTTCGGTGGTCGGATCGTGCACCCGCAGACCTGGCCCGACGACCTCGACTACGCCGGGAAGCGGGTCGTCTGCATCGGTTCGGGCGCAACGGCCGCCACGCTCGTGCCGGCGATGGTCGACGATGTCGAGCACATCACGATGCTCCAGCGGTCGCCGACGTTCTTCATCACCGGACGCAACGCCAACGAACTGGCCGACACCCTGCGCGAACTCGACGTCCCGGAGGAGTGGACCCACGAGATCGTCCGGCGGAAGATCCTCAAGGACCAGGGGGAGTTGACCACCCTGGCGCTCGAACACCCCGACATGGTTCGGGGCGAGTTGCTGAAGGCCATCCGCGACATTCTCGGCGACGACTACGACGTGGACACCCACTTCAATCCGAGCTACCGGCCCTGGCAGCAGCGCATCGCGTTCGTGCCCGAGGCCG
>JAUIML010000136.1 GCA_030432715.1 Acidimicrobiia bacterium | reverse complement strand
AGGGCGGTGACCTGCGGCCCTACCTCCCGGCCGACGTCTGCAAGCTCGTGAAGGCGCTGGCCCTCTACGAGGGAATCTCGCCGGTGCTCGACAAACACTCGATCGACAGGGTGCTGCGGCTCTACTACACACAGGGCCTGGGCGAGCCCGGCGGCTACGGCAAGGCGCCCGAACCGCTCGACGCGGGTGCGGTCACCGGTGCTGCCCCCGAACCCGCTGCGGCGGAGCCGCCGATGCCGGCCCAGGTCAGCACCTTCTAGGCCGACGGCGCGCAGTGGCACCGCTACGGTGCCGCAATGGACTTCAGCTTCTGGCCGTCAACTGCCCAACCGTGGGCGGATCTCCTCCGAGGGTGTCAATGGGCCGAGGCCCACGGCTGGCACGGCGTGTGGGTCCCCGACCACTTCATGACGAACGTCCCGGTCGGCGTCGACCCCGACGGCGAGCAGGGGCGACAAGAGCTCTCGCCGTGGCTCGAGGCCTGGACCACCCAGGCGGCCCTCGCCGCCCTGGTGCCGAGGGTGCGCATCGGCGCGATGGTGAGCGGCAACCTCTATCGCCATCCGGCCGTCGTCGCGAACATGGCGGGCACCATCGACGAGATCTCCGGAGGTCGCTTCGTGGTCGGGCTCGGTGCCGGGTGGCAGGAGAACGAGCACGCGCGCTACGGCATCGAACTCACGCCGCCGGCCGTGCGATCCGACCAGCTCGAGGAAGCCTGTCGCATCGTCAGGGGACTCCTCGACGACCGTCGCACGTCGTTCTCCGGAACGCACTACGAGCTCGACGGGGCGCCGTGCGAACCGAGCGGTGGCGATCGTCGGATCCCGCTGCTCGTCGGCGGGAAGGGCGAGCGGCGCACCCTGCGAACCGTGGCGCGCCACGCCGACGAATGGAACGTCTGGGCCACCCCGGACGAGGTCGAACCGAAGCGCCGGGTGATCGAACGCTGGTGCGAGGAGGTCGGCCGTGACCCGGGGGAGATCCGTATCACGATCTCCGCGATGACCCGATTCTGCGACTCGTCTCGTCAGCGTGATCAGGTGTTGGCCCGCCTCGGCAACCACGGTGGGCTCGTCGGTTCGAGCGCCGCCGAGATCCGCGCGGCGGCCGGTGCCTACGCCGACGCGGGGGTCGACGAGTTGGTGATCGCCGACTTCAACCTGCCGCTCGATCGTCGCGAAGAGGTGCTGGGCCGACTCCAGGAGGACGTCCTCGAGGAGTTCCGCGCCGAATGACGACTCGGTGACGCCTCTGACGGCACGGCCGCGCTCGGTGCGCTACGCGTCGGCCACGCGATGACGAGCATCTTCGGCGCTGACCACCGGTGGCTCGGTCGACCACGGGAAGTTGATCCACTGGTCGGTCCGCTTCCACACGTAGTCGCACTTCACCAGGGAATGTGACTTCTCGTAGAGCACCGCAGTGCGCACCTCCTGCACGCGGTCGACGCAGAAGTCATGGACCATCTTGAGCGTGTGACCGGTGTCGGCCACATCGTCGGCGATGAGGATCTTCGCGTCGTCCATGTCGACGAAGTCGACATAAGGCGGCAGCATCACCGGCACGGGCAGGCGCTCGTCGACGCCGGTGTAGTACTCGCAGTTCATCACGTAGATGTTCTTGACCGAGAGGGCGTAGCCCATCGAGCCGGCCACGAAGAGCCCGCCGCGGGCGATGGCGAGGATCATCTCGGGTCGGTAGCCGTCTTCGGCAACGGTGGTGGACAGCTCCCGTACGGCCGTGCCGTAGGTGGCGTAGTCGAGAATCTCACGCGCTTCGCTCATCGTCGGAATCTAGCTGCCAGGATGGTGGGATGATCCACGCCGTCATGGACAAATGGGACGCCCACCTCCGCGGGGAGCTCCCCGGTGGACTCGACGAGTTGTTGCACGACGACTGTGTCTTCCTGTCGCCGATCGTGTTCACCCCGCAACGGGGCAAGGAGTTGACCAAGCTCTATCTGGGTGCGGCCGGCAACGTGCTGCCCGGTGACCCCGGCGGGGCCGACGCACCGGAGCGTCCTGCCGGTGCCGACGGGGCCGACGACGGGAAGTTCCGCTATGTGAAGAAGGTGCTCGACGGCAACCATGCGGTGCTCGAATTCGAGACGACCGTCGACGGGATTGCGGTCAACGGCGTCGACATCATCACCTGCGACGACGACGGCAGGATCATCGAGTTCAAGGTCATGATCCGCCCCCTCAAGGCGATCGACAAGGTCCACGAGAACATGAAGGCCATGCTCGAGAAGATGAGCGGCTGAGGCGGCGCGATGGACCCGTTCCCCACCGGCGGCGTATGGGGTGAACGTCAGGAGAAGTCGACTCCACGCCGGCCTGCTGTCCGGATGTCGCCGGCCGAACTGGAGCGGGAGCGCCGGCTGGCGTTGGTTGCCGCCGCGGTCTCGCTCGCGCTGTTCGTCGTCGCCCTGTTCGTGCTCACCACGACGGTCTACGCCGGCAGCGAGGTCTGCGGGAGCCCGTTCGGCCGCGTGGGCGGTCACAGCGAGTCGTGTGACGACGCGCTGGTCGGTCGGATCTCGTGGGCGGTGGTCCTCGGCCTCGGCAGTCTCGCCGCGGCGGCGCAGGCGTTCCTGCTGCGGTGGGGCCGCGGCTGGTGGAAGCGGACCTAGCGAGGAGCGCTGATCAGTCGCGTCAGTCGCGGCCGTCGAGGAGGCCGGCCACCAGGGCGGCGACCTCGCTGCGTTCGCTGCGGGTGAGCGTGACGTGGCCGAAGAGCGGGTGGCCGCGGAGATGGTCGACCACGGCGCCGATGCCGTCGTAGCGGCCGACCCGGAGGTTGTCGCGCTGGGCGACATCGTGGGTCAGCACGACCTTGGTGTTCTCGCCGACCCGGGTCAACGCGGTGAGCAGCACGTTGCGTTCGAGGTTCTGGGCCTCGTCGATGATCACGAAGCTGTCGGTGATCGAGCGACCCCGGATGTGGGTGAGGGGCAGCACCTCCAGCAGCTCCCGGTGGATGACCTCGTCGACGACCTCGGGGCCGGCGACCGCCTCGAGGGCGTCGTGGACCGCTGCGGCCCACGGCGACATCTTCTCGGTCTCCGAACCGGGCAGATAGCCGAGGTCCTGACCGCCCACGGCGTAGAGCGGCCGGAAGATGATGATCCGGGAGTGCGAGCGCTGTTCGAGTACGGCATCGAGGCCGGCGGCCAGCGCGAGGACGCTCTTGCCGGTGCCGGCTCGGCCGCCGAGCGAGACGATGCCCACCCGGTCGTCGGTGAGGAGATCGAGGGCCACGTGCTGTTCGGCCGAACGGGCCCGCACGTCGAACACCGGTCGATCGATGATGCGGTGTACCCGCTTGTCGGCGTGGACACGGCCGAGACCGGACTGGGAACCGGCGACGAGGGCGACCCCGGTGTTGACGGGGAGGTCGCGGGCCTCGGCGAGATCGCACACCCCTTCGGCGTAGAGGTCGTCGACGGTGCCGCCGTCGACCATCACGTCGGTGAACCCGGTCCATCCGTCGTCGCTCACGTCGGTGTCGCGGAACTCCGAGGCCTCGATGCCGACCACGCCGGCCTTGAGTCGCAACGGCAGGTCCTTCGAGACGAGCACCACCGATGCCCCCTCGGCAGCCAGGTTGGCGGCGACGCTGAGGATCCGGTTGTCGTTGGTGTCGTCGCGGAACCCGTCCGGCAACACCTCGCGGGAGGTGTGGTTGAGCTCGACCCGCACGGTGCCGCCCGAATCGTTGACGGGAAGCGCGTCGAGCAGGCTCCCGTGCTCCTCGCGTAACTCCTCGAGGGCGCGCAGCGCGGCGCGCGCGGCCCACCCCAGCTCCAGGTGGTGGCGTTTCGCTTCGAGCTCGGTGAGCGTGGCGAGCGGAACGACGACTGCATGTTCCTCGAATCGCCGAAGAGCGGTGGGATCGCTCAGCAGGACCGATGTGTCGAGGACGTAGGTACGGCTCGTGCCTGGCATGTGCCGCCGAATCTACTGCTGCGCGCGGAGCGTGGTGTGGACCCCGGATTACGAGACACTGACGCGGATCGCGTGCCAGCCCTCGGCGCCGTCGGGGTCGACGCGCTTCGGGCCGACGGGCTGCAACTCGCCCTCGCCGTCGACGGCGCGGACCCGCAGCACATGGTCGCCCGGGGGCGCATCCCACTCGGTCTTCCACTGCACCCAGGTCTCGTCGCTGCCGGGGGCGGCGATCTCGCACGGCCGCCAGTCGCCGTCGTCGATCGAGAGCTCGACCGCCTGAATGCCACGTGGCGGCGACCAGGCGACACCGGCCACCGCGGTGGGTCCGGCGGCCACGGTCTCGCGGCTGCGGGGGACATCGATGCGCGACATCGTCTTCATCGGTCCCTCCTTCGACCAACCGCGGGGGACCCAGTAGCCGTCGAAGTCCTCCCAGCGGGTGAGGGTGATCTCCTCGATCCACTTCACCGCCGACACGTAGCCGTAGAGACCGGCGACCACCAGGCGAGCGGGGAAGCCATGGATGATGGGGAGCGGTTCGCCGTTCATCCCGACGGCGAGGAGGGCGGTGCGGCCGTCGGCGAGCGTGTCGGTGGGGAAGCCGGCCGTCCAGTCGTCGACGGATCGCCCGACGATCTGGGTTGCGCCCTCCTGGACCCCGGCTCGGTCGAGCAGGCTCGACAGGGGCACGCCCAGCCAGTTGGCCGTGCCCACGAGGCCGCCGCCGACCTCGTTGGAGACGCAGGAGAGGGTGACGGTGTGCTCCTCCAGCTCGTCCATCGCGAGGATCTCGTCGAACGTCAGTGAGTAGGGGTTGTCGACCATGCCGGTGAACGACAGCGACCACCGGTCGGGGTCGACCTGGGGCACCCGCAGGGCGGTGTCGATCCGGTAGAAGGAGTTGTTCGGGGTGACGTAGCTGGCGATGCCGGGCACGGTGTCGAACGACCCGGGGGTGACGGGCCCGAGGAGCGGGGGCGCGGTGGTGGGAGTGTTGAGCCCGGTGAAGTCGATGCCCTCGCGGGCGACCTCGGCCACGCTCTCGGCGCCGATCCGGCGGGCGAGCCCGAAGCCGGTCACCGCGACCGCGCCCGCACCGGCCGACCAGCTGAGGAAGGCGCGTCGGGTCGCGCTCTTCTGACGCGGATCTTCGCGGAACGACGCGAGACGGGTGGGACGGTGCATCCGGGTCAGGAGGAGGATCAGGGTGCCGACGCCGAGGCCGGCGGCGACGAGGGCCGTGATCCAGCTGGCGATCGCCGGCGACTGTGGGTTCCGAGCCGCAGTGAAGCCGCCCAAGAGCCCGAACGCGGTGAAGCCAGCGGCACCGATCTTCACCGAGACGCGCTTGGAGAGGTCGCCCAGGAGTGCGCCGAGCAGGAGAGCGGTGATCGTGATGCCGGGGAGCAGCGAGGACTTGCCCGCGGTGCCGAGGTTCTGGATGCTCGCCTGGGCGGCCTCGCCGGGTGTGATGTCGATGATCCACTCGCCCATGCCGAGCACGAGCCCGGGGATGTCGTCGTCGATCGCGGAGACCAGCTCGCCGAAGACGAGGGCGACGGCGGCCGCGATCAGCCCGGCGAGCGCGCCGTACCACCGGGGGTGATCGGCCATGGTTGCGTCGGGTTCGCTCGGGTCCATCGGTTGCATGATTGCCGCTCAGGGGATCGGTTCGGCGGGATCGTCGGAGATCTTTCCTGCGACGACAACGTCGTATTGGCGGTGGTGGTTCCCGTTGGGGTCACGAATCGGCGAGAATGCTGGATATCGATCCTTCCTCTGCGACCTCCGTGCCTCCCGAACTCGCCCCTCTCGTGGCCTGGGGGCTCGCCGTGGCGGGCGACGTGGGTCGGCCCGGCGGGCCGGGGCAGTTGGCCCGGGTCGTACGCGTCGACCGCGGCGAATGCGACGTGATCACGGCCGGCGGGCGGGTGCGGGTGCTGTCCGACTCGCAGCGGGCGCAGGACGAGGTCGCGCCCGTCACCGGTGACTGGGTCTCGATCGAGAACGAGGACGGACTCGGCGAGGTGATCACCGAGATCTTCGAGCGGCGCACGAGCGTCAGCCGACGCGATCCGGCCGAGCGCGATCTCGAACAGGTCCTGGCCGCGAATGCCGATCTCGTGGCCGTGGTCCACGGGCTCGACCGGCCGCTACCACCCGGTCGTCTCGAACGACTGCTGGTGGTCGCCCACAAGAGCGGCGCCGAACCGGTGATCATCCTCACCAAGGCCGACGAACGGGTCGACGACGATTCGGAGGCGATCGTCCGGGCCGTGGCCCGAGACGTGCCCGTCGTCGTCACGAGCGTCACCGACGGGACGGGACTCGACACCCTCCGCGATCTCGTCGGCCCCGGCCGCACGCTGGCCCTGATCGGGGCGAGCGGGGTGGGCAAGTCCTCCCTCGTCAACGCCCTGGTGGGCGAGGAACTGCTCGAGATCGGCGAGGTCCGCAGCTCCGACGCGAAGGGCCGTCACACCACGACCGCCCGGGAACTGGTCCTGCTTCCCGACGACGGCGGCCTCCTCCTCGACACGCCGGGTATCCGGGCCATCGGACTCTGGGAGGCCGAGGACGCGCTCGAGCTGGTCTTCGGGGATCTCGAAGTGCTCGCGACCGAATGCCGTTTCGGAGACTGCGCCCACTCCGGCGAACCGGGCTGTGCCATCGCGGCTGCGGTCGCAGCGGGTGAGGTCGACGAGCGGCGGGTGACGCGCTACCGCGACCTGGTCGCCGAGCTGGCCGCCCAGCGGGCCCGCGAAGAGGAACGGGAACGTCGAGACCGCAAGGGTGGGCGCAAGGGCCGCGGTGGTCGGGGCTCGCGGGGTGGCCGTCGCCGCTGATGCGGCGCCGATCCGGTCGCGGCGTCAGGTCTCTTCGGCCGCCAACACCAGACGGTCCACCTTGTCGCTCGAGTTGCGGGGGAGCGCGTCGGTGAACCTGATCGCTTCGGGAAGCTTGTAGGCCGCGAGCTCCTCGGCGGCGAACTCCCGCAGCTCCGCGAGGCTCGGGGCGTCGTGGCCTTCGGCCACCACCACGACCGCCACGCCGATCTCGCCCATCACCTCGTCGGGTCGCGGCACGATCGCCACCTCGGCGATCGCCGGATGGGCGACGAGCACCGACTCGACTTCCATCGGGTAGACGTTGTAGCCGCCCCGGATGAACATCTCCTTGAGGCGTCCGGCGAGCCGGTAGCACCCTGCGTCGTCGACGCGGGCCAGGTCGCCGGTGCGCAGCCACCCGTCGACCAGCGTCTCCGCCGTGGTCTCCGGGTCGTTCCAGTAGCCCGACATGACGCACTCGGAACGCAGCCACAGCTCGCCGATCTCGCCATCGGGCACCGGATCTCCGTTCGCATCGCGGATCGACGCCTCGGCCCCCGGACGGGGCCGCCCGATGGTGTGCAGCGCTTCCTCGTCGTCGGCGTCGAGCGCCGTGCCCAGTCCGATCCCACCGCTCTCGGTCGAGGAGTAGCGGATCGAGTACCCCGCGCCGAAGCGCTCCCGGCATTCGCGAACCAACGCCGGCGGCGAGGCTGCGCCGCCGACGACGACGGCCTGCACCGCGGAGAAGTCGAGCTCGTGGATCAGCGGGTGGCGCACCATCAGGGCCAGTTGGGGCGCGACCCCGGTGACGGCGGGCATCCGGTGTTCGGCGATGAGGCGGAGAACCGGACCGGCCGACCAGCGATCGAGCAGATGGGTGGTGCGGCCGCTCGCGAGCAGCCAGGGCAACTTCGTCATGAACCCGACGTGGGCGAACTGGGTGGGGGAGATTCCGTGTCCGCCACCGCCCCAGGCGCCGCCGGTGTCGAGCTCGGCGATCGCCCGCAGCTGCCGGTTGGTGTACCAGGCGCCCTTGGGTTGGCCTGTCGAGCCGCTGGTGAAGCAGATGCACACCGCTCGGTCGTCGTCGTCGGGAGGCGGGCTCGCCGGCTCCGCGCCCGCGACCCGGAACTCGGCGGCGACCGACGCTGCATCGGTGCCCAGTCGGACGATCTCGGTCGGGTACCGGTCGGTGTCGACGGCCCCGGCGAGATCGGCGGTGGCGATCACCAACGCGGGGTCCAACACGTCGATGCAGCCCCCGATCTCGCGCGCCCGCAGCTTGGGATTGATGCCCGCGGTGACGGCACCGAGGCGCTCGGCGGCCAGGTAGAGCACCACGTAGTCGACGACCGAAGGCAACAGGAGGGCGACGGCATCGCCCTCGCCGACACCGTGCCGGCGAAGGCCCTCGGCCGCCTCGTCCGCGGCCCGGTCGAGTTCGGAGTAGGTGACGCCCCATCCCGCTTCGGTCAGGTAGGCGGTGGTGTCGGCGAAGTCGACGGCCGCTCGGCGTGAGATTTCCGTGAGCACCAGGGGATCGTAGGGTGGAGGCCGTCCAGGCGACACTCGGAGGGGGAATCATGACGGATCAGCCATGGCGGGGCGATGTCGTCTCGTTGGTCGACGCGTTCCGATCCGGCGAGCGGCACCCGCGTGAGGAGGTGGCGGCGACCCTGGCGGCGGTCGAGGCCGACGAGCTCAACGCCGTGTGCCATGTCGACGGCGAGGCCGCCCTCGCCGCCGCGGAGACCGCCGACGTCTCCCAGCCCTTCGGTGGGGTACCCCTCGCGGTGAAGGAGCTGCTGGCGGTTGCCGGGTGGCCCGACACCGAGGCATCCGTCGCGCTGGCGGATCGGGTCGCGACCGCCGACGGGATCCCGGTCGAGCGGCTACGGCGGGCCGGAGCGATTCCGACGGTGCAGACCACCTCGAGCGAGTTCGGCGGCGTCAACCAGACCACGACGAAGCTGCACGGGGCGACCCGCAATCCGTGGCGTACCGATCGCACCCCGGGCGGATCGTCGGGGGGCTCGGCTGCCGGCGTCGCCGGAGGGCTGTTCGCGCTCGCCACCGCGAGCGACGGCGGCGGATCGATCAGGATCCCCGCCGGGTTCTGCGGTCTCGTCGGGCTCAAGCCCACCTTCGGGCGGGTGCCGAAGGGGCCGCAGTTGGGCAACCTCACGTCGGTGGAGGGGTGCGTCAGCCGTAGCGTGCGCGACACGGCCCGGTGGCTCGACGTCACCAACGGCTTCGATCGCCGTGACCCGTTCAGCCTGCCGCGGGTGGAGGGCTACGAGGCCACGCTCGGTGACGGCATCGCCGACCTGGCCTCGCTCCGGGTCGCGATCGTGCCGGGGTTGGGCAGCGCCGTCCTCGCCCCGGAGACGGAGGAGATCGTCACCGCCGCCGCCGAGGAGCTGCTCTCGGCGATGGGGGCCACCCGCGTCGACATCGATCTTCGACTGCCCAAGATCATGGGGGCGTGGGGCCTCACCGGAGCAATCGGACTGCGCAAGGAGCTGGGCGACCGTTGGCCCGCCTGTGCCGACGATCTGACCGGCATGATGCGGGCGAGCATCGAGAGCGCCGAGAAGCGCATCGATCTGGCCGCGATGGTCAAGGCCGAGAGCCGTCGTCAGGAGCTCAACGTCGCGATGGCCGAGATGTTCGACGAGGTCGACGTCGTGCTCGCGGCGACCAACCCGTCGACCGCCTTCGACGCCGAGGGACGCCTGCCGAGCGTGTTCGGCGGGCGCGAATCGAACGCCGGCAACAACGGTGCACTCACCGCGCCGTCCAACATCTACGGCAACGCCGCCATCTCCTTGCCGGCCGGCAACGCCAGCGACGGTCTGCCCGTCGGGCTCCAGGTCGTCGGCCAGCACCACACCGAGCAGCAACTGCTCGACATCGGGCTGCTGTGGGAGCGCACCCGACCCTGGGCCCTCACCGCCTGAGTCGACCCCGTCACGTCGCGACGCGGGTCACTCTTCGATGAAGGTGTTCTCGGCGTCGCCGGCGACGACCGCCTTCAGGATCTTCCCGCTCGCGTTGCGCGGGAGGGGCTCGCTGCGGATCTCCCAGTGGGCCGGGACCTTGAAGGTGGCCAGCGTTTCCGCCACCCAGCCGGCGAGGGCCTGCGGGTCGAGCTCGGCACCCTCACGGGGGACCACGACCGCCTTCACCTCCTGACCCAGTTCACGATGATCCACGCCGATGACGGCGACCTCGTTGACGTCGGGGTGGGCGTCGAGCCGGTTCTCGATCTCCGTCGGGTAGATGTTCTCGCCGCCCCGGATGATGAGATCGTTGCGCCGACTGGCCAGGAACAGGATGCCGTCGCGCATGTGGCCGAAGTCCCCGGTCCGGAGCCAGCCGCCGGGCCGGATGGTCTCCGCGGTGGCCTCGGGGTTCTCCCAGTAGCCCGGGATGACCATCGGGCCCCGGACACAGACGTTGCCGATCTCACCGTCGGGCAGCGGGTTGTCGTCGTCGTCGAGGATCCGGACGTCGGCGGTCGGAATCGGGTAGCCGACACTGTCGGGATGCGCGGCGAGCACGTCGTTGGACGCGTGCGTCGCCAGGCCGGCACACTCGGTCGACCCGTACCCCACCCCGACCGCCTGGGTCGCATGGGGGAGCGCCTCGCGGCAGGCCCGCTGGAGCTCCGGCGACCAGACCGAGCCGCCGCCGCCGATCGACTGCACGCTCGAC
>JAUIML010000135.1 GCA_030432715.1 Acidimicrobiia bacterium | reverse complement strand
TCGATCCGAACCGACAACGCCAGGGGTAGCGGGGGTGCCGACCGTCGCCGCCGAAGGCGACTGCGGGCCTCGTTCACCACCGCGGTGCGCACGTAGGCGCCCGGCCGGTCGACCCCACTCAGGCGGGGCAACGACGTCATCCAGGCCGTCTGCACGACATCCTCCGCGGTCTCGATTGAGCCCGTCATGAGGAACGCGAGACGCACGAGACCCGGGCGTTCCGACGCAAACAGCGTCTCTACCTCCGGCCCGTGCATCACCTGCGCCGATTCTTCCATCACCACCATCGACGCACGAGCACCGCGGTTTCTTGCACCCCTACACTCGGTCAGATGCTCGAGCCGCTGCCCGAAGACTGGACGAGGGCCCTGGCCGTCGTCGCCCATCCCGACGACATGGAGTACGGGGCGGCGAGCGCCGTGGCCCGGTGGACCGACCAGGGGAAGTGGGTCGGCTACTCCCTCGTGACCGCCGGCGAGGCCGGCATCGCCGGTATGGCCCCGGCCGAGGCCACGCGCCTACGCCGGGCCGAGCAGGAGGCGTCGTGCGCGGCGGTCGGCGTACGCGAGCTCGGCTACCTCGGCCATCCGGATGGGCTCGTGGAGAACAACCTCGCCCTGCGCCGCGACCTCACCGGCGTGATCCGGGCGACGCGGCCCGACATCCTCGTGAGCATCAACCACCACGACTCCTGGGGCGGGCCGTCGTGGAACCATGCCGATCACCGCAACGTCGGCCGAGCATTGCTCGACGCCGCGCGCGATGCCGGCAACGAGTGGCTGTTCCCCGAGGTCGGCGGAGCCTGGAATGGCGTGCGATTCGTGGCGTTCAACGCGTCGCCGCAGGCAACCCACGCCGTCGACATCACAGACACCCTCGACCGCGGGATCGCCTCGCTGGAATGCCATCGGGTGTACCTCGACGCGCTGGCCGAACCGACCGATCCCGAGACATTCCTCCGCGGCAATGCGGAGGCCGCGGCGGCTGACACCCCCTACGACCTGGCCTGCACGTTCGAGGTCATCTACGTCTGAGCGGCAGTTGCCCTGGAGGTCGTGGATCTGGCCGAGGCGGCGGACGTTGCGATCCTGGGGATCGAGGGATTCATGGTGAGGGAACCCATGGTGTACCCGTCATTCGATCGGATCGCGGACTTCTCACGAAGGATGGAACCGGATCATGCGGCCGCTGTTCGTCGGACGACCGCGCAAGCCAGGGCCCTGCTGACGAATCCATAGGCGGACCCGCCCGCAGGGGCTCCTGACGGACAGATGCACTCGGACGGAATGGGCGGTCGATACATGCTCGTGTTCGTGTTCGACGACGGGGGCTCGACGGCCGAGACCTGAGGCCTGGACAGCTCAGAGTCAGGTAGATCCGTTCGTGCTCCTGAGGTGCCGATACCAAACGGTCGTTGGATCGCTGCCTGGGAGGCCGATTCGGGTCGATGGGATTGTCACTCGTTGCTGTCGAGCACCTCGTACGTTGCCTCGATCTCTTTGAGCGAGTCGATGATCGGGCCGAGAAACGTCTGGTCAATCTCAAGCGCGAAGTGCAACGCGTTGGCCCCGGTGCCGTGGTGGTCGTACGCGGCCCCGGTCACCTTGATGTGACCAGAGCCGTCGCCCTTGAACTTGAGGTCGAGCCAATGCTCCATCGAGTCCAGTGACGCCGCGCCAACCAGAGTCTCGTACAGGGTCTCCAGGCCGCGGCGGAGAGCACGAAGTTCGTCACCTCTAAGGCTGGCACCGGTGATGTCGCCCCTGAAGCCGCCTACAGAGACTTCGATGGGTGACAGGAGCCAGTTGCCGTCCCACCGGTCCGGCGCGTCCGGGTGCATCCGCCCGAGGACCCGGATGATGACATGTTCGTGCTCTTGGTGCCCGATGACGACAGCGAGTTCTGTCACTCAGCCAGATTGGCGCACACATCGCCTCTGCGCCCGCATTTGCCGAGCAGAACCGGCAAAATCGTGCGGAGGCCGACCGACCGACATCACACGGTGCTGGTGTGCAGCCGAACTACTCGCCGGGCTCCTCGGCGCCCTTTGCGAAGACGGCGCGGAGGTCCTCGAGCCCGCCGGGGAGCTCGATCGGCGGATCGGGCAACTGCACGGCGCCGCGGGCCGCGAGCCACTCGTGGATCGACTCCTCGTCATCGCTCCACGACCGGGGATCACCCATCATGACCTCGTAGAGCTCGACGCCCTCGGGGCCGGCCACGAACGGGCCGAACGAGGCGCCCAGTGGCAGTTCGATGTGGCCGCCGACACCGAGCTCGACGTCTCCGCAGGTGAACGATCCTTTCAACACGGTGATCGTGTGGGGCGAGTAGTGGCCGTGGTGGCGCACGATCATTCCCGGATCCCAGCGGGCGAAGAGGGCGAGGTAGAGCGGCTCGACCGAGAATGCCACCCACTTCTCCCACACGTGCGACTCGGAACCGTCGGCGTTGCGCTGGCTGCGCACCGGGATGAACGGGATGCCGTCGTCGGTGTCGTGGACGTGGGTGAACTTCGGCTGGAGACCCTCGATGCGGGGGGTGGATGTCATCGCCTGTGTCTAGCGAGCGTGGGCGCCCTGTGCGAGTCTCTCGGCCATGGACCGACGTCGATTCCTGCAGGCCGGAGTGTTCACCGCGGGTGGGACCGCTGCGATACCGCTCCTCACGACCGCCGTGGGCGCCCAGACCGCCGGCACCAGCCCCTACGGGTCGATCGAGGGCCGCGAGCCCGACGAGAACGGCATGATCCTGCCGGAGGGCTTCACCTCGCGGATCGTCGCGGTCGCCGGCGAGCCGGTCGGCGACACCGACTTCGAGTGGCACATCTTCCCCGACGGCGCCGCCGTGTTCGCCCACGACGACGGCGGCTGGATCCACACGGTCAACAGCGAGGTGTTCGTTCCCGGCGCCGCCGGCGTCAGCGCCATCCGCTACGACGCCGACGGGAACATCATCGATGCCTACGAAGTGCTGCGGGGCAGCAAGGCGAACTGTGGTGGCGGACCGACCCCGTGGGGCACGTTCCTCTCCGGCGAGGAGTGGTTCTCGACCGGTGGCTTCCTCTGGGAGTGCGACCCCACCGCGTCGACGGAACCGCAGGCCCACGCTGCCATGGGCATCTTCGCCCACGAGGCCGCCGCGGTCGATCCGGTCCGAGAGCACGTCTACATGACCGAGGACCAGCTCGACGGCCGCCTGTACCGGTACACCCCCACCGCCTACCCCGACCTCAGCGAAGGTCTCCTCGAAGTGTGTGTCGTGGCCGACGACGGCGCCGTGTCGTGGCTCGAGGTCCCCGATCCGTCGGGGGCCGAGACGCCGACCCGCCAGCAGGTCGAGGCGTCGACGGTGTTCCTCGGCGGCGAGGGCATCTGGTACTTCGAGGACTGGATCTTCTTCACGACGAAGCTCGACAACAAGGTCCACGGCATCGACCTCGCCAACCTCACCCACACGGTGCTCTACGAGGCGAACCCCGACGACGTGGCCGATGGCACGGCCGTCCTGTCGGGGGTCGACAACCTCACCGTGGACGAAGGCACCGGCGACATCTTCGTGGCGGAGGACGGCGGCAACATGGAGGTCGTCATCATCACCCCCGAAGGTGAAGTCGCGCCGTTCGCCCGGATCGTCGGCCAGGACGACTCCGAGGTCACCGGACCGGTCTTCAACCCCAGCCGCGACCGGCTCTACTTCTCGAGCCAGCGGGGGCCGTCGACTCGCACGATCGGCGACATCAACCCGGCCGTGGACTCCGCGGAGGCCCTCGGCGGAGTCACCTACGAGGTGACGGGGCCCTTCCGCGGCATCGTCGAGGCTCCGCCGGAGACGACGACCACGACGACCACCGCGGCACCCGAGGACGGGAACGAAGACGCGGACACCACCACCACGGCCGCGCCGACCACCACCCAGCCACCGACGACGACCCTCGCTCAACTCGACAGCGACTCGGGCAGCGACGACGACTCGAACACCGGTCTGGTCATCGGGGCCGGCGCCGGCGCCGCGGTCGTGGTCGCCGCCGGCATCATCGGCTGGCGACGACGCGCTCAGGCCTGAAAGACCGGCCGCTCACCGTCGACGGTGATGCGCCGGACCACACGGCGCAGCGGGAAGTGATCCGACACCCCCCGGTGCACCGTGAGGCGCTCGTCCCAGATCGCCACATCGCCCTCGCGCCACGACCACCTGACCTGGCGTTTCGGCTCGTCGAACATCGACTGCAACAGCGCCCGGAGCGGTTGCCACTCGGCAGGGGTGAGTCCGTCCACGTCGCCCATCGTGGACGCGCCGTCGTAGTAGGCCCGCTGGCCGGTCACCGGATGGGTGCGCACCAGCGGGTGCATCACCGGCGGATACGCGTCGCGGATCATCGCGCCGAGGCCGTCGATACCCGACTTCTCCTCGGCCGTCTCGCAGAACCCGGGCCAGCAGGAGTGCTCGGCCTCCAAGCCGTCGAGCAGGGTGCGTAGCGTCGGCGAGAGGCTCGCGTAGACGTCGGCGGTCGAAGCCCACACGGTGTCGCCCCCGTACGGCGGGATCTCGATGCCGCAGAGGATCGCGATCTGCGGCGGTCGTTCGATCCATGTGACGTCGGTGTGCCACCCGTCGGTGGTCGGCGGGCTGTCCGGTCCGTCGACGATCGTGGAACAGACGGGATCGGTCGCACCGTGGATCTTCGAGATGGGGTAGATCGACGGTTCGCCGAAGCACCGGGCCAACGCGATCTGCTCGTCGTCGCTCAGATGCTGCTCCCGGAAGAAGAGCACGCCGTGCTCGTAGAGCGCGTGCTCGATCTCGGCGAACCGCGACGACGCCCCGGCCGGGTCGACCACGTCGCGCAGGTCGATGCCTTCGACGGTCGCGCCGATGACGCCGCCCACCTTGTCGATCTGCATGGTCGGCTCGGCCATGGTCACCCTCCCCGTCCGGCCCCGTCTATCGGTCGAGGCCCCGCTCGATGACCAGTTCGGTCAGCTGAGACGCCCGGAAGTGTTTCACAGGCGCATCGGGGTGGGTCAACACCACCCGTTGCTCGACCGCCACCGCATCCTCCCCGCCGAGATCGAAGTGGTGGACGACCGCGTTCGCGCCCCCGATCAAGGCGTCGACGAGCACCGACCGTTCTCGCTCGAGGCGTCCGGGCAACCGGATCGTGTCGGGCACCTGGATCACGTCGAAGCGGGGCTGCGGCCGACCCTCCATCCACCCGATCGGCGTGGCCCGCCCCTCGGAGACCGCCCGCAGGTTCCAGGCCTCGCGCGACGACCGGCCGGGCAGCTGCGACACCAGCTCGGCGATGTGATCGTTGTGCATGGCCCGCACGACAGGGATGACCGAGACCCGTTCGACGAAGCTCAGCGAGTCGAGTTCGGCGTCGGCACTGACGGGCTTGGAGGGCAGCACGAGCACGTGGGTGGCGCCGAGCGCGGCGGCCGTGCGCCACGGGATCTGTTCGTGGAGTCCACCGTCGACATAGTCGAGGTCGTCGACCTGCTTGGCCCCGCCGGCGAGAACCGGCAGCGACGCAGTCGCCTTGAGGATCGACGAGACCCGCTCGGCGCTACCGGCAACATGGAAATGGCGGGTGTCGACCGACGGGTCGGTCGGTGTCACGGTGGCGTAGAGCGGAATGGGACTCGCTGCGATCGCGGTGAAGTCGAGCCCGCGACTGACCGCAGCGGTGTCGACGAGATAGTCGAGGTCGAGCGCCGCGTCGCGTCGCAACAGCCGGCTGCGATCGAGGAAGGGTTCGTCGTGGAGCTCCGTGTAGAAGAGCACACTGCCCTCGACGGCCCGTCCATCGACGAAGAACGCCCCGGCGAGCGCACCGGCGGAGGTACCGACCACGAGATCGATGCAGCCGGTGATGCCGAGCTGCTCGAGGGCGACGAGCATGCCTGCACTGACCACACCGCGCATGCCGCCACCCTCGATCGCCAGCGCGAGCCGGTAGTCGTCGCGACGTTCGCCCGGCACAGATCCCTCGGTGAGCCGCTCGAGGATGACCTGCTTCGCCGACGGCAAGTCGAGGCCGTGCACGACTCAGCGCCAGTCGCGGGCCAGGATCGCCATCTCCACGGCGACCCGAGCCGCATCGGCGCCGACATTGTGGCCGTCGGCGCCCTCACTGCGGGCCAGGGCCTGCTCCAGGTTCTCCGTCGCGAGCACTCCGAAACCGGTCGGGATCCCGGTCGAGAGCTGGACGTCCTGGAGACCACGAGCGCATTCCTCCGACACGAGGTCGTAGTGGGTCGTCTCGCCCCGAATGACGGCGCCGATGGCGACGATCGCGTCGACGCGTCCGGACGCGGCGAGGGTGCGAGCCGCGAACGGGATCTCGAACGCGCCGGGAACCTCGACGACGTGATGGTCGGCGATGCCGCACTCGGCGAGGGCGCGGTCGACGCCGGCGGCGAGCCGGTCGATGACCTCCGGATTCCAGCGGGTGCGGATCAACGCCACCCGCAGTCCCGAACCGTCGAGGTCGGCGGACGTGCCCACGTCTTTCTCAGCCATGCCGGGCACCGTACCGGCCGAAGTCGTACCAGTGGACGAACCGGCCGCGCGATGACACAGTGCCGCCCATGACCTCCGAGCTCTTCTCCATGGCCGACCGCACCTGTCTCGTCACCGGCGGATCGAAGGGACTCGGGCGCCACATGACGGAAGCGTTCCTCGACGCGGGGGCCCGGCGCGTCTACATCACCGCCCGCGATGCGGAGACGCTCGACGCCACGGCGTCGGAACTATCCGCTGCGTTCGCAGGCGAGTGTGTCCCTCTCCCGGGCGATCTCTCCACGTTGAACGACGTCGAGCAGCTGGCTGCGGAGATCACCGACCAGGAGGACCACCTCGACGTGCTGGTCAACAACGCGGGCCGCGGCTGGCTCGCGCCGTTCGGCGAGTTCCCGGAGCGGGGCTGGGACAAGGTGATGGACCTCAACGTGAAATCGCCGTTCTTCCTCACCCAGGCGCTGACCCCGCTCCTGTCCGCCCGCGCCACGCCCGAACACACGAGCAGCATCATCAACATCGGCTCGATCGCCGGGCTCACCGCGAACCCCACCGACACCTACAGCTACGACGTCTCCAAGGCCGGCATCCACATGATGACCCGCAACCTCGCCTTCACCCTCTCGCAGGTCAACGTCCGCGTGAACGCGATCGCTCCCGGCCGGTTCCACTCCGACATGACGGAATACGCCAAGGCCGATCCGGCGGCGTACGAGGCCGAGCTCCGCATGATCCCGATGCACCGCTGGGGAGACGCCGACGACATCAAGGGAGTGGCGCTCCTGCTGGCCAGTCGGGCCGGTGCGTTCATCACCGGCCAGATCATCCCGGTCGACGGCGGCACCACCCTCACTGCCTAGCCGGAGGTCGACTGGAGCGATCCGAGCACCCGGTCGGTGTAGGGGTTCGCGAAGCGACCTCCGGGGTCGAGTTCGGCCCGCACCGACTGGAACGCATCCCACTCGCCGTACCGGGGTGCGAGCGACTCGTGATCCTGGAAATGGAGCTTGCCCCAGTGGGGGCGGCCGTCGTAGTCGTTCATGATCCGCTCGATCCCCTGGAAGTAGGTCTCGTAGCTGCCACCCCGGTGGACGTGGGCGGCGATCCACGCACTGTCGCGCCCGCTGGCAGTCGAGAGGGGGATGTCGTCGGCGGCCGAGACCCGCACCTCGATCGGGAAGAAGATCGGTTCGCTCCCCCGCTTCACGAGGTCGCGGACACGGCGCATCGCCTCGGGCAGTGCCTCGCGGGGGATGCCGTATTCCATCTCGTAGAACCGGACCCACCGCGGGCTGGCGAAGATCCGGTGGCTCGCGTCGATCAGATCACGGCCGGAGACCCCGGAGTCGACGAGCTTCGCGATGCGCGGCGCGGCGCTCGGAAACCGGGCACCGACCTTGGTGACCAGCCCGAACGCGAGGTTCTCGGCGATAATCTTGTCGCGCAGGTAGGACAGGCGGGGTTGGGGTCGCCGGGGTTCGGTGGTGCGGTTGTTGCGCTTGACCTGGCAACGCCGGGCCCCCGGCATCCAGAAGAACTCGAAGTGGTCGTTGGCCGAGACGTTCTCCTCGAATCCGTCGAGCACGTCGTCGAGCACCTCGATCGTCTCGACGGCGTGGAGATCGAACGCGGGCACGCACTGGAGGGTCACCTCGGTGACGATCCCGAGAGCGCCGACGCCGACGCGGGCGACCCGGAGCAGCTCCGGACGTGTGGTCTCGTCACAGCGGATCCGGTTGCCGGCACCGTCGACGAGCTCCATGCCGACGATGGTGGTGGCGATGTTGCCGAGGGTGGCCCCTGTGCCGTGCGTCGCCGTGGCGATGGCCCCGGCGATCGACTGGTACGCGATGTCGCCGAGGTTGGGCATCGCGAGCCCGGCCGCATCGAGCACGGCGTTGAGGTCCTTGAGCCGGATCCCGGCGCCGACGGTGACCCGCCCGCGTTCGGCATCGATCGACTCGACATCGGCGACGCCGTCGAGCGACATCAGGACGCCGTCGGTCATCGCCGCCGCGGTGAACGAATGACCCGCGCCGACCGCCTTGACCCGCAGCCCGGCCTCGGCGGCCCGCGAGACCGTCGCCGCGACCTCCTCGACCGATTGCGGCGACGCCATCTCGGCCGGCAGGCACACCTGGTTGCCGGCCCAGTTGCGGAACGTGCGGCTCACCAGTGCCTCAGATCGATCGCCCAACGATCGACGACGGCATCACCGTCGACCACCCACATGACTTCGTGTCGCGCCACCGTCGGATCGAGATGGCCGGGCTGCAGACGCACCCGGTCCCCCACCCGCAGTCGACCGTCGGGATCGAGCAGCGTGGTGTGTTCGTCGGAACAGAAGAAGAGGTCGCCATCGGGCCAGGCGGGATTGCCGTGGTCCATCCCGAACGCCTTGAGGCCGGCGTCGACCACCGCCCAGCCGTCGGGGTTGACCGAGATCACCGTGGCCAGCACGGTGATCGCGATCTCGAAGGGCGAGTCGAGTTCGGCGTAGTCGGTGTCGAGCAGGCAGTACGACCCAGCCTGGATCTCGGTGGCCCACGTGTTGACCGCGTAGGTGCCGGTGCCACCGGCCGAGATGACGTCGCCACCCACGTCGGCCGCGGCTCGCAGCAGCAGCGCCATGGACGCCTCGACCGCGTCGGCCTTCTTCTCGGCCGAGGCCATCATCAGATGACCCTCGTAGCCCATCACCCCGCGCACTTCCAGCCCCGCGGCCCGGGCGGCATCGGCCAGTGCGCCCGCCCCCTCGGGGGCGACACCGCACCGGGGCATGCCGACGTTGACGTCGATCAACACCTCGGGGATCCGACCGGCGACCGCGGCCTGGATCGTCTCGGCGGAGTCGACGGCGACGGTGATCCGGTGACCGGCCTCGACGAGCGGCGTCAACCGGCGGAGGTCGAGCGACTGGTTGGCGAGCAGGAGATCGGTGCCCATGCCGGCCTGCGCCATCCCTTCCACTTCCCGCACGGTCGCCGCGCAGAAGTTGGTGTGGCCCGCGGTGACCAGCTCCCTCGCCAGCGCCGTCGACTTGAACGCCTTCACGTGGGGCCGCAGCTGCGCCTCGGGTCGAGCCGCCGCCATCGCGGCGACGTTGGCGTCGAACGTCGACCGCTCCACCAGCAGGCTCGGCGTTGGCAGCTCGTGCAGACGGGCGGGATCCGGCATTGCCGGAGCTTAGGCCCGTGTGGCCGGCGGGTCGTATGCTCGGCCGATGCGTGATTTCTCGGGGAAACTGGCCGTGATCACCGGAGGGGCGAGCGGCATGGGCCGTCAGATCGCCCGCCAGCTCGCCGCCGAAGGATGCGACGTCGCGATCTGCGATCTCTCCGACGACCACCTGGCCGACACCACGGCCCAGATCCGCGAGGAGTCGGTGGGCGTGAAGGTCACGGGCCACCTGTGCGATGTCAGCAGTGAAGAAGCCATCCTCCGGTTCCGCGACGAGGTGGTGGAGCAACACGAGACCGACCACGTCGAGCTGGTGTTCAACAACGCCGGCATCAGCGGCGGGGGCAGCCTCTTCACGGGCAGCCGTGAGAGTTGGGACCGCTGCTTCGCCGTGTGCTGGGGCGGCGTGTACTACGGCACGCGGGCATTCCTCCCCCTCCTCGCCGCCGCGGACGAGGGCCACCTCGTCAACACGTCGAGCGTCAACGGCTTCTTCGCGAGCCTCGGCCCGGATCGACCGCACACCGCGTACTCCGCCGCCAAGTTCGCGGTGAAGGGATTCACCGAGGCACTCATCGCCGACCTGCGGGTGCACGCGCCGCACGTCGGCGTCTCGGTGGTCATGCCGGGCCACATCGGCACCGGCATCGTCCGGAGCTCGATTCGGCACGGCGACAACCCCGAGATCACCGACGACGTGAAGTGGATGATGGACGAGGCAGCCGACCAGTTCGAGGCGAACGCGCCCATGTCGGCGGCCGAGGCCGCGACGATCATCCTCGACGGCGTGCGCGAGAACCGCTGGCGCATCCTGGTCGGCGACGACGCGGTCGCACTCGACGAGTTCGTGCGAGCCGACCCCGAG
>JAUIML010000134.1 GCA_030432715.1 Acidimicrobiia bacterium | reverse complement strand
CCGCCGCCCCCACCCCCGCCTCCGCCGCCACCGCCTCCCGCAACCGCGGATCCCGGCATCGGCGACCTCCCGACTGCGGCACCCATCGCCGGTGTCGATGCGACTCCGCCCACGCCCATCGCGGGTGTCGAGATGACGCCTCCGCCGATGGCTGCACCCCCACCGCCGCCTCCTCCCGCCGTGCCGCCCGGTCCGCCGACCGATTCGCCGCCGGCGGGTCCGTTCGGCGAGACCGCGCCCCCGACGCCACCCCCGGCCGGGTCCGAGACCGCGGCCCCGCCGGTCGAGGCCGGCGCGGTTCCGGCGCCGTCGGCCCCGTCGCCGCCGCCAGAACCAGCCCGCGCCATGCCGTCGGCCGAGGCCGGGCCCGGGGTCACCGACCCCCACGGTCTCGGCGCGGCGGTCAGCCGCCTCTCCGGGAGCAGTCGCAAGCACGGCTATGCCGCCTTCATGGTGCTGGCCCGAGTGCTCGACGAGGGAGAGCAGATCGCGGTCGTGACCTCGTGTCGCTTCCGCGGTGCGCCCGCCGCCCTCGCACTCAGCGACCGCCGGCTCCTTCTCGTCAACGCCCGCGAGTGGGAACCCGACGTCCTTCCGGTCGGACTCGAGCCCGGCCTGACCGTGCAGGGGTGGCAGGATGAGCGACACGCGGCGCTCGTGTTCAGCCGCGACGGACATGAGCTCGTCGTCGACCAGATCGGCGACCGGGCGATGGCCCAGGAGATCGCTGCAGGAGTCCGTGCCCGGGTGGGTGGCTGACCACCCATCAACTCCATCCGAGGTGCGTGATCGGCGGAAACGCCGATACAGTTGCACCCCGTTGCGGACGTAGCTCAGTTGGTAGAGCGCAACCTTGCCAAGGTTGAGGTCGCCGGTTCGAACCCGGTCGTCCGCTCCATGTGAAGCGGCAGGTCAGGCCCGGTTTCCGGTGCCGAGCCTGCCGCTTTCTGGTTGCGCCATCCCATCCGTCCATCCCATCCCCTGCATCGCTCCCGTACTTTCGGCAGCGATGAGAGGTTCGGTCCGCCAGCGAGCACGAGGGGTGTGGGAGATCCGCGTGTGGGTGACAGCGCCGGCGAAGATTCCGCGAGCCGACGAAATTGCACCTTCCGTTGGTGTTGTCGCAGGCGGCGGATTCGGGCGGTCGTGGGAGCTGACGGGTCGGGTGTGGCACGCTAGGCGGCGTGGAGCTGGTTCCCATATGTGAGGCGTTCCGGCCGACCGATGACCCAACACAGTCCATCGGATTGGTTTCTATTGATCTAGTTGACGGCCATTGTGCCCTGCACGTCACCTATCGAGGTTGGCCCGATACGGACTCGCCGCCGGAGCGGTGGATCATGGAGGATGTGCCGTCGCAGGTCGGTCTGACGCCGGCGGGTGGTGGTGGTGGTGGTGGTGGTGGTACGACGCTCGGCGATCCGCCGACCGCTTCGATGCGATACTCATACGTCTTTGAGTTCGACGAACGGCCTGATGCGCTGCGAATCGCGAACGAGTCGGGGTCTGTGGACCGCACTGTCGATGTGATCACCGCGCCGAGGGCCATGACCGGACTGTCGTTCGCGATAGCGAAGACGCGTCTGACGCCTTCCTTGGTGGATGCAGTGTGGCGATCGGGTGCGGGGAGAGATCCCGTTCCGGAGCGAATCGAGCTGCTTGAGGCGGAGTGGTTTGACTCTTCCTGGGGGCCGACGCTTCCCGTCGCCGTCGAGAAGTGGTCAGGCTGTGACGTTGTGTACTTCCGTGTTGGTGACCCGGAGCGGTACATGGGTCTCCGGCCGGGGAGGATCGACATGATTGACGGCTCCGGTTCGACGAGGGTTGGAGTCCCGCATGGGGGCGGGAGCGGCGCAGGTGGCATATGGGCGCGAATGGCCTACCCGACTGACTGACAGTGTGATCGGGGGACGCCTGCGCTCTGCGCGGGTTGATCATGAGATGCCGGTTGGGCTCACGAGGCGGCCGGGCCTCACAGGTCGCTGCCATCCCATCCCGCATCCCACCTACTGCCCGGATGGGGCCGTATTCGTCGGACCGGGGCCCACGGAATCCAGCGCAACGGCGCGGGCCGGACCATGTTCTGCACCTTGCCAAGGTTGAGGTCGCCGGTTCGAACCCGGTCGTCCGCTCCATGTGAAGCGGCAGGTCAGGCCCGGTTTCCGGTGCCGAGCCTGCCGCTTTCTCGCCCGGTTCCGGATTCTCGACGGATTGTGCGCGTTTCGCGGCGCTCGATCGTCTAGGGGGCGATGGGGAGTGTGCTGGAGGCGTTGCGGTCGACCGATTTCGACGAGTGGGAGACTGTCGCGCGGGCGCGCCTGGTGTTCGGGTTCTCGGTCATCCACGACGAGATACCGCGCCGCGACATCGAGGTCCTCGTCGACGAAGCCATCGCCCTCGCCCGCGAGTGGTGGCCTGAGGTCTCCGCCGGTGGTCAGCCCCAGGTCTGGACCTACATGCTCGTCCGGAAGCTCGCCATGGAACGCCATGGGATGGTCGACTCGTGAACGAGCTTCACACCCTGTGGGACCATGACCTCCCGTCGACAAGCGTGGATGGTGGAGGGTTGGTCGAGTTCGAGGACTTCGACGCGTGGTACACGCGGGCGCGCCCCGAGATGGTCTCCGCCATGTGCGCGCTCGGCACGCCGATCGATGTCGCTGTCGACGCCGTCGACGAAGCCTTCACCCGCGCCACCGAGCAGTGGGTCCAGGTCCAGGAGATGCCGAACCGCGACGGCTGGACGTATGTGGTCGCCCGCAACTTCGCCCGCGACACGATGCGCACCGAGACCAACCGCCGCCGCATCCTCCGCACACACCTCTCCGAGCCGCCGGTCCACGAAGACCCGCCCCCGGAGGTGCACGAGCTCCGCCGCCTCCTCGAGCCGTTGAACGACAAGCAGCGCGAGGTCGTCGTGCTGCGCAACTACTTCGGCATGAGCGAGGTCGAGATCGCCGACGCGATCGGGTCCTCGAGAGGCACGGTGTCGTCGCGACTGCGCGGCGCCTACAAGATCCTTCGCCGGTCGACACTGCTCATGGCGTCGCTCATCGTGTGGGGGGTCTTCACGTGAACGACGAACGCCGAGACGAGCTCACCGACGAGGAGCTCGAGGCGGTCATCCGCGGCATGGTCGACCGAGCGGTTGCCGCGACCGACGAGCACCTTCGTCACCGGCCGCCGCCTGATCTCGTATCGCAGCAGCGGCGGCTCTCGAGAGCCCGCGTTCGCCAACGCGCCGTGGTCTACGGCTTCGCCGCGGCCGCCGGGGTCGCGGCCGTCGTGATCGGCGTCAACGTTGCCGACACGGACGAACCCACCGCGCCCACCGCCGCCTCGCCATCGACAACCACCACCGCACCCCCCACAACGACGGTCGGCCCGATCGCCTCGATCAACGCCCAGCTCGAGGCCGATCGGGCGATCGCCGCAGAGGCAGGGTTCGTCATCGGCGCCATCGACGACGACCCGCCGCCGGACCTCGTCGCGGTCATCGAAGGCGATGTGGTGCTCGGCTACACGCTCCTCGTCGATCAGGAGACCCTCGTCGGCCAGGACGCCTACGTCGCATACGGCCCCGACGGCACCACGGTCGTCGGCGTGTGGAGCTCCGACGCCGGATTCCTTCCGATCCCCCAGAACGACGAACTCCCCCCAACTCTCGGAGAACCGGCCGAATGACCTCAAATAGACCGCGGCGGACCCTCAAAGGGGGAGCGGGGATCGTGGCGGCGATCTCGCTCCTCCTGGTCGGCGCGGCGCCGGCGTCGGCCGCGCAGTCCGACTCATGGGGGTGGACGGCCGACACCTTCGTCATGTCGTTCTTCGGCGGCATCCCGTATGTCGGCTGTGAAAGGGCAAGCCTCACGGTCCCCAACTCGGGCAGCACCGGCGACATCGACGCCACAACCACCTCGTCGATCGTCGTCGGCGCAAGCCCCACGTGCTCGGGCTCCACGATCCCGTCATCGCTCAACGCCAACACCATCCGCACGCGCGCCCGTGTCCTGCGCAACGGCGTCTTCGTGTCCGGTTGCACGAGCAGCATGATCTACAACTCGGCCGGCCAGGGCTCCATCAGCGCGGCCACCGGATCGGGCTGCGACAAGGACACCAGCGCCGACGCCACGTGGTCCGTGCGCGGCTACTACGGCTGGTGGGACTACGACGACAACACCTGGCGCGGCGAGTACGTCAGCGCCCCGACGATCGAGGACTGACCCATGCGTCGAACCTTCGCAATCACCACTGCCACCGCCCTCGTCGCCAGTCTGGCCCTCGTGCTGGTCGGGACCCTCTCTGCTCAGGCCCAACCCGACAAGTACGAACCCGCCAGGCGGGCGGCGAGCGACTCGGGGCTCACCCTCGGACCGATTCCCGACGGTGAGCTCCGGGTCGATGCCCTGCCCGACCTCATCCCCCTCGAGTCGACGACGGGAGAGGTCATCGGCTACATCCGCTCCGAGGACGCATTCCTCGACGCGCTCGACCCCGGCCTCGACATCGTCGCCCTCCCGGTCTACGAGGCCGACGGCAAGACGCTCATCGGTCACGAGATCCCCGGCGAGGGGTTCGTCGCAGGAACCACCCCCCGCGAGACGTCGGTCGCGGCGATCATCCCCGAGGACTTGACGACCATCCCCGAGGGGATGCTGGTCACCCCTGAGGCCATGGCGCTGATCCCCGAGGAAGTGCCGAGCGACGAGTGACCTGGATCTGCGAGCCCGCGGGCCGGTCAGCTCAACCGGGCAGCGTGTAGGCGACGATCGCCGGTGGGTTCGCCTGGCCGACCGGGAGATAGAGGGTGTCGCCGACGATCGACATCCAGCCGTTGACGCCTCCGGGTGCCGCCACCTCGTGCACGATCTCCCCCGATTCCCGGTCGAGGGCGACAACGGTGCCGTCGAGGAGTGCAGTGAGCAGGAGGTCGTTGACCACTGCGACGCCGCCGAGCGGGTCGCCGTCCACGGCAGTCGCCCAACGCACATCTCCCGATGCCGCGTCGATGGCGACGATCTCGCCGGGTCCGGTGAAGAGGTCGCTTCCGAAGTAGGCGGTGGCGTCGGGGACCAGGGTCGACGGCGCGTTGATCGTCGCGACATAGACCGTGCCGTCGGCCGAGGCGGGTGGGGTGAGGACACCGCCGTAGGTCCCCGGGTACACGACTGTCTCGCCGGTGAGCGCCTCGAGTTCGTCGTTCTCGTGGCGACCAACCGCCGTTTCCCACTGTGGTGTGCCGGCATCGGGGTCGATCCCGACGACGATTCCGGCCTTTCCGGTGGTGACGACGATGTCGGAGCCGTCGTCGAGATCGACGATCATCGTGTGGACGAGGTCACGGTCGAAGATGTCGTGGGGGATCACCTGGTGGTACCACGCGAGTTCGCCGGTCTCGATGTCGAGGGCCACGACGGAGTTCGTGTAGAGGTTCGGGCCGGGGCGGCTGGAACCGTTGGGGAACTCGGCCGTGCCCGGGAAGGGCGCCGGGTTCGCCACCCCCCAGTAGATGAGACCCCGGTCCTCGTCGATGGCCGGCGGATACCAGGAGCCTCCGCCGGAGTTGACGTCGGGGTTGCCCCACAGGTCGTCGCCGAGCACCGTGTCGAAGGTCCACACGACCTCCCCTGTGGCTGCGTCGAGGGCGTGGAGCACGCCACGGTCGCCGCCCACATAGATGCCGCCGATGCTGACCGGCACGGTGCTGGCGAAGACCAGGCCGTCGTAGACGAGCGGTTGGATGTCGATTCCCGTCGTCGGGGTGGCGGTGATCTCCGTGGTCCAGACCGGTTCGCCCGATGACCGGTCGAGGGCGATCAGACCGGTCGAGCCGTACACGGCGAAGACACGTTCCCCGTCGACCGCAGCGCCGAACGGGCCGATGTTGAACCCGGTCGGCGCGCTCGACCAGATCTCGCTGCCGGTCGCTTCGTCGACGGCGTGCACCGCCCCGTTTCCGGCCTGGGCGTAGACGACACCGTCGGCCACGATCGGCACGGTGGAGAGGGGCCCTCCCGCCGGAGCCGACCACCGCACGCTCAGGAGTTCGACATTGCTCGCTTCGATGGGCGAGCCGATGGCTCGCCGGGAGTTCTGGTAGTCGGCGCCGGGCAACGACCAGTCCCGCGGTGCCGTGGTCGCATCGGGTGCGACATCGGCGGCGGGCTCCTCCGACACCGGCTCGTCCGCGATCGACGACGGAGGCGCGGGTGTGGTCGGAGTGGACGCGAGGTTCTCGAGCGGGTCGTCGGTTGCGCACGCGGCCGTGAGAAGGGCGACCACGAGCAGGATCCGGACGGTGCGCATGGCGAGAGCGTCCCTTCCCCGGCCGGTGGCGAGCAAGTCGTCTGCTCGTTGGAGATCGCAGCTGCTACGCGGCGATGGCGGCCGGGCGGCTGCGTCGCAGTGCGACCGCGACCTCCCGGCCGGCGAGCACGACGAAGAACTGCAGCACACTGAACCCGGCGATCGTCGCGCCGCCGGCGGTGCCGTGGTGGAAGCTCACGAGGAGGCCGGCGACGACGGCCAGGGCGCCGAGCAGCGTGGAGGTCACCATGATCGCGGGGACGCGGTGAACGAGGAGCGACGCGGTCGCCGGTGGGCCGACGAGTAGTCCGAACACGAGCAACGTCCCGATCGCCTGGAAGCTTGCGACGATGCTCAGGGCCAGGAGGGCGAGAAGCGCCGCCTGGGCGAGCCGGGGGTGCATGCCGAGCGTCTGCGCTTTCGCCCGGTTGAAGGTGAGGGCCAGGAACGGGCGGTACAGCACCACGGTGCAGACGAGCACGACGGCCGTTGCGATGAGCTGGTTGCGGATGTCGTCGGTCGTGACACCGAGCACGTCACCGAAGAGCAGTGCGGTGACCTCGGTCGTGAACGATCGCGCCCGCGACACGATGATGATGCCGAGCGAGAGCATCCCGACGAACAGCAGGCCGATCGCCGTGTCCTCACGCACGACCGTGCGATTCGAGACCACCGTGACCAGCCCACTCATGGCGAGGGCGGCGACGAACGCACCGATGATCGGACTGAATCCCCACAGCACCGCCAGTGCGATGCCGGGGATCACGCCATGGGCGAGCGCGTCGCCGAGAAAGGCCAGTCCGCGCAGCACGACCCAGGTGCCGACCAGCGAGGTGGCGACAACTGCAATCAGGCTGCCGATGAGCGCCCGTTGCATGAACGCGGGTTCGAAGGCCTCGAAGACGGCGTCCATGGCTCGAGATCAGCCGGTCAGGGCGTCGGCGATGCGCTGGGCGTTCGTGCGCACCATTCCCACATACGTCTCGGCGCCCGAACCGGACTCGCCGAGCGAGCCGGTGTAGAGCTCCACGATCTCGATGTCGCCGCCGACCTCGGAGGTGATGGTCTGGGCGAGTTCGTCGGACACGGTGCTCTCCGAGAAGATCGCGGGCACGCCCTCGTCTTTGATCACTTCGACGAGTTCGGCGAGTTCCTGGGCGCTGGCGCCGTCGGTCGTGGATCCCGACGGGATCACGGTGCCGGCGACCTCGAAGTCGTAGCGGTCCGCGAAATAGCCGAACGAGTCGTGGTTGGTCACCAGCACCCGATCATCATCGCCGATCACGGCCAGGGTCTGCACGACCTCGGCATCGACGGACTCGAGCTCGGCAACAAAGGCCGATGCGCTGGTGCGCACTGCGTCGGCGTCGACACCGTCGACGGTGTCGATGAGAAAGTCGGCGATGGCGTCAGCGGCAACGGCCATACGGGCTGGGTCGGACCAGAAGTGGGGATCGGCGCCGTCGTGGTCGTGATCGTGGTGGTCGTCGTCGCTGTGCCCGCCCTCACCGAACTCGATGGTCGTCACGGCGCTGAGCGCCTCGAAGACCGGGACACCGTCGCCCTCGGCTGCCTCGATGACGTCGATCAGGCCTTCTTCGAACGCGCCGCCGTTGACGACAAGCGCGTCGGCATCGCCGATTTGGGCGGCCTCTTGCGCGGATGCGCGGAAGTCATGGGGATCGGCGCCGACCGGCATGATCGTCACGACATTGAGCGCGTCGCCCACAACGTTCTCGACGACGTCGCCCAGAATGTTGGTTGTGACGACCACCGTGGGCAGGTCGGGATCGGGTCCACCGGCCGCGTCCGTGTTGTCGTCACCGCAGCCCGCCGCAACGAGGCTGAGGCCGGCGATCAGGCCGACGAGTATTCGGATGGAGATCCGCATGAGTCTCTCCCAGAGTGAGAATCACTATCAACAGTCACCAACCTAGGACATGCGCGTGCCAGTCACAACGCGGAGCGAGAATCGGTTCCGTTCTCACGTGGTCGTACGCTGAGTCGATGCCAGTAGCGATCACCACTCGCCGCCTCGAGGTTCGGTTCGGCGACACCGTTGCCCTGGCTCATGTCGACCTGGAGATTCCCCACGGGTCGTCACTGGCGGTGATCGGACCCAACGGTTCGGGCAAGTCCACGTTGTTGGGGGCGCTGGCCGGCACCCTCGCTCCGTCCGCCGGTGAGATCGCGATCGGGGGAGCCCGGCCTGCACTCGTCCAGCAGTCCACCGACGTGGACCGAAGTCTCCCCATCACCGTTCGCGACACGGTGTCGCTGGCCCGGTATCCGAGCCTCGGGCTCCTCGGGCGATTCCGCGCCGAGGACCGACGCGCCGTCGACGAGGCCCTCGAGCGATTGGCCGTCGACGATCTCGCGGGCCGGCAGTTCCACGACCTCTCGGGAGGCCAGCGCCAGAGGGTGCTCGTTGCCCAAGGTCTGGCCCAGGGCAGCGAAGTCCTGCTGCTCGACGAGCCGGTCAACGGTCTCGACGTCGTGTCGCGCACGGTCATCCTCGAGGTCATCGATGAGGAGGTGGCCGAGGGTCGCGCCGTGGTCGTGACGACCCACGATCTCGAGGACGCGCGGCGCTGTGATGCCGTCCTGCTCCTCGACACCTCACCCATCGCAGTGGGAACCCCCGAAGAGGTCCTCACCGAGGACCACCTTCGCCGCGCGTTCGGAGGCCGTTTCGTCCGGGTGGGCGATGAGTTCGTCCTCGACGACCCGCACCACTCCCACTGACGGCCTCCGACGCGGACCGCCAGTCTCACGCGTTCTCATTCTCAGGTAGGCTGCGGAAATGAGAACCACGGATGTCGATGCCGACATCGACGATCAGGTCGCAGCGCTGCTCCGTCAGGCCGAACAGCGCTACACGAGTGGCCGGCGCCGGCTCGTCGCCGTTCTCCAAACCGGCGACGGGCCGCTCACGATCACCCAGATTCTCGACGCGGATCGGTCGCTCCCGCAGTCGAGCGTCTACCGGAACCTCACGATTCTCGAAGAGGTGGGCGCGGTGACCCGGATCGTGACGCGCGACGACTTCGCCCGCTACGAACTGGCCGAGCACCTCACCGAGCACCATCACCACCTCATCTGCTCGACCTGCGGCGACGTGACCGACTTCTCCCTCGATCCCCGAGCCGAGACCGGTCTCGACCGGGCGCTGCACCGGGCCGCCGACGAGGTGGGGTTCGACATCGACACCCACCGCCTCGATCTCCTGGGCACCTGCGCGTCCTGTAGCGGATGACCGGGGTGCCATGAGGTCTCGATCGAGATCAAAGGACCGGCGGAGCTCGTGGGACTCGCGAGCGCCGATCCCGCGTCGACCGAGTCGTACGCCACCCCGGTCTGCTCCACCTACGACGGTCGTGCGCTTGCCGTCGTCCGACCGACCGGGTCCGGCCCCGTTGAGATCGCGTTGCGCTCCGACGGTCTGTCGCATCGCGGTCCTCGACCGCTGAGTCGGCCGGTCCGACCACGATCTCGACCAGCGGCAGCGGGTTGTTCCGGCCCGCGGGTCGACTCAGCCGATGGCGCGGTCGGCCTCGACCAGCGCCTCGTCGAGTACGGCCATCCCCCGAGCGAGTTCCTCGGTCGTGATCGTCAGTGGGGGCGCGATCATGACGACCGACGCCGCCCCGGGCATGCAGTACACGCCCCGTCGCATCGCGGCCTCGAGGACGGCCGGCTTCGCGCTGCGTCCCCTCGGTGGATCGAACGCGTCGTGGACCGGATCCAGCGTGTCCGGATCTCGCACCAGCTCGAGCCCGAAGAACAGGCCGACTCCTCGCGCCTCCGCGACCGAGGGGTGGGCAGCCGCCAGTTCGGCGGCCGCCGCGGCGAGCTCCGCGCCGCGTTCGCGAGCCGCCTCGATCAAGCCTTCGTCGCGGTAGACCTCGATGGTCGCAACCGCGGCCGCGCACGCCAGCGCGTGGCCGCTGTAGGTCAGGCCGTGGGCGACGAACTGGTCGTCGATCCCGGCGGCGAGGTCTTCCCGGACGATCGCGGCCCCGAGCGGGACGTAGCCGCCGTTGATTCCCTTGGCGACGGTCATGATGTCAGGCACGACTTCCTCGTGGTCGCAGGCGAACCATTCACCGGTGCGGCCGAAACCGGTCATCACCTCGTCGGCGATCAGGAGCACGTCGTGGGCATCGCAGATCTCGCGGACGCGGCGCAGGTATCCCTCGGGCGGCACGATCACGCCACCCGCCCCCGGGATGGGTTCGATCAGCACCGCGGCCACATGGTCGCGGCCTCCC
>JAUIML010000133.1 GCA_030432715.1 Acidimicrobiia bacterium | reverse complement strand
CGACCCACTCCACGACCTCGGTCAGCCCATTCTGGCCCAGGGCGACGGCGTGGTCGTCCACGTGGCCCAGACCGGCTGGAACAGCGGGGCGGGCACCTATCTCGAGGTCGACTACGGCGACGTCACGGTTGTCTACGTCCACCTGGTCGAGAATTCGATCGCCGTCGACCTCTTCGACGAGGTCACGACCGGCCAGCTCATGGGGCTCCTCGGCAACACCGGCAACATCGTGTCCAGTACCACGGAGAAGCTGGCCCATCTGCACATGGCCTACTGGGACAGCTCGGCCGTGGAGAACGCCCGGGCCTACCAGCTCAGCACCCAGATCCCGGTCAACATCGAGGGCATCGACTATGTGGCAACGGCGAGCCCGCGCACCCCGTCGGCCGCCTTCGTCTCGACGAACTGCGACGGCGAGCCGCCGGCCCCGACCACCACGACCACCGGCGCGCCCCCACCCCACCCGTTCGCCGACGTCGACCTCGACTCGTTCGCCTACGACGACATCACGCTCCTCTACGAGCTCGCCATCACCCAGGGCACCTCCCCCGACAGCTACTCGCCGTCGGCCGCCGTCGACCGCGAACAGATGGCAGCGTTCCTCGCCCGCATCTGGCGGTTGCTGTCGCCCGACACGCCGGCCCCCGACGGCGACTACCCCTTCGACGACGTCGACCCCGATTCGTTCGCCTACGACGACATCCATCTCCTCTTCTCGCTGGGAATCACCACCGGGACCGGCCAGACCACCTACTCCCCCGGCGATCCCGTGAGCCGCGAACAGATGGCCGCCTTCCTCAACCGACTCCACGACCTCCTCGAGTCGCCGGCCGGCGCTGCCGGTCCCGAGGCCGCGGCCGTCGGCCAGGATCCCGGCCACGACCACGACCACGGCGACTTCGCCTACCCGTTCGCCGATGTCGACCCCGACTCGTTCGCCTACGACGACATCGCCCGGATCCACCAGTTGGGCATCACCACCGGCACGGGCGAAGCGACCTACTCCCCCGCCCAGGTCGTCGACCGGGAGCAGATGGCGGCATTCCTGGCCCGCGTCTACCGACTCCTGGGGCCGGTCGCCGCGTCCTGAACCCCGGTTGCACCACTCTCCGTGGGGTGTGATGATGGTCACATGCACGTTACCAAGCGGTCACTTACCACTCCCCTCCTGCTGGTGCTCGCTCTCCTCGCGGCAGCCTGCACGGTCGACGTCGGTGCCACGACGCTCACAGTCGTCCAGGCCCAGGAGGACGGGTTCCTCCAGAACGGCGACGAGCCCTACGTGGCCGTCATCAAGTGGCGGGTGATCCCAGGCACCGCGGGATCGGCCTCGGCGGAGTTCATCGGCAATCTCCAGGAGCTCGCCACCGGGGCCGACGACGGCGCGGTCCTGAGCATTCCCGCCGCGATGGGCGCGGTGAACTTCGAGAACGTGCAGAGTTCGACGTTCAATGCGCTGCTCACGCAGGGACTCGTACCGGAGCTGGTCGGGACCGTCATGGTGGTCATGGAGAGCGACCTCACGCCGTGGGGCACGATCAACAACCTCATGAACGACGTCGAAGCGGCCCTGCAGTCCGAACTCGTCAACCAGGTCGAGCCGTTGACCATCGCCCAACTCACCGATCCGCAGGCGGTCGCCGATGCGCTCAGCGCCGCGGCGGCCAACGTCGAGGCCGCGGTGACCCCCGGCGTGTGGGACTCGATCCTGCTGTTCCTCGGGTCGCTCGGAAACCCCGACGACCCCATCGGCATCGGGTTCACGGTGTGGGTCGCGGCCTACGGGTCGCTCGGTCAGCTGATCGACTCCAGTCTCGTCTCGGCCCTTCCCGACGGCGCGGCCGGTGGCGTGTGGTGGAACACGACCGACCCGATCACCACCACGATGCGCTTCAGCGGCGACGGTGCCATCTACGACATCGACATCACCGCCACGACCGACCTCTAGCGAACCTCGACCCGTGTCCGAGCACGTGCGGTTCCCCGACATCAGCCCGACGACGTGGGAACACCCGACCGATCGCGCCGCGCTCAACGCCCTGCGCCGGATCCCCGGCTTCGACGTGGTGCTCCGCAAGCTCGTGGGCATGTTCGGCGAGAAGTCGGTCCGTCTCACCTTCAAGGCCAACGCCATCAAGGTCGGCGAGCATCAGTACCCGTGGATCCACGAACGGCTCCTGAAGGCGTGCGACACGCTCGATCTCCAGGAGATACCCGAGCTCTACGTGTCGCAGACCCCGCTGGTCAACGCCGGCGCGATCGGCTTCGACAAGCCCTTCATCGTGTTGAACTCGTCCACGATCGAGATCATCGATCGCGACCAACTCGAGGCGGTGATCGCCCACGAGGTGGCCCACATCATGAGCGGGCACGCGGTGTATCGCACGATGCTCGCGATCCTCATGCAGCTGGCGCAGACCCGCTATCCGCTGGCCGGCATCGCCGTGCGCCCGGTGCTCTACGGTTTGCTCGAGTGGTCCCGGCGGTCCGAGCTGTCGTGCGATCGGGCCGCCCTGCTCGCCACCCAGGATCCCGACGTGGTGATGGGTGCCCTGATGCGCATCGCCGGCGGCAGTCGCGGCGAAGACCTCGACCTCGACGCATTCATCGCACAGAGCGACGAGTACCGCGACGACAAGGACACCATCGCCGGCATCTACAAGGTGCTCGCGGCCCTCGGCGCGACCCACCCGTTCGCCGTCGTCAGGGTCGCCGAGCTGCGCGACTGGATCGAGAGCGGGGACTACCAGCGCATCATCGACGGCGACTATCGCACGCCGGAGGTCGACGAGGAGACGCCCTACACCGATGACGTCGGCGATGCCGCGGCCGGGTACGCGGGAAGCGCCCGCAAGCTCGTCGACGAGGTCGGGGCCAAGGTCGGCTCGGTCGCCGACAAGGTCTCGACCGCGTGGCGCAACGAACGAGACGGCAACGCGGTCGACTGACCCGAGCCGACCAGCGATTCAGGCATCGGAGGTGTCGCCGGCCCGGCGCGGTCCCCGCAGGCCGCTGGCCATCCCTCCGGACACGACACAGTCCCGGCCGCTCTCCTTGGCTTCGAGCAGCGCGGTGTCGGCGACGGCGAGGGTCCGCTGGAGCTCTCCCGGGCCGACCGCCACGCCGAGACCGACGCTCGCCGTCACCTCGAGTTCGCCGACCGTCGTCTCGAACGGGGTCGCCCGTATGGCCTGGTGCACGCGGTGCGCTACCTCGAGCGCCTTGCCCGGCGTGGTCTCACCGATCACCACCAGGAACTCCTCGCCCCCCACACGGCCCGCGCGGTCGACATCGCGCAGCGCACCGGTGATCCGCCGTCCGACCTCGTGGATCACCTCGTCACCGACCTGGTGTCCGTAGGTGTCGTTGATCGACTTGAACCGGTCGAGGTCGAGCATGATCGCCGCGTGGAGATCGGCCTCCTTGGCGACCTGCGCGCCCTGGGCCAGGATCTCCCCCCGATTGAGCAGGCCGGTGAGCGCGTCTCTCGTGGCGCGCCGCTCGAGCCTCGCCAGGGGTCGGGTTGCCGGAAAGGCCAACACTGCGATCAGCAGGAACCCGAGCAGCCCGACGAGGAGCATCAGGAACCGTTCGTCGCTGCGGGCGTCGGTGAGCGACCGGACGAGCGCCCCGTCCTCTGCATGGACCGCGATCGTCCATCGCTGGTCGCCCACCTCCAGCGAACGCGAGGTCGCGATCCCCGCGCCGTCGGGCGAATCGAAATGGGCGGCCGCGGGCGGCTCGCGGTCGCCGACCGCGATCAGCGACCCGATGACGGCACGAGTCCGCGGGTCGTCGAGTTCCGAGGCCGACACGGTCCCGGCCACATCCCCCGGTGAACCGTTCACCAAGGTGGCGTCGGAATGGGCGACGACGGTGCCGGCGTCGTCGACGATCACCGCAGAGCCCGTGGGCCCGATGCGAAGACCGGCCAGCAGGGTGGACAGCGCGTCCAACTCGATGTCGGCACCCACGACGGCGAGCATGCCGTCGGCGGTCCGCACGGCAGCCGATGCACTCACGCCCAGATTCCCCGAAGTGAAGAACACGTAGGGCGCCGTCCACTCCACGTCGGTGGAGGCGTTGCGGGACGCATCCTGGAACCAGGGTCGGTCGCGGGGGTCATAGTCGTCGTCGGGGCGGATGACGGCAGGACCCCGCCGACCGTCGGCGCTGACCGCCCGTACGGTCACCCGACGTTCGCCACCGTCGATCTCGATGGTCTTGACGCTGAATCCGGACGCCGCACGGCTGACGAAGAAGAAGGAGCCGTCGTCGCTGCCGAGATAGACCCCCGACAACTGGGGGGATCGTTCGAGCTCGCCGATGAAGGCTCGCTCGAGTGCCGCGGTGTCGACCGCCCCGCCGTCGACCATGTCGGCGGTCGTGGCCACCAGCGACGCCGCCGGTGCGAGATAGTCGCGCGTGCGATCGGTCGCCTCCGATGCCGCGGTCTCGAGCAAGGCGACCGTGTGATCGTCCTCGGCCTCGGCGCTGATGCGCCCCGACACGAGTACGAGCAGCGCCACGGTCGCCAGCTGGACGGTCAGGAGCCCGACGACCACCAGGCGCCGCGCCGTGGGTTTCACCTCGTCCTCCCGGTCACGGGGCAGGAAGCTAGCAGTTCACAAGGAGAAGGCCCCAGTGGCGCGCACCCGCTCGATCAGCGCCCGTCCGTGCGCCACCTGAGCGGAGTACAGCGACCCACCGAGGCTGATCCGCCGGGCTCCGGCCGCCGCGACCTCGTCGAATGTCAGCTTCGAGCCCAGCGGCACGAGGATGTTCGTCGGTCCTCCTGCCTCGGCGGTGACGACACGAATCGTCTCGAGGTCCCACGTGCCGGGGGCGTAGAGACACTCCGCACCAACCTCGGCGAACGCCTGGAGGCGGGCGAGTGTCTCGTCCAAGCCACCGTCGAGCCCGTACAGCAGCACCTCGGTCCGACCGGTGATCACGAATGGCCGCGGGAGCGCGTCGGCGGCCTCCACCGCCGCTTCGATGCGGGCCACTGCGAGGGCACGGTCGTAGAGGCCCCGTTCGGGGTCACCCGACCAGTCCTCGATGCCCATTCCCGCGGCACCCGTGGCCGCGAAGCGCTCGACCGCGGCCGCCATCGCCTCGGGCTCGTGGCCGTAGCCGTTCTCGGCGTCGACGTTGAGCGGCACGTCGGCGGCGGCCACCAGCGCCGTGGTGTGCTCGGCGTGCTCCTCCATCGACACGTCGCCGGCCGCGTCACTGCGGCCGATCGTCTCGGCGTGGGCTGAGCTCGAGGTGGCGATCGCATCGACCCCTGCGTCGCTCAGCGCGGCGGCGGTGCCGGCATCACCCACGTTGGCCAGCAGGAAGCACCCCGACCGGTGCAGCTCGCGAAAGCGGGTGCCGAGGCGGGCGTGGCGTTCGTCGGTCGTTTCACTCATGCGGCCGGTCTACACCAGCGCGGGTTCGTGCGACATCGCATAGCGTCACGGGGTGACCGTCGACCTCGCCGCCCTCCCCTCCCCCGGCGAGAAGCGCATGGCGGTCCGGGTCACCAAGGATGCCCATCGGCACCTGCGGCGCGGTCACCCCTGGGTCTACGACGAGTCGATCACGTCGCTGTCGCACGAGGGCGAGCCCGGCGACCTGGCCGTGATCTTCGACGACGACCGCACGTTCGCCGCCATCGGCATGTGGGACCCGTCCTCGCCGATGCGCATCAAGGTACTCCATGCCGGCAAACCGACCCCGATCGACGCGGCCTTCTGGGACCGTCGGGTCGGCGAGGCGATCGAACGACGACGCCCGCTCCTCGACGACCCCGACCACACGGCATATCGCCTGGTCCACGGCGAGAACGACGGCATGCCGGGCATCGTCGTCGACGACTACCACGGGGTCGCCGTCGCCAAGATCTACTCCGATGCCTGGATCCCGCACCTCGCCCGACTGGTGCCGGTCCTGGTCGACCGGATCGAGCCGACGAGCCTGATCATCCGCTTCGCCCGGTCCGTCGAGCAACGTCCCGAGCTCGGCCTCGTGGAAGGCGCACCGCTCTACGGTCCGGCACCCGACGAGCCGGTGATGTTCCTCGAGAACGGGCTCACGCTCGAGGCTCACCCGACCACAGGGCAGAAGACCGGCTACTTCCTCGATCAGCGCGTCAACCGGGCGAAGGTGCGGGCGCTCGCCGAGGGGCGACGGGTGCTCGACGTGTTCAGCTGCACCGGCGGGTTCTCGGTCCACGCCGCGGCGGGCGGGGCCGACGAGGTGCACTCGGTCGACCTCTCGCTGCCCGCCGTCGAAGCGGCCACGCGCAACATGGCCCACAACTCCCATGACCCGAACGTCGCCGCCTGCCGACACCTGGTGCACCACGGCGATGCCTTCGAAGTGATGGAGGGCCTGCTCAGGCGCAACGAGCGGTTCGATCTCGTGATCATCGACCCACCGTCGTTCGCCCAGCGTCAGGCCAGCGTGGATGGCGCGCTCGCCGCCTACGAACGGCTCTCGAAGCTCGGGCTGGCCCTCACCGTCGACGGCGGCACCCTCGTCCAGGCGTCGTGTTCGAGCCGGGTCACCGCCGACGACTTCTTCCACACCGTGCACCGCACCGCCCGGCGAGAGGGAGTCGAGCTCGAGGAGTTCGATCGCACCGGCCACCCGGTCGACCATCCGATCGGGTTCGCTCAAGGCGCCTATCTGAAGGCGCTCTACGCCACCGTCCACCGCTGACCCTGGCGTGGAGCGACGACGGCTACGTTGGGCCGCGTGGACGACGGCACGCGCATCGAGCTGACCCTCCGCCTCTGGGGAACGGGAGCGCCGGAGGTCTTCGACGAATACGTGGACAAGCTCGTCGCCCTCCTCCCCCGCAACCACGGCGTCCTGGAACGCCGGGCCGCCGAGGTCGACGCGGGGCCGGGCGCACCCGACGCTCTCCTCGTGATGTCGTTCCCCGACGCGGCGTCGGTCGACGGCTTCATGCGCGATCCGCTGCGCCGCGACATGGAGGATCTGGCGGCCGCCGCGATCAGTCGTTCGCTCATCCTCGACAGCCGACACCGCGACGAGCCCGCCGGCGATCACGACGCCGACATCGTCGCCTTTCCGCCCGACCACGACGCGTGAGCGACCTCGTCGAGGCGCGCCCGTCGCCGATCCACGGAACCGGCGTGTTCGCCCGGGTCGACATCCCCGCCGAAACCCACATCGGCCGCTACGAGGGCGACCCGACCGAGACCGACGGCACCTACGTGCTCTGGATCGAGGACGACGAGGGCGACTCCTGGCACGGCATCGACGGGACGGGGGTGCTGCGGTTCCTGAACCACAGCCGCACTCCGAACGTCGAGTTCGACGGCCCCGACCTCTACGCCCTGCGCGACATCGAGACGGGCGAGGAACTGCGCTTCGACTACGGCGCCGAATGGGCCCACGTTCCCTGAGCTGGTGCTACCCGCCGGCGAGACGATGCGAGACCGGACCCACGACCGGCCCGGCTGCGAACGCCCAGTCGGCGCTGTCGCGCAACCGCTCGGCAACGAAGGCCTTCGCCGAGCGCACCGCGGCCTCGGGCGTTTCGCCCGCGGCCAGCCCGGCCGCCGCGGCCGCGGCGAACGTGCAACCGCTCCCCCGCACGTTGGTCGTGTCGATCCACTCACCGACCAGTTCGCGGATCGAACCGTCGGGCCACACCAGAAGGTCGGTCGCCGCCGCGCCCCCACCGGTCACCACCACGAGCCCCGCCCCGAGCGCCGCCAGTGAGGCGTGGTCCGGTCCGAGCAGCGCCGCCTCGGCCCGGTTGGGCGTGAGAACGGCGGCCCGGGGGAACAGGAGCCTTCGGGCTGCGTTCTCGATCGCCGGGTCGACGAACCGGTTCCCGCGCCCGTCCACCATCACGGGGTCGACCACGGGGGCGGGCAGCCGTCCGTCCGCCACCCGCTCGGCGACCACCTCCACCTGCGCCGCGTCGAACAGCAGCCCGACCTTCACGCCGTGGATCGGGAACGACGCCACGATGCCGTCGAGCTGGGCGGCCAGGAGTTCGGCCGACGTGGCCACCACCCGATCGACCGAACCGAATCGCTGCGCGGTGACGGCCGTGACCGCCACCAGACCGTGCGCGCCGTGGGCGGCAAAGGTCGTGAGGTCGGCGGCGATCCCGGCACCGCCGAGGGGATCGTGCGCGGCGATGGTCAGGACGACGGGTGGGATCACGGGTCCGATCGTGCCACAGCACCAGCCGGCGCTCGCCACACGCGAGACTGCGGGGGATGCACGAGTCCACCCGAGGCCGACTCCTGGTGGCGACACCGTCGCTGCTCGACCCCAACTTCTCGCGCTCGGTCGTCTTCATGCTCGAGCACAACGAAGAGGGGGCCATCGGCGTCATCCTCAACCGGCCGAGTGAACTGCCGGTCGCGTCCACGATCGAGCCGTGGGCCGGCCGCGCCGTGCCACCGAGTGTCGTCTTCCTCGGCGGGCCGGTCTCGCCGTCGTCGGTCATCGCCCTCGCCTCGGTCAACCTCGACGACGCCGGCGCGAACTGGCACCCCATCCTCGGGCGTCTCGGCACCGTCGATCTCGAGGTCGACCCGAGCGAGGTCCCGGGCCTCGACGAGGTCCGCATGTTCGCCGGGTACGCCGGCTGGTCCGCCGGTCAACTCGAGGCCGAGCTGGTCGACGACGGCTGGTTCGTGCTCGACGCGCTGCTCACCGACGTCCACACCGACGACCCGTTCGAGCTTTGGTGGGAGGTCCTGGGCCGTCAGCCCGGGCCCCTCGGCCGGCTCGCGCACTATCCGCTCGACCCTCGGGACAACTAGCCGCCGAAGTCCCAGTAGCGGCCCAGCTCGTCGAAGACGATGTCGGCGACCCACGAGGCCGCCGACCGCGTCAGGTGAACGCCATCGTCGATCCGGGCCCTGGTTTCCTCGCCGCTCGGCCCGACCACCCGCTCGGAGAAGCCGGCGGCGCCACCGAACAGCGGCCAGATGTCGACGGCCGTCACGAAGTCCCGGTCGGCGATCACCGCGGCGGCCAGGTCGTTGATCAGCTCGATGCCGTCGTCGAGCGCGCCATCGCGCATCGGCGGTTGCGTCACCCAGAAGACATGGCGGCCCTCGGCCTCGAGCAGGTCGAAGGTGATGGCGAGGCGACGGCTCCACTCGCCTTGCCAGGCCTCGCTGCCCTCGACGAGCCGGTTGCCCTCGGCATCGGCCATGTCCTGGTGGTCGTTGGCCCCGATGAACAACACGACGGCCTCGGGGTCCTGTACGTCGACGACCTCGGCCAACCGAGCCGGCCAGTTGAAGTAGTCGGGTCGGGCGAGGCTCGTGGAGATCTCGTGCTGCACCTCGACGGCGAGGGCAAGGGTGGACTCGGTGGTGATCGCCTGGCCGAGATACTCGGCCTGGCTGTCGCCGCCGACGAAGACCCGCAGCGGCGTCTCCGGTGTCACGACCCGCAGCGGTCCGGCCGGCGGCGAGGTCGTGGTCGACGTCGTGGTGGTCGACGAGGTCGTGGTCGTGTCGTTGCGGTCGTCCTCGTCGGTCACCACCGGATCGATGTCGGGCACCACCACCTCGAGCCCGAGATCCTCCGCCACGTCGTCGATGCTGTCGATCTGTTGGGCGGCATCGTCGCCGGCGCCGCGGATGTCCTGGATCAGATCGTAGGGCCGGTTGAGCGACAGGAAGTTGGCGACCCGGTCGATGCGCTCGGCCACCGCGAGCTGGCGGTCGCGGGTGTCACCGAACTCCTGCCGTTCGGCGATCTCGACGATCTTCCCCGAGGTCAACAGTGTGGCGAGCAGCAGGCAGGTGAGCGCGGCGACGACCGCGGCTCGGGCATCGGAGGTCCGCTGCCGCAGGTCGGCTTCGCGGGCCTGCTGGAACTGCTCGTCGTCCCAGGTCTCGCCGACCTCACGCATCTCGGTCGCCCGCTTGAGCGGGTCGCTGTGCTTCACCTCACCTCACCTCCTCTCGGCTCAGAACTGGAAATAGATGAACTCGGAGATCCCCTCGGGTCCAAGCGCCACCACCACCATGATCCACAATGCGAAGGCCACGGAGACCGCGACCGGGTGGACGACCGAGAACATCGCCGACCACTGCCGGGCCAACAGGGGCGGGACGTACTGGGCCGCGATCGACGCGGCGATGACGAGGACCACCAGCGGATTGACGAGTTCGGGGGTGACGTTCCAGCCGTGGAGCAACGACGACACCGTCGCCGGCCCCTTAGGCGCATCGGTTACCGCAGCAGTCCTGGATCACATGAGCATCCGCCTGTGCGGCCCAGGAGACGTGCCCCTGCCGACCGGCGCCGGGTGCGACGACACCACGGTCACCACCATCGACGGCACCTACGTCGTGGATCTGGCCACCGGCGAGGTCACCTTCACCGGCGCCCCCGGATTCACCGGCACAGCCACCAACCCCGTGACCTACCAGATCACCACCGACTACCAAATCAACGGTGGAGCCACCCAACACGGCTACGCCACCGCCACGCTGACCCCCACCATCACGCCGCCCCCACCAAGTGGTGGTGGCGGTGGCGGTGGGGGCAGCACTCCGCCGCCTGGTGGTGGTGGGTCGCCGGTGCCTTCGCCG
>JAUIML010000132.1 GCA_030432715.1 Acidimicrobiia bacterium | reverse complement strand
AGTGCATTGGCCGGCACGGGTATCTCGCTCATGCTCGCGGTGCTGTTCAAGCAGGCATTCGATCTCACCGGCGACGCGTTGACGATCGGCATCGTCGGCCTGCTCCAGTTCCTGCCGGCGGTCGTGCTCGTGATCATCAGCGGGTACGTGGCCGACCGATTCGACCGACGTCGCGTCGCCGCGTTGATGACCGTCGGACGGGTGGCCTGTGCCCTTGCCTTCTTCGTCTACAGCCGAGGCGTCGGCGACGCCTCGGTGGGGGAAGCGGCCGTGTGGCCGCTCTACGTCATCACCCTCGTGTTCGGGACGATCGATGCGATCGCCATCCCGGCTCGCCACGCGCTGGCCCCGCTGGTCGTCACCCGGGTCGGGCTGCCCAGCCTGGTCGCGGCCGGCGCCGTGACCAGGGTGATGGCGGGGATCGTCGGCCCGGTGATGGCCGGCTTCCTCCTGACGGTGGGTGCCGACATCGCGTATCTCGTCGCCGCCGTGTTGTTCGCGCTGTCGGTCCCGCCGCTGCTCCGTATCGTCTACGCCGTCGAGCAGACGAAGCTCACCGATCGGCCATCGGTCACGCTCGCGCTCGAGGGGCTCCGGTTCATCCGTCGTTCGCCGGTCGTGCTCTCGGCCATCTCGCTCGACATGTTCGCGGTGCTCTTCGGCGGCGCGATCGCCCTCATCCCGGTGATCGCGGAGGAACGGCTGGGTGTGGGCGACGTCGCCTACGGGTGGTTGCGCGCCGCGCCCGGGTTCGGTGCGGGCTTGACCGGGCTGGTGCTCGCCCGTCGTCCGGTCACCCGCCGGGTCGGGCCGACGCTGCTGGCCGTGGTGGCGGTCTTCGGGGTCTTCCACGTGGTCCTCGGGGTGACCACGAACTACGCGGTGGCGTTCGGAGCGCTGGTGGTCGCGGCGGCGGCCGACATGGTGTCGATGACGATCCGTTCGACGCTCGTACCGGTGGCCACGCCCGACACCCAGCTCGGACGGGTCACGGCGGTCGAGAGCGTCTTCATCGGCGCATCGAACGAGCTGGGCGCCTTCGAGAGCGGGGTCGCCGCTCGCTGGGTCGGGGTTCCGTGGGCGGTGGCCGGCGGCGGGATCGCCACTGTCGCGATCGCACTGGGCTTCGCCGCGTTCGTGCCGTCGTTGCGGCGGATCGACACCTACGACGACGTCGCCGGCGAGGCCACCCTCTCGAACACGTAGGCGAACGGCGACTTCGTGTAGGCAACGCCGCGGCCGGTCTCGTGGATCAGCGCGGCGGTCACCTCGACATCGCGCTTCGGGACCAGGTACTGATCGAGATCGCGGTCGGTCACGGAGTAGTCGTCGCCGCTCGACTCCACCACAGCGGCGAGCCGGTAGCGCGGATCGATCGACGCGAGCGCGGCATCACCGTGGCTCGGGTTGACCAGCAGATGGCCGCCGGGACGGAGGTAGCGGGTGCAGTGTTCGGAGACCGGCCCGGCGTAGAGCGACACGAGGAGGTCGAACCGGTCGTCGTCGAGTTCGAGCGCGTCGGCGTAGGACCCGTGGATGAAGCGGACCCGGTGACCGGTGGCGCCATGTTCCGCCAGGAGCTCGTCGACCCCGGCGTGGTCGGAGAAGAACCGGGCGGCTCGCCGGTCGAGGTCGACGTAGGTGACGTCGGGACAGACGAACGAGGGTGCGACGTCGACGTAGGAGCCGGCGTAGAGCACTGTTGAGAGTCCCGGACGTGCGGTCGCGAGTGCCCGGAAGAGCCGTTCCCGGTCGCCGACGTGGCGATCCTGCTTGGTCCACAGGGTCCGGGTCCGCTCGTCCATTCGTCGAATGTAGGTCGCTCGTCGCCGTTGACGACGTCCCGGCGATCCGGGAGGATCGGGGCATGGCGGAACACGAAACCGGCCAGGTCGACACCGGCGCGGCCGAGGTCTACGAATCGCTCTTCGTGCCCGCGCTCTTCGGGCGATTCACCGAGGACGTCGCGCGGCTGGCGGTCATCGGTTCGACCGACGACGTGCTCGACGTCGCCTGCGGCACCGGGGCGCTGACCCGCGAAGTGCGGGCCCGCACGTCGGGTCGGGTCGTGGGCGTCGATCTCAACCCCGGCATGTTGGCGGTGGCCGCCCGCCGGGGCGGCGACATCGACTACCGCGAGGCCGATGCGCAGGCGTTGCCCTTCTCCGACGCCGAGTTCGCGGTGGCCGTTTCGCAGTTCGGTCTGATGTTCCTTCCCGACCCCGTCGCCGGTGTCAAGGAGATGGCGAGGGTCGCGAGCCGGGGTGCCGTCGCCGTGTGGGGCGACATCGGCGGGTCGGACGGCTACGCCGCCATGCAGGAACTGTTCCGTGACGAGTTGGGCGACGACGCGGCCGCATCGCTCGATGCCCCCTTCGCGATGGGAGCCGTCGGCCTGCTGGAGGGGATCGCCGCCGACGCCGGCGTCGACGCCGAGATCCTCGCCGTCGCCGGGACCGGACGTTTCGACAGCATCGAGCAGTGGGTCACGACTGAAGTGCGGGGATGGACGCTCGGTGACGACATCTCCTCCGAGCAGCTGGCCGAGCTCGTCGGGGCAGCCCAGCGACGGCTCGCCCCGTTCGAGGTCGACGACGGATGCGTGTTCGGCATGACCGCTCGCATCGCCACCTGGTCCGCGTGAGGTGGCGCGGGCTCAGCCCAGACGATCGAGGATGTTCCGGGTGATCTGCTCGACCTGCTCGTCGCGGCCGGCGAGACCGTGGGCCCAGTCGGTCGAACCCGACGTGACGACGGTGCCGCCACCCGGCGACGTGTAGGTGCCGAGCATCGCCTGACCGTGGGCGATCCTGGCCACGGCCGCGTCGTCGCGGCTGTCGAAGAGGCGCGACGCGAGGAACTCGATCTCCGACGGCTCGTGGGGCTTGGGGGGCCGGGTCGCCGTCGTCCGGGTGAAGTGCGCAGCTGGGGCCATGCCGAGGATCTGGAAGTCGGTCGGCGTGCCGTCGGACCCGGTGGGGTGGGGGAGACCGTCGACCACGGTGTAGTCGCAGCCGTCGCACTCGTAGCCCACGGTTGTGGCAGCGGCCCCCAACACGTCGCCATAGTCGATGCCGGTGCCCTCGAAGATCCAGTGATCGGGCCGGTAGATCGTGTAGCCGCCGGCCCCGTTGGTCACCCGCTTGCCGATCCGGTGGTAGCCGCCCCGAGTGAAGCTCACGCCGGTCATGTGGTTCTCCGGCCGCCCGATGAGATGGTCGGACCAGATGCTGGTGAGCTCGCCGATGCGGTCGGTGCCGTGGACCGGGTCGTCCTTGAAACGTCCCTTGTAGCCGACCATCACCGACGCCGATCCTGCGTCGGGCTCCTCCAGACGCACCTGCCAGAGGGCGGTGTTGCCGGAGAAGAAGGCGACGTTGCCGCCCCGGGAGATGAATCCCTCGACCGTGTCGCGCATCGGCCCCGACCAGTACTCGTCGTGCCCCACGGAGAGCAGGAGTTCGTAGCGGTCGACGATCGAGGGGTGCTCCTCGAGATCGGCGTTGCTGATCACGTCGATCCCGTAGCCGTTGCGTTCCGCCCAGGCGAGGAAGGGCTGTTCCCAGTCGGGCCATCCGGCCGAGCCGGCCCAGCCCGACAGGTGGTTGAGGCGCAGATAGCCGACGTGGGTGTTCATGTCGCGATCGGGCGGATTCGTGGTCGTGACGCGGCGGCCTGCGCCCTCGGGCTTGAACAGGTAGCCCGGCGCCATCGGCCGTTGGAACGAGGCGTGGGTGCCGCCGTTGTAGAGGTTCCGGCCACCGAAGTCGTTGTAGGCGTGCCAGGTGTTGGTGGCGAGCTGGAGCAGGATCGTGTTGGTCGAGTCGGGCGCAGGACGCAGCACGAAGAACGCGTGACTCCGGCGGATCTTCCCGTCGAGATCGACGGTGAGCAGGACCTCGTAGTAGCCCGAGCGCCATCCCGGGGCGGCGGCGATGGAGACCGCGGTCGGCCACCCGCATCCGTTGGCCGACGCATCGCTCGGCGTGGGGTGGTCGTCCGCTTCCACCGTTTGCGACCAGACGACCTCGCGCTCGGCGCCGATCCGCGCCACCTCCACCGTCACGGGACGCCCGCCCGGTGACGACAGGTGGAGGCCGACGTCGGCGCCCGGGGCGATGGACTGGGGCCAGCAGTAGCCCGTGACCGTTTCGAATGCCATGGGCGCATCCTTCCAGCAGCCGCGGTCGACGACCAGCTCTGGAACACTGGGGTCATGAGCGACGGACCCACCGACATCGGCACCCACCCCATCCACCTCGGCCTCGGCGCCACCGCCGAGGTCGAACCGGAGTTCACCGGCGAAATGAGCTGGTACGGCGGCTACTCCGAACGCCACGCGGCCGACGGTGCCGAGGGCCGCCTCGTGATGATGGCCACCTTCGAGGAGTCGTGGGACGTGTGGGAGATGCATCCCGTGGGGGCCGAGGTGGTGCTGTGCACCGCCGGTCGGATCACCCTTCATCAAGAACACGTCGACGGCTCGACCGGGTCGGTGACGATCGGAGCCGGGCAGTACGCCATCAACCCGCCTGGCACGTGGCACACCGCCGACATCGACGAGCCGGCCACCGCCCTCTTCATCACCGCCGGCGAGGGCACCGAGCACCGGCCCCGCTGACCCGACGGCGGCAGCCCGCCGGCCGGCCACCACCCTCCGTGAACGTTTACGGGGCGTACACCTCGACGTCACCATCGCCACGTTCGCCGTTCGTCGGCGCTCCCTACGTTCACCTCGTTCCGAGCGGAACGAAGAGATCGAGGGAGATCACGAATGACGAAGGTATTGAAGGCGGCCCTCACGGCTGTCGTGGTGGCGGCGATGCTGGCGGTTGCATCGCCCGCGAGTGCGGCATCGACGGCCCGGGTGACCAATGGCAACGCATCCGGACCGGGCTCGTTCGCCCAGGCGGTCGACGACGCCAACCACAGCCGGTCGATCCGACGGATCGTGTTCGACGCCGGACTCACCGTCGAAGTCGACGGATCGGTGGTCTTCGACGGGCCCCAGCGGCTGACGATCGACGGCAACGGGAGCACGGTCTCCGGCGCCGGCCTGGCCCCGGCCGAGACCTGGGACGGTGGCCTCTTCGTGTCCGCCGGTGACTCGCGCAGCATCACCGTGAAGGACATCACCTTCGAGGACAGCCCGAACAACGGGATCGCCGTGTTCGTCCCGGCGGACCAGACCCGAACGGTCGACGTGTCGCTGCGCGACGTGACCGTCGACGGTGCCCAGTTCCACGGCGTGCTCGTCGACGCCCAGTTCTTCGACGGCTTCAACACCGACGACGTGCCGCATCCGAACTGTGTGGATCCCCACCCGTTCGATTCGGCGGCATCGGTGCGGGTGTCACTCCACGACGTCGATGTGACCGGAGCGGGCTCGCTCGACCCGGCCTACGACATCTCCATCGCCGATGGATGCCCGCAGGACTTCGACGGCGTTCGGGTCGACGAGGGGGGCGACGGTTCGCTCACCGCGCTGGTGCGGGGCGGCAGCTTCGACGGCAACCTCGCCGACGGGATGGAGCTCGACGAGACCGGCGACGGCACCGTCTCGGCATGGGTCCTCGGGTCCAGCTTCAGCGGCAACGGGGAGACCGTGCCGGTTCCGTTCGAGGACGGCTTCGCCGAGGACCTCGACGACGGCTTCGACATCGACGAGGCGGGCCCCGGCGATCTGCTCGCCATGGTCATCGGGGCGACCGTCAACGGAAACTTCGACGAAGGCCTCGACTTCGACGAGGCCGGCCCCGGCCGGGTCGCGGCGACCGTCATCGCCACCACCGCCGACGGCAACGAGGACGAGGGCATGAAGGCCGACGAAGAGGACGAGGGCAGCCTGCTCTTCAACCTCTACTACTCGTCGAGCATCAACTCGGCGAGCCAGGACGGCCTCCAGGTCGAGGAGCTCGGTGACGGCGACGTCGATGTCGTCGTCTTCAAGAGCACGGTCGAGGGCAACGACAGCGACGGCGTGAAGGCCGACGAGGTCGACGCCGGCGATCTCGACGTCACCGTGCTCTTCAGCCAGCTGTCGAACAACGGCGGCAACGCCACCGACACCGAAGAGGCCGACGAGGGCACCGGCTCGGTCTCCGTGAAGTACACGACGGCGCTCGGCTACGCCGGTGACGAATGGAAGAACGACGTCGACACCGAGATTCTGGTCGGCAACACCGTCGACTGATCAGGAAGGACCCCCTGGCGTACGGCCGGGCTCGGGGACGGCTCAGCGCCGCTCCTCGAGCTCGGTCGGGCCCACGTTGGTGTCGAGCCACTGCACGAGCGGCTTCGCATCGTCGAGGAAGTCGGTGATTCGCCGCTTCGGCTCGGGGCTGTCGAACCAGCCCGCCACGTCCCAGCTCCGGGACGCGATGCATCCCTTCATCCGCAGGAGCTCGATGCGGGGATGGTCCGCCGGATAGCCCCGGGGTGAGGTCTTGAGTCGTTCGTGGGCGGTGACCTCGATGCCGTCGCCGTGCAGCGCGGCGATCGTGCGTTCGAGGCGGCGTCCCTTCCGCGTGTCGTCGATCGCTTCGCGGAACCTCGCCAGCTGGTCCTTGGCCATCATGTAGTAGCCCGTGCCGACGAACAGGCCGTCGGCGGACAGGCTGACGTAGCCGCCATTCGCCAGGGTGGCGGCGATGTTGGTCTTGTACGGGGTCTTGTCCTTGCTGAAGCGCACGTCGCGGTAGGGCCGGAAGATCTTCCCCTCCCCGAAACGGGGTGAGAGGTCGGCCAGGAGCGCTTCCATGGGGGCCTTCACCGCCTCGTCGTAGACGGGCTTGTGCTCGGTCCAGAACGATTTGTTGTTCTCGTCCTCGAGCCGCTCGAAGAACTCGATCGCCTCGATCGGCCACCCCCGGAAGGTCATCGGGTCGCCTCCCACTCGGCCCGGAGGATGGAATACACGAGATGGTCGTGGAACGTGCCGTCCCGGTACTCGGCGTCGCGGATGCGGCCCTCCTCGACCATGCCGATCTTCGTCAACGCCCGCTGCTCGGCCGGGTTGTCGGCTGCGGTGTCGGACTGCACGCGGTGCAGCTCGGGGTCGCGGCTGAAGAGATGGTCGAGGAGCAGGGCCTGGGCGATGGTGCCGTATCCATGCCCCCGGTACTCGGGAAGGAGGGCTATGCCGATGGCGGGACAGGCGCTGCGCGGGGATGGTCCCCACCGCTCGGTGCGCCACGACACGTCGCCGATCGGCGACGTGTCGTCGAGTTCCACGACCAGGGTTCCGTCGGCGTCTCCGTCGAAGCCGTCGGCAGCCAAGCGGGCACGGAGATCGGCCTCGACCTCGGCGGGCGATCGCTCGACGCCCGACCAGTTGTGCTCGCCGACGAGCGTGGCGTCGGTCCGCATACGGGCCATCCATTCGATGTCGTCGTCCCGCACCGACCGGAGGGTCACACGGGCCGACTCGGCGGCGCTCGGGTCCGTCCCCATGCCGGAATCCTGGCACAGGAGCCCCGGGTTGGGCCGTTCGCACGGGCGTCGCCCAGACTGTGCGGGTCATGTTCCTCGCCCTCAAGGAGATGCGCCGAGCAAAGGGACGGTTCGGTCTCCTGATCGCCGCGATCGGGATGCTGGTCTTCCTGATCCTGTTCCAGCAGTCGCTGCAGAACGGTCTGCTCACGTCGTTCGTCGGCGCCATCCGCAACCAGTCGGCCCCGGTCCTCGTGTACTCGGTCGACGGCCAGCGGGTCATCCAGGGCAGCATCATCACGCCCGATCTCGAGGCCGAGGTCCGCGCCGACGGGGCAGTGGGCGCGGTCGGGCGGATCGGTCAGGGGACGTTCACGGTCTCGGCGGGTGGCGAGGCCGCCGACGCGACCGTGCTCGGCTACGAGGATCGAGCCCTCGGTGCGCCGACCGCGCTCACCGAGGGGCGCTACCCCGACGTGGCCGGTGAGGCGGTCGGGAGCGACGCCGACGCCGATGACGGGTTCGGGATCGGCGACACCGTGCTGGTCCAGCCGGGCGGCCTGGCGATCACGATCGTCGGCCTGGCCCGCGACGTGCAGCTCAACGCCGGACCGACCCTCTTCGTCCCCTACGAGACCTATGTTTCGGCGGTGCGGTCGGTGAACCCCGATGCCGGTCAGCCGTTGCCCAACGTGCTCGCCGTGCAACCCGCCGACGGCCGGAGCGCCGACGACGCCGTTGCGTCGATCAACAGCCGGTCCGACGAGCTCGACGCGCTGACCCGCGACGACGCCGCCGACGAGACGCCGGGCGTCGCCCAGGTCCGTCAGTCGTTCACGATCATCTTCCTGCTCTACGGGCTCGTGGTGCCCTGCGTGACCGGGCTGTTCTTCCTCATCATCACGTTCCAGAAGTCGGGGGCGCTCACCCTGCTCCGGGCGATCGGTGCCCCCGCCGAGCGGCTCGTCGGTTCGCTGCTGTTCCAGGCGGTGCTGATCGTGGTCGCCGGCTACGCGATCGGGTTGGCGCTCTACACGCCGGTGTCGCAGCAACGGCTGGGAGGCATCCCGCTGCGCTTCGAGACCGGCGCGGTCCTGTTCTGGGCGGTGGCATTGCTGGTGCTGGGGGTGGGCAGCTCGCTCATCGCCGCGCGGCGGGTGCTCGCGATCGACCCGATCGAGGCGACGCGGGGCGGGGCCAACCGATGAAGCTCGCGCTCAGGGAGCTGCTGCGTCGTCCCGGCCGGTTCGTCACCGCGACGGTGATCCTCACGCTCATCGCGGTGCTGTTGATGTTCCTCGGCGGCCTGCTCGACGGACTGATCCGCAACTCGACCGGCGCGGTCGAGGCCCAAGACGCCGACGCGCTCGTGTTCTCCGACACGTCGCAGGCGTCGTTCCTGCGCAGCCGTATCGAGCCCGAGACGCGCACGACGATCGAAACCGAGCTGGGCGTCGAGACCGGCGGCCTCGGTGTGGTGCTGCTCGGTGCCCGGGTGCCGGGCAACGGGCCGAGGGACCTCGCCAACGTGGCGGTGTGGGGCTACGAGCTCGCCCCGTCCGGCGTGCCCGCACCGCCCGGCCCCGGCGAGGCGTGGGCCGACGAGGTGCTCGAGGCCGATGGTGTGTCCGTCGGCGACCGACTGCTGGTCGGCCCGGCGCGCATCCCCGTCACCGTGGTGGGCTGGGTCGAGAACACGTCCTACAACGGTCAGGCCGGCCTGTGGACCGGCGTCGACACCTGGCGCAGCGTGCTGACCGCGAACCGTCCGGACGCCGCCCTCGACACGGGGGTCTTCCAGTCTCTGGTGATCCGTCGGGGCGACCGCGACCTCGGCGGTGTGTCGGTCCCCGACGCCGTGGAGTCGCTCTTCGACGGCGAGGTCGTCGCCCTCACGGTGCGGGAGGCGATCGAGGAGATCCCCGGTGTCACCGAACAGCGGGGGACCTTCAACCAGATCCTCGGGGTGACCGTGGTGATCGCTCTCGTCGTCATCGCCCTGTTCTTCGCGCTGCTCACCGTGGAGCGCACCGCGCTCTACGGCGTGCTCAAGGCCATCGGGGCGCGGTCCCGCACGATCTTCGCCGGTCTCGTCGTCCAGGCCGTGGTCGTCACCCTCGTGGCCTCGGCCGTGGCCGGTCTCGCTGTCGTGGTGCTCGACCTCGTGATTCCACCGGGGTCGATCCCGTTGTCGATCTCGGCCACGCGGATCATCACCAGCGTGGTGCTCCTGCTCGTTGCCGCCGTGATCGGCTGCGCCTTCTCACTTCGCCGGGTCCTCAAGGTCGACCCCGCCTCTGCCCTCGGGAGTTCCCAATGAACGCGTCCGCTTCGTCATCGGCCACGCCGGCGCTGCACATGGTCGGCGTGCGCAAGGTCTACCGGGTCGGCGACGAGGAGGTCGTCGCCCTCGACCATGCCGACCTGACCGTCGCCGCCGACGAGATCGTCGCCCTGGTCGGACCGTCGGGCTCCGGCAAGACGACCCTGTGTTCGATCGCGGGCGGCATCCTCTCCGCCACCGCGGGGTCGGTCGTCGTCGGCGGCGAGGAGATCTCCGGGTACAACGACCGCCAGCTCACGACCTTCCGGCAGAACCAGGTGGGGTTCGTCTTCCAGACGGTCAACCTCGTGCCCTTCCTCACCGCCCGTGAGAACCTCCTGGTGGTCGACGAGATGGGGCGCCGTGAAGGCAAGCCGGCGCGGGCGCGGGCCGACCGGCTGCTCGAGGAATTGGGGCTCGCCGATCGGGCCCAGAACCTGCCCGGTCAATTGTCGGGAGGGCAGAAGCAACGGGTGGCGATCGGACGGTCGCTCATGAACGAGCCCGGCCTCGTCCTGTTCGACGAGCCGACCTCGGCGCTCGACACCGAGCTCGGTGCCCACGTCATGGAGCTGATCCGCACGGAGATGAAGGCCCGGGGGACATCGGCGATCGTGGTCACTCACGACGAACGGATCACCGAGTACTGCGACCGGACGGTGCGCATCACCGACGGTGTCCTCGAGGCCTGACACCGGCGTCGGCGGCTCTGCCATGATGACGCGGTGACCGCAACCGACGACCTCCACGCCCGCCGCCACCCAGCGGCAGCGTCGGTCGCCGCGCCGAAGGGGTTCCGACGGTGAGCGAGCCATGGTGGAAGACGACCGTCACGTATCAGATCTATCCGAGGAGCTTCTGCGACACGACGGGCAACGGGG
>JAUIML010000131.1 GCA_030432715.1 Acidimicrobiia bacterium | reverse complement strand
GACGATGCGATGGCGAAGGTCGACGGCGCGCTCGTCTAGCGACTAGCGACCCACCCGGTCGAGCTGGGCCTTCAGCTCGCTCGCGATGTTGTCGCCGATCCCGGCGAACGCCACTTGCAGACCCCGATCGAGCAGCCTCGCCGCGCCCTTCATCGACACGTCGAGATCGAGCGTGATGCTCGCCCCACCGTCACGCTCGACGATCTCGATCACGTCACGCCCCTTCACCCGGCCCCCGATCTCGAAGACGATCCGCGACGGCTCGTCCAGTTCCGACACGGAGTAGGTCGCGTCGATCGCCTTGCCGTAGAAGCCGACGACGACGTCGAAGTGATCGCCGTTCGCCACGACGCTGCGGACCGAAGGATCCCACTCGGCGCGGTTCAGCGGATCGGACAGGTAGGCGAACGCGATCGCCGGCGAGGCGTCGACATTGATCGTGGCGGTGTAGGTGGCCATACGAAATGCTCGCCCGCGCCGGGCCGTTCGGCAATGGGCCGATGGGCCCAGCCGGCCTGGCCGATCTATTCGACCGAGTCCGCCTGGCGGAGCCGGAACCCGGCGATCGCCGCGAGGAACCAGATCGTGCAGAAGCACAGCACCGGCCCCCACAGCTCCCACGAGAACGAGTCCTGCAGTTCGTGCCCGATCCCGCGACCCAGCGCGGGGGCGACGAGGAGCGTCGTGAGGAACTGACGCCGGGCCGAGTAGCGCACGAGACGGAGCTGTTCCGCCACGAAGTCGAGGGTCGCCGGAATGCAGGGCAGCCAGATGAACCAGAGGTCGAGATCCTCCGGCCACGCCGACCATCCGATGAGGGTGAGAACGGCGAAGAGCGCGGCGACCGGATACAGGGTGAGGCAGCGACGGCACCAGCGGGCACCGCCGATCGTCACGCACCGGTCGTACTGGTCGGGGTGATGATGCGTGCGCCAGAGCGCCCGCCGCCCGGCCTCTTCGCGGGCCCGGGCGTTGATCTCGGCGACCTTCGCGGCGAACTGCTCGTCGGGGTCGAGCACATGAGTCATACGACCCATGTCGGCCGATCGCTCAGCGTGCTGAGGAGTCGGGCCCGATCGATCCGGCCGACGACGCGGCATCCGCCAGCCTCGTGCGCAACGTGTCGAGGAACTCCCCCTCGTGTCGACCGAGCTGGTCATCGACCTGGGCCGGGGTGAGGTCCTTCACATGGATGCGCACGTTGACCGTGTCGCAGCGCGCCGCGTCGAGGAAGTCGGCCAACCGTTCGGCGGCCTCGCCCGGCGTCGGTGCGGCGATGAGCTGGTCGCCGTCCCAGTTCTTCATGGCCGTCTCGGGGGCATAGCTGCGGTAGTGGGCCATCTGGGCGGCCATCTCCTCATCGGGCGGTTCGCCGATCCAGACCCGGCGAATGGCGATGCGGGGTCCGGTGCCGCCCGCCTCGACGAACGCGTCACTCAGCCGGGCCGTCACCTCGGCGGTCTGCAGGCTGTCGTACAGGATCCCGCAACCGAGCCGGGCCGCCCGCCGCACCGCGGCGGGACTCTGGGCGGCGACGACCATGGGCAGCGGGTCGCGCGCGGTCCGGGCGATGGCCCGATCGGCGGCGAGCGGCGTGTCGTCCGCACCGCGCAGCGCGGCGACGACGCGGGGCAGCGCGTCCTTGAAGCGGGCGACGATCTCGTCGAACGGCACCTCGGCCAGCTCGAAGTCGACCGGGAGCGCGCCGGCCGCGAACCCAGCGCCGACCCGACCCGGGTAGGCGGCATCGAGCCACGCCAGGTCCTCCGCGATCAGTGCGTAGGGCTTCATCGGCAACAACAACGGGCACGGCGCGGCCCACCCCGACGGCATGGCGTCGAGCAGGAAGCCGGCCAGCTGGACGGGGTTGGGCAGGTAGCCCGGGAAGTCGGCGTGATGCTCGCTCACCATCACCCCGTCGTAGCCCGCTTCTGCCCCTCGCGCCGCCTGCGACCGGATCAGCGCGAGCTGCTCGACGGCATCGGTGTCGTGGGGGTACAGACGCAGCGAGACCGACCCGTTGGCGAGAGGCGAGGCCGACGCGGAGAACCCGCTCATCCGAGACGTTCGATGATCGTGACGTTGGCCTGCCCGCCGCCCTCGCACATCGTCTGGAAGCCGTAGCGCCCGCCGGTGCGCTCGAGCTCGTGGAGCAGGGTGGTCATCAGCTTGGCGCCGGTGGCCCCCAGCGGGTGGCCGAGGGCGATGGCCCCACCGTTGACGTTGACCTTCTCGTGCGGGATGCCGTGCTCCTTCATCCACGCCAGCGGCACCGGGGCAAAGGCCTCGTTGCACTCGAACAGGTCCATGTCGTCGACCGACATTCCCGTCTTCTCGAGGGCGTAGGCTGTGGCCGGAATCGGGCCGGTCAGCATGTAGATCGGGTCGTCACCGCGCACCGACATGTGGTGGATCCGGGCCCGCGGCGTGAGGTCGTGGTCCTTCAGCGCCTGTTCCGAAGCGATGAGCAACGCCGCGGACGCATCGCTGATCTGGCTCGCGCAGGCTGCCGTCAGGCGGCCACCCTCGACCAGCGGTGCCAGCTGCTGCATCTTCTCGATCGTGCCCCCGCGCCGGGGGCCCTCGTCCATCGTGCACTCGCCCACGGGCACGATCTCGGCATCGAAGCGGCCCTCGTCGATCGCCCGGATCGCCCGCTCGTGGCTCTCGAACGCGAAGCGTTCGCATTCGTCGCGACTGATGTCCCACTTCTCGGCGATCATCTCCGCGCCGCGGAACTGGGAGACCTCCTGGGTGCCATAGCGCTCGACCCACCCGGTCGAACCGGAGAACGGGTCGTCGAACCCGAGCTCGGCCGCCAGGGTCATCGCCGACGAGATCGGGATCTGCGACATCTGCTGTACACCGCCGGCGACCACGAGATCCTGCACCCCGGCCATGACCCCCATCGCCGCGAACGAGATGGCCTGCTGACCCGAGCCGCATTGGCGGTCGACCGTGGTGCCGGGCACGGCTTCGGGCATCCCTGCGGCGAGCCACGCGGTGCGGGCGATGTCGCCGGCCTGTCCGCCCACCGAGTCGACGTTGCCGAACACGACGTCTTCGACCGCGGCCGGATCGATCCCGGTGCGCTCGACGAGCGCAGTGATCGCGGCAGCACCGAGGTCGGCCGGGTGGAGGGCGGCGAGCCCGCCGCCTCGCTTGCCCGTGGGGGTCCGCACGGCATCAACAATGTACGCGTCTGTCATGCCCCCATCCTGCCTCGCCGAGGCATCGCCGACACATCCGTGCAAGCATTGTCTCGGAATCAAATGGGGGAGTGTCGATGGAACGGTTCTGGCGCACGATCGCAGTCGGGCTGGGCAAGTACTGGTGGGCTGTCGGACTGGCCGTGGTCGCCATCACGGGCGTCCTGGCGATCGGTGCGACCCGCATCGAGTTCGCGACCGGGCAGGACAGCTACCTGAACTCCGACAGCCAGGCCTCGATCGACAATGTCGAGTTCCAGACCGAGTTCGGCGGCGAAGCCGTCATCCTCCTGTTCTCCTCGGAGGGCGAGGCCACCATCGAAGACCTGATGAGCGACGCCAACCGGGCCGAGCTGGCCCGGCTCGAGGCCGAACTGCGGGCCGTGCCCGAGGTCCACGCCGTCGTCACCCCGCTCGTCTCGATGGAGTTCTCCTCCGCGATCCTCGATCAGAGCGTGGCCACCCAGGCGCTGGCCCGCGCGACGGGCGTCGACGACGACCCCGACTCGGCGGCCCGCCGGAGCACCGACACCTCCACCTCGCTGGCCCGGCTGAGCGCCTCCCGGCCGGCCGGGCTCGACAACCCTGCGTGGGTCGAGCTCATCCTCTGGGACAACACCGGCTACGAGGTCGGCGGTGGGGCCATCACCGTCACGCCGCCGTTCGAGGAACGCCAGATCCGGCGCTCGCTGGAGAGCACTTACCCCGACAAGTTCACCGCCGTGGGCGGCGTGATCCTCGAGGGCAACGCCGACCTCGACACCCTGTCCTCCGGCACCGAGGCGATCCTCGAGATCATGGAGTCGGCCGACATCGCGGGCTTCGAGGTGACGACCACCGGCTCGCCCGTGTTCCTGAAGGACATCAACGACTATCTCCAGGGCGGGATGTTGACCCTCGGCGCTGCTGCGGTGGCGATCATGGCGCTGGTGCTGGCGATCACGTTCCGCGTGCGCTGGCGGCTGCTGCCGCTGCTCGCCGTGCTGATCGCGGTGGCGTGGACCTTCTCGTTCCTCGGCCTCATCGGAATCGACCTGTCGCTCGTCACCATCTCCGGCCTGCCCATCCTCATCGGTCTGGGTGTCGACTTCGCCATCCAGGTCCACAACCGGGTGGAGGAGGAGGTGGTCCTCGACCGCGCGACGAACCCGATCCAGGAGACGCTCGCGAACCTCGGCCCGCCACTGGTGGCCGCGACGCTCGCCGCCGTCGCCGCCTTCGTGGTCATGCGGGTCTCGCTCGTCCCGATGATCCGCGACTTCGGCGTCATGCTCGCCGTCGGCATCGTCATCATCCTGCTCGTCGGCATCGTGGTGCCCACCGCCGTGCTCGGCATCCGGGAGTACCGGGCCCGCACCCAGTCGCTCGCCGAGCTGTCACCGATCGAACGGGGCATCGTCGCCATCGGCGGCCTCCCCCAGAAGTTCGTGATCCCGCTGATCATCGCCGCGGTCGGCGTGCTCGTCGCCGGCATCGCGCTCGAAGACCAGTTCGAGATCGAGAGCGACCCGGTGCGCTGGGTCAACCAGGACACCGACACCGTTCGCGACATCCGTCGTCTCGAGACGGAGACCGGATTCGAGAGCACGCTCGGTGTGCTGATCGAGGCCAACAACGTCCGCGACCAGGCCGTGATCGACCTGGTCTGGGACTTCATCGAGGCCAACGAGGACGGCACCGAGATCCGCAGCAGCTCGAGCATGGTCTCGACCCTCTCGAAGATCATCAACTACGACGACACCGTCAACCCGGTGTCCCCGCGCTCCGAGGACGTCGTCGCCCTGATCGACGTGATGCCCGACGACATCCGTCGGGTGTTGATCAACGACGAGGGGACGGCCGCCCAACTGAACCTGCGCCTCGGTCCGGCGCCGCTGGCGCAGGACGCCGAACTGGTGGCCCGCCTCGACGAAGACCTCTCCGCTCGCATCGCCGACCTCGACCTCCCGTCGGATTCGATCCTGTTGACCGATCTCGATGCCGATCAGGATGCCGTGCGGGCCGTCCCCGCGGGCCTCGCCGTCGTCGGTGTCGGCCTGCTCGAGAATCTCTCGGCCAACCGGGCGATCCTGACCTACCTCGCCCTGGCGACGGCCGGCCTGTGGATCCTCGTCCGGTTCCGCAGCGCCGCCCGCGCCCTCCTGGCCATGGTCCCCGTGCTGCTCGCGGTGGGCACCGCCTCGGTCATCGTCGCGGTGCTCGGGCTCACGCTCAGCCCGCTGACGACCGTGAGCGGACCGCTCGTGATCGCGTCGTGCACGGAGTTCAGCATCCTGATCCTCGGGCGCTATCTCGAGGAGCGACAACGCGGGCTGACCCCGAAGGAGGCGACCGACCGGGCCTCGGCCCGAACCGGCCGTGCCTTCTTCACCTCGGCGCTCACGACCATCGGTGGTTTCGGTGTCCTGGTGTTCTCGGCGCTGCCGCTGCTGTCCGACTTCGGCATGATCGTGACCCTGAACGTCGCGGTCGCCCTGCTGTCGGCGCTCATCGTCATGCCGCCGCTGCTGGTCTGGGCCGACGGTCACGGTTGGCTCGGCATCAGCGACGACGCCCATGCCGACGAGTACGGGGTCGTCCTGGCCGACCGGGTCCGCCCTGCCACGCTGGTCGCGGGTGTCGCCGTGCTCGCCGTCGGCACGGTGCTGTTCCTCAACGCCGAGACGGAGGAGGGCAACGCCGCCGAAGTCGAGTTCGCGGCGGTGCCGCTGCCCACCACCACGACCACGACCACCACCACGACCACGCTCGACCCCAGCGTCGAACCGCCGCCGCAGGAGGAGATCGACATCACCCAGTTCGGCACCGAGCGGCCCGGCGGATTCATCGGTGGCGCCCTGTTCGACCTCCTGACCGGACCCGATGTCGGGGTGGAACCGCAGCGGGCGGTGTGCGCGGCGGAGACCCTGCTCTCGCGGTTCACCGAGGACCAGCTGCTCAACGAGTTCCAGGTCCTGACGTTCACCGAAGAGGCCGTCGTTCCGGTGGTCGCCGCGTCGGAGGACTGTGGCATCACCGCCGAACAGATCGACACGGCGTTGACCATCGCCCGCGGCGGCTGACCCCGACCACGACGCTTGAGGCGTCCGACGGTTCACGGAGAGTGACATTCTGAGAAGGTCCACGCTCCAGCGTGCTCGCAGGACCACTATGAGCGCCCATGGACCCGAGTGGACCCGTCCAGACCGACACCGCCCGCGGCGACCGAGACCAGCGTCGGCGCGACGTCCTCGCGGCCGCGGCGGCCACGCTCGAGGAGCGCGGATGGGACGACTTCTCGATCCGCGAGATCGCGGGCCGGGCCGGCGTCAGCGGCGGGGCCGTCTACCAGTGGTTCTCCGGCAAGGGCGAGATCTGGGCCCGCCTCCAGACCGCCCGCTTCCGAGCCGACACCCAGGCGATCGCGGAGTGGCCCGACGACCTTCCCGACGTGGAGGTCGTCCACCGACTGATCGACGTCGTGGCCAAGAATCACGCCGACATCGGCCGACACCGCTTGGAGTTCGTCAAGGGACTCAAGGGCCGGGTGCCCGACTACGCGGCGGAGCTCACCGACGCGCACCAACGGTTGCGCGACGCGATCGCCGCTCGGGTCGAGCGCCTGTACGGCGATGACGGCCCACCCCGGGACCTCGCGGCCCGCCTGTCCTGGTTGTGGGCAGTGGGCAAGGGGGTGGGCGATCATCTCATCGACGACCGCTTCGAGGCCATGGGAGTCGGTCGCGCCCCGTTCATGGACACGACGGCCGCGTGCGTGCTCGCTGGCCTGCGCGCGCCGGTTCCCGCTACGGTCGAAAACCCCCGGCTTCACTGACGACGCCCAAGGAAACCATGAGCGACGATTCCGGCTCCTCGACCAGCGACGGCGGCACCACGGTTCGCGGCGATCGCGACGGTCGCCGCCGCGACGTGCTCCGCGCCGCGACCGAGATCATCGAGGAGAGCGGATGGGACGGTCTGTCCATCCGAGCGATCGCGTCGCGGGCCGGGGTGAGCACCGGCGCGGTCTACCAGTGGTTCTCCGGCAAGGACGAGATCTTCGGCGAGCTCTACGACCGGGAGATCAGAGCCGGGCTCGAGCTCATCGATGCCTTCCCCGACGAAGTCGACCTGCCGACCACCGTGCGGATGATGATGGACTGGGTCGTCGACCTCTACGAGAAGTTGGGGCGCTACGAGCTCGAATTCCTCGAGGCGACCAGCGGGCGATCAGGGCGCGAGATCGCGCCCACGATGACGGCGACCTATCTTGCCCTCGGCAAGCAGGCCGACGCGCTGCTCGACCGTGCGGCTGCGGCCGACGGCATCGAGCTGGTCGCCGACACCGGCGACCGCATCACGTGGTTCTGGGCCGGCTGTCTCGGCGTGGCCGAGCGTCTCGTCGTCAGCGCAAAACACTTCACGGGGCAACGCCGTGAGGAGTTCCTCGAGTTCTCCGCCGAGCGGCTCACCCGGAGCCTGTTGGCCTCGGGCTAGACCTGCGGCTTGCGGCCGATGGTGGCGATCGACGCGGGACTCAACATCACGAAGCCAGGCTCCCTCACCTGAGCGAGTGCAGCCTCACCGTCGGCTTCGCTGACGATCCCGGCGGCGACGAGATGCGGCACCGCCCGCTCGAGGGCGAGGAACCACCACTCCCCTCCCGGCTCCCCGGGACGCATGGCCCACAGATCGCCGACGGCATCGAGATCGACCAGACCGTGGGCCCGCATGCGGTCGAGAATCTGGAGACCGAAGTCGGGATCGCGCCACTCTTCCTGGCTTCCGGCCGAGATGATCCGGTGGATCGTTCGGTAGGGCTCCGCGAGTCCCTGCTCGCCGAACCCCATGAACTGTCCGTCCTCGAGGACCAGCCAACCCCCCGGCTTGAGGGCGTCGACCAGCTTCGTGACCACGTCCTCACGGCTCGGCACGTGTTGCAGCACGGCGCGAGCGTGGATCAGGTCGAAATGGCCGGCCGGAAGCGGATCGGACTCGATGTCGTGGCGACGGACCTCGACGTTCGCCGGCATGTCGGCATGGAACTGGAGGTCGATGTCGGTCGACAGCACCCGCCCTTCGTCGCCCACGCGATCAGCCAACCAGGCGCTGACGGTGCCCGCGCCGGCGCCCAACTCGAGGACCTGCATACCGCGTGTCACCCCGATGCCCTCCAGCACCCGAAACGTCTTCGGGTCGCGGGCCGCAGCCAACATGCCCAGCCGGACGCGTTCGATGTCGATCTCTTCATCGTCGGTTCCGTAGCGTTCCTGACTCATCCTTGGGTCCTCCCTGCTGCGACCGGGTCGCCGTCGACATAGAACTGGGCCGCCCATCTGCGAAACGGGAGGATCGGCCCATCGGCGTCGGCCAACGCCGGCGAGGGCACGTGGATCTTGTTGTCGAAGACGACGTTGTCCTCGGCCATCTGCTTCTTGAGATCGCGCACCAACGCCTCGCCGACGCTGGCGGGCCCGCGCACGCGGTAGAGCTTCATCGACCACGTGGTCTCCCAGTCGATCGGCACCGTGACGTTGAAGAAGACGGTGTCGACGATGCCCGAGAAGCGAGCCACGGAGAAGCCCGGCCCGTAGCCGTCGGTGTCGATGCGCCCCCTGGTGGGACCCCGGGGGGTCGCGAAGTCGACGGTCGAACGCATGTGGTTGAAGTACCCGTCGAAGTCGAGCGACTCGAGCTCGGGGACACTGGCGGCGCCGTGCACCGTCCGCAGGTGCACGTAGTCGGGGCCGTTCTCGGCCAGCTCCTGCCACGGACACCGCACCGTCCACTCCGCCGGTTCGAGCGGGGCCCACTCGTCGGTCAGGTACTCGTCGAGCTCCGGGATCTCCCACAGCGGCGCCTGGTCGGGATCGGGGTGGAACCAGAACATCACGAGACCATTGCGCTCGATCGTCGGGTAGGTGCGGAGCTGGGCCTTGCGGTTGGTGCGCTCGGAATACGGAATGCGGGCATTGGTACCGTCGGCCGCCCACTCCCACCAGTGGTAGGGACACACGAGGTTGCCGTTCTCCACCCGTCCACCGATGCCCAGGTTGGCCCCGAGGTGAGGGCAGTAGGCGTCCATCACGTGGGCGTCTCCGTCGTCGTCGCGCCACAACACGAGGTCGCGAGCGAGCAGTCGGACGGGGCGGACCTCACCACGCCCGAGTCGATCGCCGGGCACGATCGGATACCACGCGAACGGAAAGGCCGTGTAGTACGGGAAGCGCTCGAGCGACGTCATCGACGATTCCGGGAAGCTCTGCTGCCCGGCTGCCGCCTGGCGGGCAATGGCCTGCAGAGGGGTCTCGCCGTCGAGTGGTTCCACGGCGTGGACAGTAGGCCCCCTCCCGGTTGGCGTCGATCCGAGCAGGGCGGGAGACTCGCCCACGATGAGCGAGACCGACGAGATCACCGAACCGGCCGAACACGCGCGCTACCGAGCCGAGGTGCGCGCCTGGTACGACGCCCACGCCACTCCCAAGACACCCGACGATCCCTGGGCGACCACGGTCCACGCCGACCCGGCCGAGGCCGCCGCCCATTTCGAGGGCTCACGCCGCTGGGTGCGCACGCTCTTCGAGGCCGGCTACTCGGGAATCGCCTGGCCGGCCGAGTACGGCGGTGGCGGGGGCGAGTCCTGGATGACCCGCATCGAGCGCGAGGTCGCCGCCGACTACGAGGAGTTCACCGGCTTCCCGGGCGCGACCATCGCCATGCTCGGCCCCACCCTGCTGCGCCACGGCACCGAGGAGCAGAAGAAGGAGTTCATCCCGAAGCTGCTGTCGGCCGAGCTGACCTTCTGTCAGCTCTTCAGCGAACCCGGGGCCGGCTCCGACCTCGCGTCGCTCGGCACCCGAGCGGTTCGTGACGGCGACGAGTTCGTGGTCAACGGCCAGAAGGTCTGGAACAGCTCGGCCCAGTTCACCGACTGGGGATTCCTGCTGGTGCGCACCGATCCGGACGCGCCGAAGCACAAGGGCATCACCTTCCTCCTCGTCGACATGGCGACGCCGGGCATCGAGGTCCGGCCGCTCGTGCAGATCAACCGATCGGCCCACTTCAACGAGGTCTTCCTGAACGACGTGCGTATCCCGGTCGCCAACGTGGTGGGCGAGATCAACGAAGGGTGGGCCCCGGCCCGCACCGTGCTGTCCAACGAGTCGGCGTTCATCGCCGGCAACCGCATCCCGACCGGCGAGAAGCTCCGGAAGCTGGCGCAGCGTTGCGACTGCACCGACGACCCGGTGGTCCGTCAGCAGCTGGCCGACTTCCTCACCCGCGAACGCATCGCCGGGTGGATGGGCGAGCAGGTGCAGCAGGCGATTCGCCGGGGCGAGATGCCGCCGATGGACCCGGGGCTGCTGAAGCTGCTGGCCTCTGAGAACCGGCGCCGAGCCGGCGACTTGGCGATGGCGATCCTCGGGGCCACCGCCCAGGCCGGCGACGAACCGGAGATCCACTGGGCTCAGATGGAGCTGATGGGCCGCTACTCGATCTCGATCGGCGGCGGCACCGACCAGGTGCTCAAGAACAACATCGG